>NZ_JAMWYY010000001.1 GCF_024305175.1 Flavobacterium sp.
ACAGTTACTAATTAACAGTGATTTTAAAAGCTGTTTAATTTTAATTCAGAAAAAAGTTAAAAATATATTTTTAGACAAAACTAAATTTATAATTTTGTAATGCTAATATTTATTTTTAATGAAAAGAATTATACTTTTAGTTTTACTTACTATTTCATATTCATTATTTGCACAAACAGGTTCTGTAAGCGGCACTATAACATCTGAAGGAAATTCTGTTCCGGGTGTAACTGTTGGTATAGCAGCATTATCCGAATACACAGCCGCAGATGAAAACGGAAATTACAGTATAACCAAACTGCCTTATGGCAATTATGAAATTACCTTTAGCTTTTTAGGCTACAAGACAGAAAAAAAGAGGATAACGGTTAGCAGCTCTCAGCCTGTTGTACTAAATATTACATTACAGGAAGATGAAATGGCACTTGACGAGGTGGTTATAACAGGAACAATGAAAGAGGTAAGCCGCAGCGAAAGCCCTATACCTGTAGAAATAGTTACCGCAAAACTGTTTAAGAAGAACCCGACCGCTACCCTGTTTGAAGCTGTAGGTATGGTAAACGGCGTACAGCCGCAGCTAAACTGTAATGTTTGTAATACAGGCGATATCCATATAAATGGTATGGAAGGCCCCTACACCCTGATACTTATAGACGGCATGCCGATAGTAAGCGCATTATCTACTGTTTACGGGCTTAATGGCATACCCAATAGCATGGTAGACCGTATAGAAGTAGTTAAAGGCCCTGCGTCATCCTTGTACGGTTCTGAAGCTATGGGGGGCACCATAAACGTTATTACTAAAAATCCGGATAAGGCTCCTGTTTTTGGTGCTGACAGCTTCCTGACAAGCTGGGGAGAGCTTAATGTAGATGCCGCAGGTAAGTTTACTATCGGTAAGGCTACCTCATTGCTTGGTATTAATTACTTTAATCATAACAGCAGGATAGATAACAACGGCGATAACTTTACCGACCTTACCCTGCAAAACCGTATATCCGTATTCAACAAATGGGCATTTGAAAGAGAAGGCAACCGAGCGGCAAGCCTTGCCGCACGTTATGTTTATGAAGACCGCTGGGGCGGCGAAATGCAATGGGACAAACAATGGCGCGGCAGCGACAGTATTTATGGTGAAAGCATTTATACCAGCCGGGTAGAACTGATCGGGCTATATGAACTGCCTGTAGCAGAAAAGATTTATACCCAGTTCTCTTATAACTGGCACGACCAAAACTCCTGGTACGGCAACACACCTTACATGGCTACGCAACAGGTTGCATTTGTGCAGACCTACTGGGACAAAACTTTAGGCGACAAGCACTCGCTGTTGGTAGGGGCATCATTCCGTTATACTAAATATGACGACAACACCCCTGCTACAGCCTCTACAGATGGCAGCACCAACCGCCCCGCCGAAACACCGTTGCCCGGCCTGTTCGTGCAGGATGAATGGAAGTTGAATGAAAAACATAAATTGCTTGGCGGTTACCGCTTTGACTATGATGAAAACCATGGCAGTGTGCACTCCCCACGCGTAGCTTATAAATTTTCACCTAACACAAATAATACGGTAAGGGCGAGTTTTGGTACCGGCTTTAGGGTAGTTAACCTTTTTACGGAAGACCATGCAGCGCTTACCGGCGCACGCGAAGTAGTAATTGCCGAAGCATTAAAACCCGAACGCTCTTATAATGGAAACCTGAACTATGTTTTAAAAATACCTGCTGAAAACTATGCAGTGAATTTAGATTTTACCGGTTTCTATTCTTACTTTACCAATAAGATAGTCGGTGATTTTGACACCGACCCTGATAAAATTATTTATGATAACCTGCGGGGGCATGCCATATCTCAGGGCATATCTGTTAATGCAGATGCTACCTTTAGCTTTCCGCTTAAAATAATGGCTGGTGTTACATGGATGGATGTTTTCCAGATGGAGGAAAACGAAGCCGGAAGCCTGCAACGCATACAGCAACTGCACGCACCAAAATGGTCGGGTAATTTTATAGCTACCTATACCCTTCCTAACGATTACATTATAGACGTTACCGGTAACTGGTTTGGCCCCATGCGCCTGCCTATACTGCCAAACGATTACCGCCCTGAATATTCGCCGTGGTTTACAATAGCCAACATACAGTTTACTAAAAAATTCAGCAGTGGTATTGAAATATACACCGGTATGAAAAATATTTTTGATTTTGTACCTAAAGACCCCATCATCCGCCCTTTTGACCCGTTTGATAAATATACCGATAACCCTGTTAATAACCCTAACGGCTACACTTTTGACCCAAGCTACAACTATGCTTCACTACAAGGCCGCAGGGTGTATATAGGTATGCGCTATAATTTGTTTTAACTATGAAAAAGCTGCTTCTGCTTATAATACTTACAGTAAGTACTGCTGCCCCCGGGCAGGAATACAGGATTAGTTTTGACACCCTCACAGAAAAGATGCATCAGGAACCGAGGCATATCCTTATCAAAATTGAGACAACATGGTGCGGCATATGTAGAATGCAGGACAAGCAAATAGAGGGTGATGAAACATTACAGCAACTGCTGGGCAGTAAAGTATATTATATAACTTTTAATGCAGAAACAACAGAAACTATAAACTTTGCTAATAACAGTTACCGTTTTATACCCAATGCGAAAGGCAAAGGCAGGCACGAACTGGTAACAGCACTGGGCTGTACAGATAATGCCTACCCAATGTGGATACTGCTCTCTAAAGATTATGAAATAAAAGGTACTTTTAAAGGTTTTCTAAAAAGTGATGCACTAAAACAAATACTGCAAAAGCTATAATTACACCATTTGCCCGCTAAACTTATCACGGTACATTTTAGGTGTCATGCCCACATTTTTCTTAAACAGCGACCGGAATGTCTTTAAGTCGTTATACCCCGATTGCAGCATTACTTCCAATATACTGCAACGTGAGGTCTCTAATAGCTGTTTGGCAGCTTCAATACGCGTTTTTTGGAGGTACTCTATAGGTGTTAGCCCTGTAACCTGCTTAAAGCGGCGCACCAGGTTACGGCGGCTGGCAGGCACATCGGTAATAATTTCTTCGATAGTAGCAGCAGTGCTGTAATTTTTCTTGATTTCGTCCTGCGCCCTCCGTACGAGCTCATCGTCATGATCTTCAATGTGGGTGAACGTACCGAAATACAATTGCAGGTTCCTGTCCATATCCACAGAAAATAACTTTGCAGCCCTCACTGCCACGCTGCGGTTACAGTACTTTTCGAGCAACAACATCATCAGGTGGAAACTGTTGGTAGCGCCGCCACTGGTATAAATATTGTCTTTTTCGGTCACAACAGCTTCTGCTTGTACCTTCACTTCAGGGAACAGTCTGTAAAAAACTGGCCATGCATTTATATGTGTGGTGGCAGGGCGTCCGTTTAAAAGCCCTGTTGCCGCCAGTAAAAATGCACCTGTACAGTAACTTGCTATTGCAGCCCCCTGCCGATACTGGCTATGCAGCCAGGGTATCCATGATTTATTAGCCTGGATATTATTGGCAATGGCATCATCTTTAAAAGCGGGTATAAAAAGTATAGTATATACATCTCCCTCTACAGGGCAAACCGCCGAATAACTGCCGTAGCTTACAGCATCTTGCTCATCTTTGCACAGCAGTTTTATTTCAAAAGGTTTCTCGAGCCCGTCTTCTTCGTAAAAACTGTTTACCGAATCAAATACGTCAAGCATAGCTGCCACGCTTAACAGCCTGTGGTTACGGCTTAGTACTATACCTAATTTCATAGCTGTGGATTTAATTTCAAATATAAAAGATTTTTGTCCTGTATGCCCCTCCTGATTGACTTTTTACACAACCCTTTGTTGCAACTGATTAAAATATATTTGTATCAATGGTTAGTAAATGAATTTATCGTAAATTTTTACTCAAATCATTAACAATTATAAAACTATGAAAAAAATCCTTTCACCTTCATCTATGGGTACCGATGCCGCCACGCTCTTACTGCGGCTGTTTTTTGGCGGTATGTTTGTTTATTTTGGCTACGGAAAGATTGCCATGTACAATGAAATATTGCCGCAATTTGGCGATATAATAGGTATTGGCTCAGAACTTTCGTTTCACCTGGTAATCTTCTCTGAGTTTGTCTGCGGGCTGCTGATACTACTCGGGTTGGTAACACGGTTATCGGTAATACCCGTTTTCATCACTATGATAGTAGCTTATTTTATTGCCCATGGGCAGGATGATTTTCAGGCCAAAATGCCGGCATTTATATTCATGGTATTATGCATACCAGTATTTATACTGGGCAGCGGCAGGTACTCTTTAGATTACCTCATTTTTAAACCTAAAAAAAATAACTCGTAAACACATTATTAACTATAAAAACAATTACTATGAAGCAATTAAATCCTTATCTGAATTTTAATGGCAATACCGAAGAGGTATTTAACTTTTACAAAAGTGTTTTTGGCGGAGAATTTACGCAAATAATGCGCTATAAAGATGTGCCTGCCGATGTACCTATGGATGGTTGCGTAGATGAAAACAGTAACGCTAACACGCAAGATATTGGCGACAAAATAATGCACATTAGTTTACCTGTTGGCAAGAGCATACTAATGGCAACAGATGTGCCGCCCCACATGGAGCAGGCAAAAGCAGGAAGCAACATATTGCTGAGCATTAACGTTGAAAGCAAAGAGGAAGCCGACAGGGTATATGCAGGGCTAAGTGAAGGCGGACAGGCTATAATGCCTATGGCTGACGCTTTTTGGGGCGATTATTTCGGGATGCTGACAGATAAATTCGGTATACAGTGGATGGTTAACTTTAATGAAGCCTATCAATAATTAATGCTGTTTGTTCAACTAAAAATTAAAAAAACGATGTTACAGGACTGTAAAGCATTCAGTAGTTTTTCTACTGATGATATTGCAAAAACAAGACAGTTTTATGAAGGCGTTCTCGGCTTAAAAGCTACCGAGGGCATGGGCGGAATGGTGCTCGATTTCGAGATGAACGGCAGCGTAACGTTTATAATCTATCAAAAGCCTGACCATCGCCCGGCTGATTTTACCGTATTCAATTTTCTTGTGAATGACATTGAGGAAGCTGTGGCTTCCTTAAAAGAAAAAGGTGTTGTATTTGAAAGTTATGATAACGAGAACATTAAGACTGGTGAAGATAACATCTTTAGGGGTGAGGGGCCATTAGTAGCTTGGTTTAAAGACCCTTCGGGTAACATACTAAGCCTGGTGCAGGAGTAAGAGCAGGAGTTTAATCATCAGATCAATCAAAAAATCATGGATAATAGTATAGCTGCGGAACTCGATAAAGCAATGCATGAAACAATCTTATTAATCAGTTCTGCAAATGAAAGCAAGATTAATAAAATTCCCTTTAAGGGTAGCTGGACTGCGGCGCAAACCGCAAGACACCTCGTAAAAGCAGGTAACGGTATGGCAGAAATGTTTAGTACGGAAGCTCCTAAAGCCAATCGTGTGGCCGATGAGAAGGCCGCAGAGCTAAAAGGAATGCTTTTAGACTTCGACCTTAAAATAGAGTCTCCTGATTTTATTGTACCGGAAGACAAACAGTACAGTAAAGAAGAACTTATTAGCCAAACTGACAAAATAAGAAAAGAAACAGTTGAGGTACTAAAAACCGCACAGCTTGACGAAATACCTAACACAGACGAAGGCAACCCCTTAAAAGGTTATACAAAGCTGGAGCTGCTGCATTTTGCTGTATATCATACACAAAGACACAACAGGCAGATAGCAAACATCCTGAATGCACTTTAAATAGAAACTCCAGCTTTTGCCGGAGTTTCTATTTATAATTAATGCGATAAAATACCTTGTTTTAATATCTGCCCGAATTCATACATATCTTCGTATGAAGAATAAAACGGTACAGGCGCCAGGCGTATAACGTTAGGCTCACGCCAGTCGGTTATTACGCCGTTCTTCATCAGGTAGTCAAACAGCGACCTTCCCTCACCATGCAGGAATACCGAAAGCTGGCATGCACGCTCCTTAGGGTGAGAAGGAGTTATAATCTCAAAAGAGCTGTCAACCTCTTTATCAATTTCATGTAGTATAAACTCAAGGTATGATGTTATGCAGTCGCGTTTTTGTATAAGAGCAGGCATCCCCACCTCATCAAACATTTCTACCGAAGCAAGGTATGGCGCAAGCGAAAGCACCGGGAGGTTACTTACCTGCCAGCCATTGGCACCGCGAACCGGATCGAACTCAGGTTCCATTAAAAAGCGGCGTTCCTTGTTATGCCCCCACCAGCCTGCAAAGCGCGGAAGGTCGAGGTCATTATGGTGCATTTCGTGCACAAAAGCACCCGATGCATTGCCCGGGCCTGAATTCATGTATTTGTAGCTGCACCATGCTGCAAAATCTACATTCCAGTTGTGCAGGTCAAGATGAACGTTACCTGCGGCGTGTGCAAGGTCCCAGCCCACATAAGCACCTGCATCCTGCCCTGCCTTAGTTATGGTTTCCATATCAAACACCTGTCCTGTGTAGTAATTTACGCCACCAATAAGTACAAGAGCCAGCTCGTCACCTACCTCTTTTATTTTATCAAGCACATCTTCAAGGCGGATGTTATGCTCGCCCTCTCGCCTCCTGATCTCTACAATGGCATTTTCAGGCTCATAGCCATGAAAACGGACCTGGCTGCGTATCATGTACTGGTCGCTTGGGAAAGCTTTTTCCTCACAAATTATTTTAAAACGTTTTGGTGTGGGCCTGTAGAATGTAACCATAAGCAGGTGCAGGTTTACCGTAAGGGTATTCATTACCGTTACCTCTCCCGGCAGTGCCCCCACTACTTTACTTAGCGGCTCCTGAAAACGCTCATGATAATCCCACCAGGGTTTATCGGCATAAAAATGGCCTTCTACTGCCAGCTTTGCCCAGTCGTCCATTACCTCATCTACATAGGCTTTGGTGCGTTTTGGCTGCAGCCCGAGCGAGTTGCCGGTAAAATATATAACCTGCTTGCCGTTTACATGCGGAAAAATAAATTCGTCCCTGTATTTTGCCAGTTTATCTTTAGCATCAAGCTGGCGGGCAAATTCACGTGTATTCTGAAATTCCATTTTTTGCTGTTTGTTGTTGGGTTGTAAAAATATAACAAATAAAAAAAGGAATAAAATAAAAAATCCTGCACAAAGGCAGGATTTTGTTATGATTATACTATTTGCAATTACAAGATAAGCATTGCATCTCCATAGGTGTAAAAACGGTATTCTTCTTTAACGGCTTCTTCATACGCCTTTTTCATTAAATCATGGCCCATAAAAGCAGAGATCATCATCAGCAGTGTTGATTTTGGTGTGTGGAAGTTTGTAATCATACAGTCTGCCACGCTAAAATCGTATGGAGGGAAAATAAACTTATTTGTCCATCCCACATACGGGTTAAGTGTTTTTTGCGATGACACAGAACTTTCCATTGCACGCATACTGGTAGTACCCACTGCACAAACTTTTTTCTTGTTTACCTTGGCTTTGTTTACAATATCACACGCTTGTTGGGTAATGATAAGCTCCTCGCTGTCCATTTTATGTTTAGAAAGGTCTTCTACCTCAACGGGGTTAAAAGTACCAAGACCAACATGCAGGGTTATCTCGGCAAAGTCTATACCTTTAATTTCAAGCCTTTTCAGCAGGTGCTTGCTAAAGTGAAGCCCGGCAGTAGGCGCGGCAACCGCACCCTCTTCTTTAGCATAAATAGTCTGGTAGCGCTCTGCATCTTCCGGCACCACCTCACGGTTTATGTATTTTGGTATAGGAGTTTCTCCCAGTTCTTTAAGTTTGTTCCTGAATTCTTCATAAGAACCGTCATAAAGAAAACGCAGCGTACGCCCACGGCTCGTAGTATTATCTATAACTTCTGCCACAAGCGAATCATCATCACCAAAATAAAGTTTGTTACCTATCCTTATCTTACGGGCAGGATCTACAAGCACATCCCACAAACGCTGCTCAGAGTTAAGTTCCCTTAACAGGAAAACTTCAATCCTTGCCCCTGTCTTCTCTTTATTACCATACAGGCGTGCAGGGAAAACCTTAGTGTTATTAAGCACCATTACATCGCCTTCGTCAAAATAATCCAGTACGTCTTTAAAAAGCTTATGCTCTATAGTCTTGGTTTTTCTGTCAACCACCATAAGGCGCGACTCATCCCTGTTATCGGCAGGAAACTCGGCTAATAATTCTTTAGGAAGGTTAAAATTGAAGTTTGATAATTTCATTTGTTCAGCTTTAATTTTCAGTGCTGTGGCACCTAATTTTTGTGAGGTGCAAATATACTACTGCAAAACAGGCGTTGTCAAGTGTTTTGCAATATATTTATGCTTTAAATGTTTACTGAAATTATCTTTCATATAAAACTATGCCTTTTTACAGGTAAAGCCAAGTTTAGCTATATCATCCCAAAATGCCGGATAGGATTTAGATACCACCCCTGCATCTTTTATAATAAGCCCGGTTTTTAAGGCAAGCGGGGCAAACGCCATTGCCATACGGTGGTCGTTATACGTTTCTATGGTAACGGGCGTTTCTCTCTTCTCATCCCATTTAAAAGGATTCAGCATTAAGCTGTTATTAGTTACCTGTATATCTGCACCAAATTTTTCAAGTTCGGTTTTAAGTGCTGTAAGCCTGTCGGTTTCCTTAATTTTAAGCGTGTGCAAACCTGTCAAGCTACAGCCTGTACCAAACCCAAAACAGGTTACAGCGATTGTCTGGGCAATGTCGGGGGTGTTATTGAGTTGAAAGTTAACAGTTGACAGTTGACAGCTGTCCTTCTTTAATGTGATTGCATCGCCGCTGAATGTTGTAATAACACCAAACTGCTTATAAATTTCAGCAAGGGCGCTGTCGCCTTGGTTACTATCTTCAGTAAATGATGAAAGTGTAATTTCAGCTCCCGGTTTAGATAAAGCTATTATGCTGTAATAATAAGATGCCGAGCTCCAGTCACTCTCAATAGTGATTGGAGATTTAAGATGTAAGATTTCAGATTGTGGATTTATGCGAATGATATTTCCTTCGATGCCTGCCTTAATGCCAACTTTTACTAATAAATTAAGGGTCATATCAATATAGGGGCGTGAAGTAATTTCCCCTTTTAGGACAATTGTAAGCCCCTTTTCAAGGCGGGCACCTATCAGCATAAGGGCAGTAATATACTGGCTGCTGATGTTGGCATCAATTTCTACCTCGCCTCCTGAAAGCTTTTTGCCTTTTATACGCAATGGCGGATAACCTTCATTTTCTTCGCATGATATGTCGGCTCCCAAAGTCCGCAATGCGGTTACTAAAACGCCTACAGGCCGTTCTTTCATTCGCTGCGAACCGGTTAAGATAACCTCACTGCCTTCGTGAATGGCGAAGTAAGCTGTTAAGAACCGCATTGCCGTACCGGCATGATGAACGTCTACTACAGGCGAATCCGACTGAAGCGCCTTCTGCATTACAGCGCTATCATCAGAATCGGAAACATTATCAACAATAATATACGGAAACAGTGCCTGTAAAAGCAACAGGCGGTTACTCTCGCTTTTGCTGCCGGATATGGTTATGTGCGCAGGCTTAACTAAATCTGTTTTTGGCAAAAAGACATCCATTAGTTATTGTACTATGTATTGCCTTTTTTAGCAGCTTTTTTTGCCTCCAGCTTTTTACGCAATGGCTGAATAATAAAAATATCGGCAAGTGACATAGCAACGGTAAACATAATAATATACCTTATTTTTGCAGCAGTCTCCACATCCATAAATAATGTTGTAAGCCAACCCAAAGGTGCATATACTAATATACCCGCAATGCTATTAGCCATCCATTTTTTCATAACAATCGTAGTTTATTACCTATAAAGATACAAAACTATTTAAGCTTTTCATTATTATGGTGCCTGTCGTGGTCGCGCTTGCTTTTAAGTGCCATTTTTTTATCAAAGGCTTCCTGCAGGTTTACCCCTGTCTGGTTAGCAAGACACAGTACCACAAAAACAACATCGGCAAGCTCTTCGCCAAGATCTTTGTTTTTGTCGCTTTCTTTTTCGCTTTGCTCGCCATAACGACGGGCAATAATACGGGCAACCTCTCCTACTTCTTCGGTAAGCTGTGCCATATTGGTAAGCTCATTAAAATAACGCACCCCATGCTCTTTTATCCAGTTATCTACATCCTGCTGGGCATTTTTTATATCCATGATTATATCCTTTTAAGTACTATTTTCTCATTTTGCTTTTCTATAACATTTTTATAAAAATTGCGTATTGTATCATAATATAACTGAGAAACCAAACTATAATTGATATTAAGCTGCATAGCCACCTGTACGACGTTGTCTTTTGCAGCTATGCTGTATGCCATGTCGCCTATACCCTCTTCCATAGCTATGGCTACAGACTTTGGTAATGATTCTATCTCATATCCGTCGGGTAATGTTATAATGAATATATTTTTATATAGCTTGGGATATACAAAGCTAACAGGATATTCTCTTTTCTCCTGTTTTAGCGGGTTCTCCTGCGCAGTCATAAAAAGCAAAGGGTTTAGGTACATCCTGTCACCTATAATTTCGGCAGCATTATTATATGTAAAAGAGTAGTCTTCAATAACCGGTTCTGACAGGTTTGAAGTCTCTTTCAAAAGAAAATCGCTTACCAGTAAATTATTATACTTCCTTTCGATTTCCGCTATCCGGTTTATACTTTTCTCAGAAGAATGTTCCTCCCTGTAATTAAGGGCAGACTGGTTAGTGTACTGCGACCTTACCCTTCCTGTAATGTTTCCTTTATCATCAACCACTGCCGAAAGTGTGGCAGCCTCCAGAGATTTCTTTTCAGGTTTTAGGTCAATTTCTTTATAAGTTCCGTTTTCCCTGATTAAAGTGCCATACCAGTTAAGTGCCCTTTCCGGCAAAATGCCCGGACAGTTATATTTAGATGTGGCATCTAAAAGCACTGTTTTACCTCCTATCTCTGCAGCAGCCACAACATAATTAAACCCCGACATACCGGGGTATAGAGAGATACCATTATCTCTTGTGCTGACCAAAACCGGGTTTGCATCTATACCGGCACTCCGCAGCATTGCAATAAGTATAAAATTTATTTCGGCGCTGTTGCCTGTTTTTTCCTGATAGGCCTCTTTTACACCTTTATCGCAATAATAACGGGAGTCTTCGTTCCACATCATGCGCTTTTGTACATACAAAAAAATAGCGTTTGTCTTCTCTGTTACTGTATTTATTCCGGCAAGCAGTGCATCTAAGTCATCTTTAAAGTATCCTGTCCTGCCCAGCTCTTTACCAAAATCATCATCTTTATAAATTTCTTTGGCTACATCGCCCCAGGTACTCGAAAAATGTTTTTCCGGTTCACCCTCATAACGTATGTACTCCAGCTCATAGGCAATAGCTGCCCGGTAGTTATCTATATTATCTATAAACGGTTCTTCTTTAACCGGTTTAATATCAGTTGCAGTATAAGTTACGGTAACATCATTATATATCGTTTTACCCAGCACCATTTTAGGCTCAGATGCTTTAACATCCTTTATGTATCCTTTAATATAACGCTGATAAACAAAACACGATGGTATTGCTACTTTATAAGACATATTATTGACAGGAATTTCATACTGAAAATACCAGTCCCTGAAACTGAATATAAAAGGTGTCCTGATGGTGTATTTAAATTCGATAACACTTCCGTCTTTTACGTCAGGAAAGGTTATTTTTTTAATACTTACTTTTTCATTAAGCTCTTCTTTAAACTTCCCTTCTTTGTTTACACTTGTTTTGTTCACCTTTCCGTCAACAAGGTTATAAGTGGCGGCATTTGAATAATTAACACTCATTTTTTTTGATTCTGATAAATATCCAAGTTCATGCGTTGCATACTCTACACCTGATTTATTGTAGATTTTAATGCGCATTTCTACCTCTGTAACCATGGTCCATATGCCGGAATTTACCACAAAATAAGTATAGCCTGCCTTATTGAGTATCGCAGCAGGGGCCGATGGCTCTAACGGATGTTTCTGTTGCTGAAGTTCTTCAATACTTACCCGGCCCAATTTAAAATCCTGGCTGTTTGCTGCAAAAGCAGACAGCAGGATATGCAACAGTACATAATATTTTAACCTCATGGAATGCTTACAGCTTTTTAAGTACTATCTTTTCGTTTTGTTTTTTAACCATATCTGCAAAGAACGCTTTTAAGCCAATGTAATATTCAGGGGCTACTGTAGCAGTATTCATTTCTTTGGTAACTACAATCTGTAACTGGTTGTTGGTACTGGCGGCGCTAAACCTGAAGCTGCCTATTTTTGCAGGCATCTCCATCTGAACCGGCTCAGGCAGGGTTTCAACTGTATAACCGTCAGGCAAGGTAAGGCTGATGGTATATCTTTCCTGCGACGGATAAATAAAATCAATAGGATAATTGCGTGATTCCGACTTAAACGGGTTCTCTGTCTGGGCAAAGAACAACATAGGCGATATATACATTTTTCCGCCAATTATTTCCACAGCATTACTAGTCGAAAAATTATATGACTGTGTAAGCGGTTTTGTATTATCATCCGCTTTTACAGTATTATAATCGCTTATATCTACATTTTTGTATGCAGCCTGCCCGTCAGTCTTTTCATTAAATAAAAAGGCTTTATAGTCATATCGCTGGTCCCTCACCTGTCCTTTTATAGAACCATCTGCCTGTATAGTACCCATAACTACCACTAACTCTTTAGAGTTTACCAACGGTGAGAGGTTAACTTCTTCCGATGAATAATTGTCTTTAATAAGCCTGCCTGTACCGTTAAGAGCTCTTACCGGCAAAAGCCCCGGTTTAGAGTTTTTATCGGTAGCATCAAGATATATACGCCCGTTCGCCGACTCTACAGTGGCAATAACATAATTAAATTCGTCTCTGTTGATAAAAGAAACCTGCCCGTTATCCCTTGTGCTTAAAAGTACAGGGTTGGCATTTATGCCTGCCGAACGCAGCATGGAAATCAGCATCAGGTTAATGTCGCCTGCACTGCCCGTTTTAGAGGTATAAGCTTTAGTTACCCCTGTAACGGCTTCATAGGTATTCCTGCCATTATAAGCCATACGGTCTTTAACAAAGGTATATATAGTATTTATTATTTCGTCCTGCTTCATACCCTGCTTTAGCAATGGCTGTAAGTCTGCTTCAAAATAACCTTTTTCCTTAAGCTGTGGTCCAAACGCACTTTCACCATAAATTTTTTGCACTACCGTAAACCAATCGGTTACATAGTTCTTCTCTATCTGGTTAGGAAGGTTTGTCTTTGCAAGTTCATGCTTTACATACGACGTGTAATTCTTAATATTATCTACATAGGCTTCATCCTTTAAAGGCGGAACATTTTCTGCAACATACTTTTTGCTGATTTCATAGAATGTTATAGAACCTGTCTGGTTTTGCAATGAACCATTAACGGTGCCATACCCTCCTTTTGCAGACCCGTTGGAAAAGCGCTTTGTTACTTTAACCGTTTCCTGGGCTTCCTGAACAGGAAGATATGGGCTTAAGATACGGTTGTATGTAAAGTATTGCGGAAAATTTATTTTATACTCCATATAATTAATCGGCATCTCTCCCTGAAAATACCATGTAGGTATTGTCCTGAAAAACGGCGACTTTATCTGGTAGTGATATTCTATAACGCTGCCCTCTTTTACAGCAGGCAGTGTTATTTTCTTAATTTTATAGAATTCGTTATACTCTTCTGTAAACTCATTTTCCTTTCGCGCCTTTGTTCTTTCTACTCTGCCGCCTTCTGTGTTATAAGTATATGCCTCTATAAGGTTCACTTCTTCCTGACTGCTGCGTGCTCCGCCGGTATAAAAAGGTATCTCTATATTTGCAGTATTATAACCTTCTTTAGCGTAAATTTTTATTCTGGCCTTAACATCGGTCACCAAAATCCAGTCGCCCGCACTGTCAAAATCAAAATAGGTAGATCCTTTCTTATATAAAATTACGGCACCGGCAGATGGGTATTGCTTGTTTTGCTTTTCAAAAACCTCTTCATCTTTTACTTTGCCAAATTCAGAATCCTGTGCAAATGCAAGCACTGTGTAAATAATAAACACAGCGGTAAAAATTATCTTTTTCATTTCTTAGTTGTTTTTTGCTAAAACTATTTTTTCATTTTGCTTCTCGATCATTTTATCGAAAAAGTTTTTAATTGTAGGATAATAATCCTGAGATATTGCAGCATAATTAAGCTCTACGAGTGCCCTTACCTGCACCTGGCCCTGTAACTGCACTACATTATACCTGAATGTACCTATGTTTTCTTCCATTGCAATCGCTAATGCTTCGGGAACAGATTCTACATGATAACCTTCAGGGCACTTAAAAGTAATTATGAACTTTTCCTGCCTCGGGAAAACAAAATCGATTGGGTATTCACGCTTTTCCTGCTTAAACGGATTTTCTGTTTCGCCAAGGTAAAGCATTGGCCTTATATATATCTTATCGCCAATAACATCTGTCATGCCATTGTGCTTAAACTCATACTCTTCAGTAAGCGCCTTTGTAAAATCTTTATCTTCCGGCATGGTATAAGCATCCACTTCAAGCCCTGCAAATGCTTTCTCAATTTTTTCCATGCGGCTTTCTTTACTCATGCCCGAAAAGGTTTCCCTGAACAAATAAGCATTATAATGTTCATATTGCCTTTGCGCCTTACCGGAAATCTGCCCATCGTTAGTAACAGAAACAGTTAATACGCTTGCCTCTTTAGAATGTTGTGAGGGCATCATTTCTATTTGGGAAGAGCTACCATCCTGCCTTATAAGCCTGCCTGTCCAGTTAAGGGCACGTATAGGTAAAATACCGGGAACGGCAGATTTAGAAGTCGCATCCAGTAATATAGTCTTATCACCCAGGTTTACTGCGCTTATAACATAGTTAAAAGCTGTCCTGCTGGGAAATAAAGCTATTTTAGCTGACCTTGTCGTAACCAGCACGGGGTTGGCATCAATTTTCACATAACGCAGCATCGCGGTAAGCATCAGGTTAATCTCTGCATCATTACCCGCTTTTTCTGAATATGCCTTTTTAACACCCTTATCGCAGTGGTAACCATAATTTCCGTTCCAGTTCATACGCTCCCTAACATAATAAAAAATGGCAACCAGTTTGTCTTCGGGTGAAGATATCCCATTGAGTAAAGCATTAATGTCATCTTCAAAATATCCTGTTTTTTTTAATTCGCCGCCAAAATCTTCATTATCATATATTGTTTTAGCTACATCCTCCCACGAGGAAGAGTATGATTTAAAAGGACTGTTAGGATATTTTGTAAATGTTATCTCGTGCTCAATGCTCGATGTATAGTTTTCTATGTTGTTTACAAAGGCCTCGTCTTTAAGCGCGGGCAGGTCCTGCATTTCATATTTTACAATATTATCGACATAATCTATCTTATTAGTAGTGATTTCAGAAGGCCTGTTTTCGACACGTTGTGTGTTGGTTAAAGTTACTGACTGGCTCTTGGTAGATTTCGTAACCTTAGGGGTAAAGTAGCCCCTGAAGTTAGGTGTATAACCAAAATACTCGGGTATCCTTGTAGTATAGGCCGTATAGTTTACGGGAATGCCGTGCTGGAATTTCCATTCAGGAAAAACACTTATAAACGGCGACACAATTTTATACCTGTATTCTACAATACTGCCTTCTTTAACTTCGGGCATTACAATTTTTTTAAGCCTCCAGTTTTTGTTTACCTCTTCAGTAAATTCACCTTCATTCTTCAGCTTTGTCTTTTTTATGCTGTTACCTTCAAGGTTATATGTGTATGCTTTAGATATATCTACACTTTCCCTCTCTGAACCGGCATCATAATAAGAAATATTCCTGTTAGCCCATTCATAGCCGTCTTTAGTGTAAATTTTTATTTTCGTATCAACCTCGGTAACCAAAATAAAACCATCCCTTTCAGAATATGTCATATACGTTTCGCCTTTACTGAAAAGTACTGCGGCCGGAGCCGAAGGATCTTTAGGGTGGCTCTTCTCTTCAAGTTCCTGCTTGGTTACTTCGCCAAGTTCATAAGTTTGGGCCTGTAATGCGGCAGAGCAGGCGATAAGTAAAAAAAAGGAAAGTAAATACTGTTTCATTATTCGTTAATTGTTGGTGGTTTTAGGAGTTTTATTGTTTTACAAGTACAATTTTTGCATTATCATTTCTGGCAATTTTATCACAAAACTGCCTGTAGTTTTCATATTCGGCGCTGTCATACCTGCCTTTATAAAGATGCATAGAGCGCTTAAAAATAAGCTTGTTACCAGACATTGTATATTCGGCTTTATACTCACCAAACTTGTCTTTAACAATTATGCTTTCAGGTTTTGCCTCTACTGAAAATCCTTCCGGCAGGTTAACGGTTATTTCATCTGTATCATAATAACCTGTGCCAATCTCAAATGGTGCTTTCCTGTCTCTGTAGCGTTGCGGTACACTAACTGACTGGTTAAATGCATTAACCGCAAAAATCATCCTGTTGCCGCTCATATTACCATAGCCTGTAGCCTCTATAGCTAAATCTTCTGTAAGCAGCTGTTTATCCTTACTGTTGTTTACCTTAATATTTTTGAACTTTATATTGTTTATATAACTAAACCTGTTCTTATACTTTTTATCAAGCTCATCCGGAGATAGAAATTCATAACTATATTTATCATGGTACTGCAGGCCTGCCGATGTAAAAGTTACAGTACCTTCTATTGTGCCATCCTGCTTTACGGTATATGCACCTTTAGAGTTTTGAGAATTGCTTTTATCATCATACACATGAGTGCGTACAAGTTTACTTTTTTCAGGCTTTACCAGTAGTGCTGTCCTGTCGTCAGTAAAGCTTCCCTGAAAGCCGAACGGCAGTTGCTGGCTGGTACATTCCAGCCACACTAAATCTTCATCATTTGGTATGGCAAGTATAACGTGGTTGCCCTGCATGCTCACAAAATCTTCGCGCAGGCTACGGGCGCGCCTGTCTCCATACACCACAGCATAATACGATTCTACTCCGGCTGCCTGTAACAAAGCCCTTGTATAGTTGGTAAGCGCTTTACAGTCGCCATAGCCAAGCCTGTCAACATCTTCTGCAGGCATGGGTTTCCAGCCGCCAATGCCAAGCTGAATGCTTATGTAGCGGGTTTTGTTTTGCATATACTCATACACAATTTTTGCTTTTTCCAAAGGGGTAGCCGCACCTGCTGTAAGTGCTTTTATCTTTGCAACGGTTTCTTCGGGTAGCTCTTCAGTACCTTCTAGCAGGTTGTTATACATCCAGGTACCAAAAGCTTCCCAGTTTGAAGCTTCGCCTTCTACGCCCTCAAGATTAAACTTATCGAGCCCGAAAAGCACATGCGGCATTATCTGTAAAAAATAAGGGGAATAATCTTCAGAACGTTGTGCCGGCAGGTTTTCTACACTTAAAGCAAGTACACCGGGCTGCTCCTGCTTTTTCAGGATTCCTTCATCAAAATTATAGGCTTTATATTTAAAACCCAGTGAAGTATCATGATTAATGGTAACAGACGATTTTTCTGTGCTTACATATAAGCCTTCCAGTGGCATCCATGATGAAATGAAAGCAGTATTAGATGTTTCGGTTTCGCTTGTATAAACTATTGTATAAGGGTATTGCACCGGAGTATAGTCCAGATACAGGATGCGGTCATCTGTTAATATAGAACCTTCTGAAACCGACCTGTCACGAAAATCTCTCTTCTTTATTTTTTTGATTTCTTTCCCGAAAGCATCATAAATTATGGCTTCTATAGATTTTATTTTTGTAGACTTATCAAAAAATTCTGAAGCGTCTATATAATCATTACCATAATCGTTAAGTACTGTTACAATTCGGCTCTTCTTTACCGTCATTGATTTTCGTGAGCTTATGGTAATTTCTTTGTTATACGAGCGTATAACAGCGTTAGCATTTTCCCGTAGCTCCTGCGGTATTGAGAGTACTGATAAGTCTTGTTGGGAATAGGCGTTAAAGGCAATAAATAATAAGAAAAGGATGGGTTTTCTTAAAAACATGTTAAATAAATTTCTCCAAAAATAGAAGAATTTCCTAAATTCTGAAATTATTACTCCCTGTTTTTACTATCAATTAATATAGTAACGGGACCATCATTAACCAGCGCTACCTGCATATTAGCGCCAAACCTGCCGGTTTGTACAGGC
The DNA here is from genome assembly GCF_024305175.1 of Flavobacterium sp. Lineage (GTDB taxonomy): Bacteria > Bacteroidota > Bacteroidia > Flavobacteriales > Flavobacteriaceae > Flavobacterium. Next base: position 18,277 of record NZ_JAMWYY010000001.1, read on the forward strand.
TTATTGAGGTGCTGTGCAAGTTGGTTTACAAAGGCTTCATAAAGCGGAACTGCAACCTCCGGCCTTGCTGCTTTTATATAACTGGGGCGGTTTCCTTTTTTGGTTGCGGCATGAAGTGTAAACTGGCTTACTACAATAACATCGCCCCCTACATCTGTAACAGAAAGGTTCATAACACCTTCGGTATCATTAAAAATCCGCAGCTTTGCAATTTTAGCGGTAAGCCATTCAATATCTTCCGCAGTATCGGCATCTTCTACACCTAAAAGTATAAGTAAGCCCTGCTGAATGGCTGCTACTGTTTCGCCCGCTATAGTTACAGATGCACTGCTAACCCTTTGTAACACTACCCTCATTATTCCTCTTCATTTTTGCCTTCGCCATAAATATCAGTGCGGTAGGTTTCGTCATCGCCTTCAAGCATTTGCAGGTAACTGCGATAGCGTGACCACGCCACCTCATCGTTATCAAGCGCATCCTTAACAGCACAATGCGGTTCTTCCTTATGCAGGCAGTTGTTAAACTTGCATTCTTCTTTTAATGCAAAAAACTCAGGGAAATAATCGCCTATTTCGTCCGGCTCCATATCTACAATACCAAAACCGCGTATGCCGGGTGTATCAATTATTTTTGCATCAAAATCAAGGTCAAACATTTCGGCAAAAGTCGTGGTATGCTGCCCCTGGCTGTGTTGTTCTGATATTTCTTTTGTTTTGAGATTTAAAGAGGGCTGCAAGGCATTTACAAGGGTAGATTTACCCACACCCGAGTGTCCCGAAAACATACTTACATTACCCTGCATCTGCTCTTTAAGCGCATCAAGCCCCTTTCCCTCAGTTGCAGATACTTTGAGGCACTTATACCCTATTTTGCTGTATGTGTGCTTAAGGTACAGCATTTCATCTTCTGCTTCCCTTGTATAAGTGTCAAGCTTATTAAATACAAGAACAGCTTCTATATCATAGGCTTCGGCGGTTACCAGGAACCTGTCTATAAAACTTGTGGTGGTAGGCGGGTTGTTTATGGTTACCAGCAGGAAAAGCTTATCTATGTTTGATGCAATTATATGCACCTGCTTAGAAAGGTTTACCGATTTACGGATTATGTAGTTCTTGCGTTCATGTATGTTGGTAATAACAGCATTGTTGTTTTCCTCAATATCAAAATCAACTACATCGCCCACTGCCACAGGATTGGTGCTTGTAATTCCTTTAATACGGAATTTACCCTTAATGCGGCATTCATAAAATGTGCCGTCATCAGCCTTTACGGTATACCAGCTTCCGGTAGATTTATAAACTAATCCTGTCATACCGCAAAGATAAACAGTTTAACCCATAGCTGTGTTAAAAGACAATCGTTACTCATTACCGCTGTTTATTATCTTTTCCTGATGGCTGATGCTTTCCTGGTGTATGGCTTTAAAAAGCAGGTTAATAAAATCTTCGCTCAATCCCTTTTCTGTGCCCATTGCCATCATACGTTCTTTAACTTCCTGCCAGCGCTTGTTTTGCAGCACAACCACATTGTTAGCTTTTTTTAGCGCACCAATGTCTTCGGCTATCTGCATGCGGCGGCCAAGCGCTTCCAGCATTTTTGTGTCATATTCATCCATGCGCAGCCTGTAGTTATTAAGCTGCATGTTAAACTCATCTGTATCATCCGATTTTTTGCGCAGCACAAGGCTTTTCAGAATTTCTTTAAGTACCTGCGGAGTTACCTGTTGTGCTGCATCGCTCCATGCCTTATCGGGGTTATTATGGGTTTCAATCATAAGCCCGTCATAATTCAGGTCAAGCGCCTGCTGAGATACCTGCTGTATCATGTCCCTGCGCCCGGTAATGTGCGATGGGTCACAAATAATGGGCAAGTCAGGGTAACGCCCGTGCAGCTCTATGGGTATCTGCCACTCAGGTATGTTGCGGTATTTTGTTTTCTCGTAGGTAGAAAACCCCCTGTGCACAACGCCCAGTTTGGTAATTCCCGCATTATAAATACGCTCTACACCACCAAGCCACAAGGCAAGATCCGGGTTAACTGGGTTTTTTATTAGTACTATTTTATCTGTACCTTCAAGTGCATCGGCAATTTCCTGAACGGCAAACGGGTTAACCGTAGTACGTGCGCCTATCCACAACACATCTATATCGTGTTGCAGCGCCAGCTTAACATGGTTGGCGTTTGCTACCTCAACAGCCATCATAAGCCCTGTTTCGGCCTTTGCCTTTTGCAGCCACTCAAGCCCTATAGCGCCAACACCTTCAAACCCTCCGGGGCGGGTGCGCGGCTTCCATATCCCGGCACGGTATATACTTACATCACTGTCTTTTAGCTGCCTTGCAATATCCAGCACCTGCTCTTCGGTTTCGGCGCTGCATGGCCCTGCTATTACCAATGGGTGGGAAAGCCCTAATGCATCAAGCCATTGTTTTGTTCCGCTGTAGTTTTCCATCTTCGTGAGTATAATGCAAAATTAGCTAATTCTTACTACTTTTGTTCAAAACTAATGCCATAAAACCATGTCGATAGAGGTACAGGATATTACAAAAAGCTACGGGACGCAAAAGGCGCTTGATGGTGTTTCGTTTAAGGTAAGCAAAGGTGAGATTGTAGGCTTCCTGGGGCCGAACGGTGCAGGTAAATCTACCCTGATGAAAATACTCACCACCTATTTAGCCGCAGACGGGGGCACTGCTATTGTAAACGGGCAGGACGTAGTACAAAATCCTAAAGGCGTGCAAAAATCTGTTGGTTACCTGCCGGAGCATAACCCTCTGTACCTTGACCTGTATGTGCGCGAGTACCTTGCCTTTAATGCAGATGTGTATAAAGTGGCTAAGGCTAGGATAGAAGAAGTAATAAACCTTACCGGGCTTACACCCGAAGCCAATAAAAAAATAGGGCAGCTATCTAAAGGATACCGCCAGCGTGTGGGGCTTGCCGCCGCGCTGCTGCATGACCCTGAAGTGCTGATACTGGATGAACCCACAACGGGACTTGACCCGAACCAGCTTGCCGAAATACGCGAACTGATAAAAAATATTGGGAGGAATAAAACGGTTTTTCTTTCAACCCATATTATGCAGGAGGTAGAAGCCATTTGCGACAGGGTAATTATTATTAACAAAGGGAAAATTGCTGCCGACCGCAAGATTACCAACCTTACCGAGAGTAAAGAGCAGGTTATTGAGGTTGAATTTGACTACCGCGTGGAGGAACAGCTTATACAGCAGATTCCGAACCTGAAAGAGTACCGTAATACCCATGATTTTAACTGGCTGCTTAGCTTTTCTACCGACAAAGATATGCGCCCTGCCATATTTGATTTTGCTCACGACAACGGCTTAAAAACGCTGAAGCTAAACCAGAAGAACAAAAGCCTCGAAGCTATTTTCAGGGAAATGACCAAAGACGAAGGGCAGGACTAATTGTAGATAACACGCCCGGTATATAGACGTTCTATCGCTTCTACCGGTGGGCGGTTTTTTAAAATAAGGTTTCCTGTTGAGTATAGTGTACCCTTAACTTCCTGCTGCGGATTAACTATAACATCATTAGAGCTGCGGTGAAAAACCCATACTTTTTGTGCAATAAGGCCTGCTCCGTTAAAACGGGCATCACCTGAATAAAAACTAACAGAAAGTTCTTCGGTGTTACCTGTAATATTATAATAACAGGACTGGTTATCTTCTATCGACAGTTGTTGCATATCAACATTTAGTTCGAACGTCCCCGAAGCAGTTTCGCTATTTAAACCCGACTGCAATGCTAAAGCCGGGTAAGTAAGTACCCCATCTGACTTTACTGCAAATTGCGACGCAGAATATATACGCGCCAAAACAGGTGTGGTTACATATACAGTTGTAGTGTTATAATCTCTTGTCCAGTTGCAGTTATTGCTGTTGGTAATAAACAAAGTACCATCTTTAACTTCGGCAGAAATAAACTCTTTAAGGTTGGCACCTGTATGTACCGTAACTTTTTGCACTGCTTCCTGTTTTATTACAAGCTCTATTCCCGGAGAAATATGTATCGCGTTAAATTCGGCAGCCGGAATATCATACATAACCTCATCCCCTGCAGCGCGAAAGCATTCCGGAGCGTTTTCGCTGTTACAGCCTAAAAGCAGCAGGCCTATAATTACAATTATAAAATATACCTGTTTCATAATCTTACCCCTATTCCAAATTCCAGTACTTCAGCCTTGGCACCATGCGTTTTTAATGATATTGCGCCGAAAACTTTTTCTGCAAAATAATACTTCATTCCCACCCTTTGGTACAGGCTTCCTGTAGAGTTAAAGGGTTCGTAAATGTACAGGCCGGCCTGCCCTTCTACCGATAAATTATTGATAAAAAGTTCATAACCTGCAAAAACACCTACCTTCCGGTAATCGGTATCGGCATCTACATTCTCTTCAGGATAGGCAACCGATTTAAATTTTATATATTCTTCAAGATATTTAGGCCAAAAAACATCTGCGCCAAGCTGAAAGGCACTTTTGCGGCTGATGCGCTTATCGACATAAACAGATAATGCATAATACGGATTTTGTCCGCTTCCGATAACATCACTTTCATTCCAACCGCCCCTGAAGGCAATATTATATTTTACAGGCTGGCTGTAATCAGTGCTCTCAGCCAGGCGAGGTGTGTAAATGTTATCTTCTTTTCTATTGAATGTATAGGTAAGCCCCGCGTTTACCGCTAATGTATTGGTACTGGTATTAGGCGCTTTCATGCTGGCATTACTATGGTGAATAAAAGACAGTCCTGCCTGTACACCAAGCCCCTGCCAGATATCCTGTTTGCTGTAATTAAGCATAAAATAAGTACTGGGCATTAAATGGGCGCCATAGGCATAATTCCTGAAATTGGTTTCCCTGTCATACGGGTTGGTATTGTAAGCCAGTCCCTGCCCTATCCGGAACATCAGTTGCCTGTTAAAGAAGTAAAAACTGTAATGCCCGTAAAGCCCGTACATTTTGCCCAGGCTTTCGTTCTTCATGTCTTCATAATGAAACGAAAAGCCATAGTCAGGATAATTGTAGGTACGCTCCCATTCTTCCCTGCCGAATGTTTTACGGCTAAAGCTGATGATAACCCCTTCCGGATGCCCTGTTATAAGATGCTGTATGGACTTGCGGTGCGGAATGATGTTACCATAGAAATAGTTTGCTTCGGCAACATAGCCGCCCTGTGGCGCCGACTGTGCAAAAAGGAAAAAAGGGAATAACAGGAATATCCGATATAGCTTTTGCATTATTTTATCCTTTTCAGCACTCCGGCACCGTTTTCAGGGTCGTCACTCTTCAGGTTATATATCCTTACGCTGTTAGCAGAATCTTTTACAAAGACGTTTACATCAACCTTCTCAATATCTTCGCCTGTTCCGGATATAAAGGACAAATTGCCGTATGATATTGAAGTTGAAAGTTCTATCGGGTAATTTTCTTCCCAGTTTATCCCGGAATCTGTATTATCAATAACCTTTTCTATTACTGCAGGATAACCTATGTTATAAACCGATATGCTAATATTCTGCCCTTCTTCTCTTTCATAAATATCAATTGCGTCCAGTTTAAGTGCTGCACCAAACCATTCCGAAATATCAGAAACTACATAATTCCTGCCGTTGTTTAATATTGGTTTGCCTTTATTATTGCTGTATATATCATCCTCCTTATATTCTGTATCTATGGCAGCCTTAAGCTGTTTTTTAGAGATTGTAAATTGGGGCAGGCTGTCTTTTTTAGCAGAATAAAACCTTTCAACTTCATACTGGTCGGTACTGTAATTGTTAAAGCTGTCATTAGCATCAATATAGATAAAAGTAATACTGTCACCGTCAATCCTTTCAACTTTAAGAAATGATTGTTCTTCAGTAAATCCTTCACTAAGCGTTATGAAATATTTATCTGTAAGCTTATCGAGACCTGACATAAGTACCTCTTTATTATGCTCAAATATTTCCATATTTCGCTTTTTGTACTGCATCGTCCGGTAGGCTTCAAGGCCTGCATAAATACCCCCGGCAAGCACAGCATATATTGGGAATATAAGAAAATAGGCTGCTCCGCTTACTCCTTCCCGTTTTTCATTTACAACATAGGTATCAGACCAGCTGTCGTGCCAGAGATTCCCGAAAACAGAAAATGCTTCAAAAGGCACTAAACGGGTTGTACTTCTTATAAACAACTGCTTAACAGATGGTTTGCCACCATCTGATGTTATCACCCTTGTACCGGTTAACATTTTACCGGGTGTAGCCTGAAATACAAGTTCAAAAGTAAAATAGTACAGCACTTGCAGTACCGCTATAAAGAGTATTAATATAATTTGCGCCACTACCTCTCCACCGGGTTCTCTTGTAAACGAACGCATAAAACCTGAAAAAACAAGTTCTTTGAGATAGGGAAACAGTAAAAGCACCATGATTGTAAAATCGGCAAGCCTGTTAACAACCCTTTTCCATTTTGATGCTTGTACAAGCGAATCAAAATCATTTTTTATTACAACCTCTAACGGTACTTCTTTTTGAAAATACCTTAGTATAAAATAGGCAAGAGCGCCCCAGGCAGAATAGGCAACTACAGCTAAAAGTATAAACCAGATATATTGGGCATCAAAGCCTTTAAAAATCTCGATAATCAGCGCTATAAATATTATTAAAAGCCACAGTACTTTAGAAAATAATACCAATGAAAAAACATAACGTATAAGCCGTTTTTCTTTGCCGTTTTTTAAAAGCAGGATGCCGCCTGTAAGCAACAGCATATTAAAAAATACATTTATGTAGTTAAGGCCGCTAAACCCGAAAATAATATCAGGGATATTTACACCCATCAGGTTAATATAAAGCCCTCCTACTGCACCACGTGCCAAAATAATATCGATAGTTAAACCTATGATGGCCACAACTATGCTAACAAGCGCTATTTTTTTTCTCATTAGTTAAATTTGCCCAAAAATAGCAATTTTAACATAGCAGCCTAATGATAAAGTTAAAATACAGCTTTAGCCACTGCCCTGATATTATCTGATTTACCCATAGAATAATAATGCAATACAGGTATGCCCTCTGCTATAAGTTCTTTGCTCTGGCTGATGCACCACTCTATACCTACCTGTTTTACCGCATCATTATCTTTGGCGCGTACCACATCCATAATAAGCTCATCGGGTAAATCTACCTTAAAGCGGTGCGGTATCTGGTTGAGTTGTTTTTTTGTAGATATTGGCTTTAAGCCGGGTATTATGGGCACAGTAATACCTTCTTTCCTGCATTTTGCAACAAATTCAAAGAATTTTTTATTATCAAAAAACATTTGAGTAACAATATAGGTTGCCCCGTTCTTTATTTTCTGCTTCAGGAAATAAATATCGCTGTCAAGGCTTGGCGCTTCCATATGCTTTTCCGGATAACCCGCCACCCCAATGCAAAAATTGGTAGCAGAGGTATTCTGTAAATGATCATCAAGGTAAATCCCTTTATTAAGATTATCAATTTGCGTAACCAGTTCGCTTGCATATTGGTGGCCTTCTTTTTCCGGCTTAAAGTATATTTCACTTTTAACGGCATCACCCCTAAGCGCCAGCACATTTTGAATGCCCAAAAAGTCAAGGTCTATTAAAAAGTTTTCGGTATCCTCTTTGGTAAAGCCTCCGCACAGTATATGCGGAATAGCATCTACTTTATACCTGTTTTGTATAGCTGCACAAATACCCACTGTACCCGGGCGTTTTTTAACCACGCGCTTTTCGAGCAGGCCGCTTGGCAGCTCTTTATATTCATATTCCTCACGGTGATAGGTAACATCTATAAACGGAGGGTTGAACTCCATCAATGGGTCTATGCTGTCAAAAATACACTGTATGTTCTGCCCCTTTAGCGGCGGCAATATCTCAAAGGAAAATAAGGCTTTCCCGTTTGCTCTTTCTATATGTTCTGTTACTTTCATTCGTCTTGCTATATGTTATTCGTTAATGGTTAATAGTATAAATTCTCTCTTAACTAATAACTTTTAACCTCAATCTCTAATCGGCAATATTCGGTCCCAGCCATTTTTTTGCTTCTTCTGTGGTGATTCCCCTGCGGGCGGCATAATCTGTTACCTGGTCTTCCTTAATTTTGCCAAGTCCGAAATACCTGCTTTCAGGATTTGCAAAGTAATAACCCGAAACCGATGCTGCCGGCCACATGGCAAGGCTTTCCGTCAGTTTTACCCCTGTATTCTGTTCGGCATCCAGCAACTTCCAGATGGTCTTCTTTTCCAAATGGTCAGGACAGGCAGGATAGCCGGGCGCCGGGCGTATACCTTTATATTCTTCTTTTATAAGGTCTTCGTTGCTAAGGTTTTCACCTTTGGAATAACCCCATATTTCCTTCCGCACTTTTTCATGCAGGTATTCGGCAAAGGCTTCGGCAAGGCGGTCGGCAAGCGCTTTAACCATAATAGCATTATAATCATCATGCGCTTTTTCATATTCGCCTGCCTTTTCATCTGCACCAAACCCTGTAGTAACGCAAAACATACCTACATAATCCTGCTTGCCACTTTCTTTTGGCGCAATAAAATCGGCTAATGCAAGATTAGGCGCGCCCTTTGTTTTTACTGATTGCTGGCGCAGGGTTAAAAGCCTTAAGGCCTCCCCAGTCTCCGAAAGCCCCCCAGCCCCCAAATGGGGAGCTACATAAGCCCCTCCTTTGGAGGGGTTGGGGAGGCCTACCTCAATATCATCATCATTTACCTGATTGGCCGGAAAAATACCATATACCCCTTTTGCTTTAAGCCATTTCTCCTTTACAATTTTGTCCAGCATTTGCCGAGCATCTTCATAAAGGGATTGTGCCTGCACGCCTACAATCTCATCTTTAAGTATTGCAGGATATTTACCGTGTAAGTCCCACGTGCGGAAAAAAGGCGTCCAGTCGATATATGGAACAAGGTCGGCAACCGCAGGGTTAATAGTTGCAACACCAATAAAATTCGGTGTAGCAGGTGTATAGTTATCCCAGTTTAACTGCAATTTGTTTGCCCTTGCCTGTTCTATAGTAAGATACTCTTTTTCGCGGCTACGGCCCAGATAGCCCTCGCGTAACTCATTATATTCTGCCTTTAGTGCCCTGGCATACTCCTGCCTTGTTGCTTTATTAAGCAGGTTTCCTGCCACAGTAACAGCACGCGAGGCATCGTTTACATGTACAACCGTTTCTCGGTATTCAGGGGCAATTTTAACCGCAGTGTGTGCACGCGATGTTGTTGCCCCTCCTATCATCATCGGTATGCTGATGTTGAGCTTATCCATTTCTTTGGCCAGGTACACCATTTCGTCCAGCGATGGCGTTATCAGGCCACTAAGCCCTATAATATCCACTTTTTCTTTTACAGCGGTTTCTATAATCTTTTCGGGCGGTACCATAACGCCCAAGTCTATAATCTCGAAGTTATTACAGGCCAGCACAACCGATACTATATTCTTGCCGATATCATGAACATCTCCTTTCACAGTAGCCATGAGGATTTTGCCAGCCCCCCCCGCCCCCAAAGGGGGAGTTTCCAAAGGAGGGGTTTGATTTGAGTTTTCTTTAGCTCCCCCTTTCGGGGCGGGGGGGCTCTGGGCTTGATTTATAAAAGGCAGCAAATAAGCTACAGCTTTCTTCATCACCCTTGCCGATTTTACTACTTGTGGCAGGAACATTTTACCGCTTCCAAAAAGGTCGCCCACAACATTCATGCCCGCCATCAGGTTAACCTCTATTACTTCAATGGGCTTTGCAGCTTGTAATCGTGCTTCCTCCACATCCTGTTGTATAAATTCATCTATGCCTTTAACGAGGGCATGAGTAAGCCTTTCCTGCACCGGAAACGTGCGCCATTCGGCTTCTACTCCCGCTTTAGCTGTACCTGTTGTGCCGGAATCTCTTATTTCTTCTGCATAGGCAAGCAGCCTCTCGGTAGCATCATCGCGCCTGTCCAGCAATACATCTTCTACATATTCTAAAAGCTGTTTATCTATCGCATCATAAACCTCAAGCATTTCGGGGTTTACAATACCCATATCCATACCATGCTGAATGGCGTGGTACAGGAAAGCCGAATGCATGGCCTCTCTTACCCTGTCGTTACCGCGAAAGGAAAACGACACGTTGCTTACACCACCGCTAACATGGGCATAGGGCAGGTTTTGCCTTATCCATTTTGCAGCGCTGAAAAAATCAACGGCATTTTTGCGGTGTTCCTCCATACCGGTTGCTACCGGAAATATATTCGGGTCGAAAATAATATCCTGCGGCGGAAAGCCAACTTTGTTTACCAGTATGTCATAACTGCGTTTGCAGATATCAATACGCCTTTGGTAAGTATCGGCCTGGCCTTGTTCGTCAAACGCCATAACAATTACAGCGGCACCATAACGCTTTACCTTTTTAGCATGGCTTATAAATACTTCCTGTCCCTCTTTAAGGCTGATAGAGTTTACTACGCTTTTACCCTGCGTTACCTTTAACCCTGCTTCTATAATTTCCCATTTAGAGCTGTCTATCATTACCGGCACACGGGCAATATCGGGTTCAGAGGCGATAAGGTTCAGAAAGATAGTCATTGCCTGAACGCCGTCCAGCATCCCTTCGTCCATATTAACATCAATAATCTGCGCCCCGCCATCTACCTGTGCGCGTGCCACTTCAAGCGCCTCCTCATATTTTTCTTCGCGTATAAGGCGCAAAAACTTACGCGAACCGGTAACGTTGGTACGCTCGCCTATGTTGATAAATGCAAGCCCCCCGTCCCCCGAAGTGGGAGTTTTACTATAGGGACGATAAGGTAAAAACAACGGTTCAAGGCCGGAAAGTTTTAACCCAGTATCCTGCCTCCCCAACCCCTCCAAAGGAGGGACTATCTTATCCAAGCTTGTAGAAGCTCCCCGCCGCGGCGGGGCGGGGGGGGCTTTGGGGGTTGACTGACTGACTGCTTCCGCAATAAGCCTTATATGCTCCGGTGTGGTACCGCAACAACCGCCAATGATATTTACAAGGTTATCATTAAGATATTCCTTAATAAGCTGTTGCATCTGCTCGGGTGTCTGGTCATACTCGCCAAAAGCATTGGGCAACCCTGCGTTGGGGTGTGCCGAAATGTTTAGCGTGGTATTTAATGCCAGCCTTTTAAGGTAAGGCTTTAGCTGATCGGCGCCCAGTGCACAGTTAAAACCGATACTTAACAACGGGATATGAGATATTGATATAAGGAATGCTTCAACGGTTTGCCCTGAAAGCGTTCTTCCCGATGCGTCGGTTATGGTACCGCTTACCATAATTGGGGTATTTTTACCCAACTCTTCCTTTACTTCTTCAATGGCAAAAAGGGCGGCTTTGGCATTTAGGGTATCAAAAATGGTTTCTACCAAAAGTACATCTACGCCACCATCTATCAGTGCCCTTACCTGCTCTTTGTAGGCTGTAACCAGTTCATCAAATGTAATGGCGCGGAAGCCCGGGTCGTTTACATCGGGGCTCATGCTCGCGGTACGGTTAGTTGGGCCAATAGCGCCTGCCACAAAGCGGGGCTTTTGGGGGTTGGCAGCGGTAAATGCATCGGCTACTTCGCGGGCAAGGCGCGCCGACTCATAATTGAGCTCATATGCCAGGTGTTCCATGTGGTAATCGGCCATGCCTATGGTCGTGCTACTAAAGGTGTTGGTTTCTGCAATATCGGCGCCGGCTTCAAAATACAGCCGGTGTATTTCTTTTATGGCGTGCGGCTGCGTGAGCGACAGCAAGTCGTTATTGCCTTTAAGCGGATAAGGGAAATCTTTAAAGCGCCCGCCGCGAAAATCTTCTTCGGTAAATTTGTAGCGTTGCAGCATGGTGCCCATAGCGCCATCAAGCACCAGTATGCGGTTTTGCAAAGCCTTTTCTATTTCTGACATAAGAATATTAGTTCAAAGTTTAATGTTTAAAGTTCCCTATCGGCACTTCAAATCTTACAGAACCGTTATGTCATCAAAAAAAGTGGGGCAGCAATATTACCGATGGCAATATTGCTTGTGTTATCTATCCGCATTTACTGTGGTAGAATGTAGCACCTTCTTTAAAGATTAAAGGGTTGCTAAGGCTTCACCGGGTCTATTCCCTCCGCCTTTCATGATAACATAATCAGTGTGTATAAGAACACTGCAAATTAATGGAATAAAATTTTATCGAACAAATTTTATAAATAAAGAAATGCAGGATAATATTATAGTCAGATAACTTTCTCTTTCTCCGCAATACTGATAACACTCTCAAACAACTTCTCCGCTATTGCTTTCTTGCCTCCCGGCTGTTGTGGCAGTACAATATATTCAAGCCCGCGGCTGTCGGCCAGGAATTTTACACCTTTGCTAAAGCTTTCCGGCAGAGTCTCAAGCTTTTCATTAACCGATATAATGCTGAAACCGTTTCTTAGCAAATCAAGATATTCCCCCGGCAGGTCTTGGCTTGCTGTAGCATCTATGGTTATCAGGTTTTCCATGCTGTAGGCTTTTATAAAGTTGAGTACATCATCCATTTTAAACGGTATGCCGAATTGTATAAAATTGGCTTCCCATGAGTAGTTAACGCCCTCTTTTTCATAAAAAGCCACGGTGCTGTTGGTTATTATGGGAAACCTTATGTCGAGCCTGCGCTCCAGCACAAGGTCTTTCCTGTTCTTTACTACTTTATTAATCAGGGCGCTGCCGGCATTACCTATACCAAACAGTACTATATTTATCCTTTGTGTCATGATCTTTACTAATTAAAAAGAAAGGCTGCCGGGTGGCAGCCCTTCAGAAATAAAACAAACAAACAAAAAACAACTTATGAACAACTAATCTTATCTAATTTACACGTAGGCATACTCCCTGTGCAGCACAAGTTCTACCGGAGTATTGTTAACCAGCATATTGTAGGCAGGACTGCGCTGCTGTACCTCGGCAATCCATTTTTGAAGGATTTCCTGAGAAACGGCTGCCGCGGGTTTCAGCTTGATCTCAATTTTACTGAAGCCCGGCTTTTGCCTGCTTGCAGGCGCTTCGTTAAGGTTACCTGTAATTTCTATTTGCAGCGAACGCAGCGGTATGCCCTGTTCTTTTGCCACCTGCTGCCCAAGTGCGTTTATGCACCCTGCAAAGCCTGCAAGCAGGTACTCGTAGGGGTTGGGCCCGTCAAGTTCGGGGTATTGGGCATTTTGGTTCATCCTTAAATCGGTGTTAAGCGTTTTTACTACAAACTGCCTGCTGTTGCTGGTGTAGCCAAGTACATTTATGGGTGTTGCATTCATAACTATTGGTATTAACTGATGATTAAAAATTAAAAAAGCCCCTTTTGGATGTGTTACCAAAAGGGGCCGAACCTTAAATTATATACTAAAATTAATTTGTTCGCTTTGGTAACGGTATATACTGCTGCTGCATCCATGTAATACAAGTATTATGGCAGCGGTAAGTAGCGTTATGTGCGAAAAATGTGTTCATCTTAATTTATATAGTAATCTTAATAAAAAAGCCCCCTGCTTTGTGCAGGGGGCTTTGTATTATATGCTTGCTGATACGTACTACAAGACAATACTTCCCCCTGCGGATATAGTCCACATTGTATGACAGAAGTACTGGCGAATATTACGTTTCATTTTTGTAATCGTATTTTGTTGTAACAAACTTCCGAACTATTTCAATACAAAACAAGATAAATTTTTAATTTTAACATTTTACCTCCATCTATCGGAACTCATCTAATAATATTTTATTCTTCGCTTAGTAACCTCTGTTACCTTTAAATCTTTGTAATTTTTTCCTTCTCTGTGCTCGCTTTTAATCCAGTTTCCCTTTTTATCATAACGATATTCAAATGTTTCAATTTTAACCGGGTCTCCATTTTCGGTGAGGTATTTTTTGAGTACAATATTCTGATGTTCATCGTATTTAGTAACCTCCGTTTTGTACCTTTCAAAACCTAAACTTCTATATTTACCTACAACTTCAACATCTTTTGTTATATTGCCATATTCATCATATTCATATTTAAAATGGTAACCTAATTCAGGTTCATTCTCTGGATAAAGATAATAACCTATGGATTCTGTTTTATTACCTTTTTCATCATAAACATAAATTTGGTCAGTATTATGAGGAGAAAACTGAGCTAAGTCGAATTTTTTTATGAGTTGGTTTTTATCGTTATAAATGTATCCAAAAAGCCCGCGATAATTGCAAGTATCCTGCTCTTTGGGTATGTAACAACGACCTTCCTCCACCAAATTATTCCGGCTGTCGTACCTGAATATTTCTTCTTCTCTAAAACTCTTCCTGTAATTTTTTGTATATACTAAAATAAGATTACCTGCATCGTCATAACTATATTCTTTTGACTCATTCCTATAGTTATCTTTATCCTTTTCAGTTTCTTCGTCATAGTCGCTAAAACCACCATACAAGTACTCAATTACACTTTTAATCCTGCCGGATGCGTAATAACCCGAAATGATTTCTTTAACCAAAATACCCGACATATAATGCTTTTCAAGAATCCTGTTTCCGGAAGAGTCATACGAAAAAACCTCACCATCTTTATACTTACCCACATTAAGAACAGATAATAACTTTCCATTTTTAAAAATATAGTGATACTTTTTTCCTTCAAGGCTCATTCTAAAAGGATTTAGTCCCTGTGTGGTTTCTAAAATATCAAGGGGTTCTCCGTGTTCATCAAAAAGATAGGTTCTGCTCTCCATAGGTCCGCCGGGCTTTCGGTGAACTTCAACCTTAACCTCTTTTACTTTACCGAACAAATCTATATCTACTCTTCCATATCCCTCAAGCGAAAGGGAAGTTCGAATCTGGCTTGCCATTGTAACAGGAACCAGTAATAAAGGGAATAGTCGGCAGAAGTATTTAAAACTTGTCATATTTTAAAGTTGGTATCCGTCAAATATAATACATCTGTTTTAAGTACGTTTCTTAAATCGGCCTGCATATTTTTCATATTCCAAATACCTTTCATACATTTGCACCGTAAACACAGAGGAAAGATTTGTACTGATTGCAACCTCAATAAAAAATGCTAAAGCAGGATATATCTCCCCTTTAGCGTAATGCTGCGCAATCTTTTCTCCCCAAAACATTTATTTATACTATGGCATATTTATTTACGTCAGAATCAGTGAGCGAAGGGCATCCTGATAAAATTGCTGACCAGATATCGGATGCACTTATTGATAATTTCCTGGCATTTGACCCGGAAAGTAAAGTAGCCTGCGAAACGCTTGTAACTACCGGACAGGTAATACTGGCAGGCGAGGTAAAATCTAAAATTTATCTTGATGTACAGCAGATAGCACGTGATGTTATCAGGAAAATTGGCTATACCAAGAGCGAATATATGTTTGAGGCTAATTCCTGCGGGGTGCTTTCGGCAATACACGAACAATCTCAGGACATAAACCAGGGGGTTGACCGCCAAAGCAAGGAAGAACAGGGTGCGGGCGACCAGGGTATGATGTTTGGCTATGCCACCAACGAAACCGAAGATTATATGCCGCTTGCGCTAAACCTTTCGCACAAGCTGTTACAGGAACTGGCAGCCCTGCGCCGCGAAAGCAAAGAAATTACGTACCTGCGCCCCGATGCCAAGAGCCAGGTTACGCTGGAATATGATAACAATAACAAGCCGGTGCGCATAGATGCCATTGTTATTTCTACCCAGCACGATGATTTTGCCGATGAAGCAACCATGCTTGCCCGGATAGACAAAGACATTAAAGAGGTACTTATACCGCGTGTTATAAATAACAACCCGCAATATGCACACCTGTTTAATGATAAAATTAACTACCACATAAACCCTACCGGTAAATTTGTTATTGGCGGCCCGCATGGCGATACTGGCCTTACCGGCAGAAAAATTATAGTAGATACCTATGGTGGTAAAGGTGCTCACGGTGGTGGGGCGTTTTCTGGTAAAGACCCGAGCAAGGTTGACCGCAGCGCGGCTTATGCTACCCGCCACATTGCCAAAAACCTTGTTGCAGCAGGCATAGCCGACGAAATATTGGTACAGGTATCTTATGCTATTGGTGTGGCTAAGCCTATGGGTATTTATATAAACACCTATGGCACTGCCAAAGTTAACCTTACAGATGGTGAAATTGCTAAAAAAGTAGAACAGCTTTTTGATATGCGCCCTTACTTTATAGAGCAGCGCCTAAAGCTGCGTAAGCCAATTTACAGCGAAACGGCTGCCTATGGACATATGGGCCGAAAGCCGCAGACCGTTACAAAAACCTTTACCGCACCAAACGGTGAAGAAAAAACAGTAGAGGTTGAGTTGTTTACCTGGGAGAAGCTGGATTATGTAGAAAAAGTAAAAGAGGCTTTCGGGTTATAATACTTCTTGAAATAAAAAAAGCCCCATCAGTTGATGGGGCTTTTTTTATTATGCATTTAAACTTTAACGATTAAAGCGGGCAATATGTTACTTCAAAAGTACCGTTTATGCTGTTTTCGGTTTCATCAAAACCTCCGGCCATTATCCTGCCTTTAACAGTTGTTTCGGTCATTTCTGTAATTTCAACTTCAGCATCAAGCGAGCCTTCAAAGCTGTCACCGTTCACATCCCTGAACTGTACTGTTACTTCGCCATCCTGCCTGCTGTAAGAACCTACCGCTGCCGGAACTGTTATCCAAATCGGTTGCTCATTAGTATCATCACATGTAATATCACTTTCGCTAAGGTCGATGTTAAGGCTCTCTACATCATTAAGAGTGATTGGGGTTGCCGTACCACCGCCAAAATCAAAATCTTCATTGTAAACAACTCCTGATACAGGGTTGTTAGAAAAGCCGTCTGAGTTGTTGTTGTCTGAAGAATCGTCATCAGAACAAGAAACCATTAACGAAGCAGCTACAATAGCTGAATAAAAAAACTTTTTCATGTGGGTTTAATTTTTTTGTTTACGCGGGCAAATATATAGATTAGAATGCATTAACAGTGTGTTAATCTAATATTTAACTTTATTTAACTTTTTTATAACATTCAGAAAGTCAATAATGTTAAAGGTCATAGCGTATGGTAAGCAACAGGTAACGCGGCTGTACCCTGTATCTTGACGTATAGGTAGAGAACTGGTTAAAGCTGTCATCGTTAAGCGATGTAGTATTTAAAAGGTTAGTACCACCAACCTTAAACTCCCAATGGCTGTCTTTCTTACGATACATGATTTCGGCACTTAAAAAATCATATTCGTTATCAGATGTCCTGTCGCTGTTGTAATAATGGGTATAATCATATTGAGCTTTTACAGTAAAAGCATTCCAGAAAAAATAATTGATATTGGCAAAGGGCCTGTGATTATAAAATTTATTATCGGCATAATCATTAAGGGTGTATTCAAAACCTACTTCTATATTGGGTATTTTCCTGTAATTAGTACTTAGGCTTGCTTCATAGCTATGGCTTACCTGCTCGTTTACCTGCCTTACAGAATTATCAAAAGTTGCATCGGTACCAGAGAATTCGGAATCAAAACGGAAGTTATTAAACTTGCTCCATGTTACAGAAGCGTCTAAAGACACCTTATAAAAGCGGGCAAAATTACGGTTGTATCCGGCATAGGCCGTAAAAGTTTCATCTGCAAAAGGCGAATTCTCCACAGTACTCACCTGGTTGACACCATCAAATGCAGCTATGCTTTTAACGGCATCCATCTGCTTGGTATACGTGATACTACCGTAAATCTGTGTAAAGTTGAACATATCATAACGGAAGTAGCTAAGGCTGTGGTTTTGGTACAACGAGCTTTCAAGATCGGGGTTACCCCTGAACAATGACTGGTAGCTGTTAAGTATATAACCGCGTGCAAAGTTGGCAACATCTGTAAACTGGTTTGTCATGGAGTAATTATAAATAAGCCTTTCCATTTTACGAATCTGGTATTGTGCAAAAATATCGGGCAATACCCTGAAAAAATTATTATTTACAGTAGTGCCTGCCTGATCATTTTTCATGCTGTAGGCATGAAAACTCACGCCCGGGTTAAGCTCAAACTTACCCTTTATAAAGCGATAGTGCACGCCAACGAAAGCATCATTAAATACAAAACTTACATCGTTTTTGGTACTTGCATCCATTTCATTCACATCGCCGTTATCAAGTATCTGGAACATATCCGAATTAAAATTCTGGTATGAAAAAGTGTTGCCAAATGTTATATTAACGCTGCTTTTATCTGTTACCATATAGTAATAATCGAGCTTGGCATCTGTTTTATTTGTAGTCACAAACCGTTTTTGAGAAAGGTCGTAACGCCCGGCAGGCAAAAGGCCGAGGTTTAAATCTGATCCTGATACAGAGGGAAATGGATTTTGAGCAAGATTGGCATTATACAACGGGTCTTCATCCTGATACAGGTGCTGTGCCTCAAAAGCAAATATGTTCCGTTCGTTCAGCGTATAATAAATGTTAGCATTCTGGTTAAATGAAAAAGGATTTTGCCTTTTGTCAGTATAAATATCCTGGCTCTGCTCTGTTTCAGGAGTTACAGTTGTAAGTAACTCGTTCATCTCCTTTTGGTCTGAGGTTTTAAGGAAAGCATCATAATCCAACTGAAAGTTTGCATTAGGTTTGTAGCTTGAACTTAGCTTGAAGAGTGCAAAATCATTTCGCTGCTCTGCAGTTTCGCGGGTGTCCTGTATTGTTTCAGGCTCACCTGTCAACGGGTTTAGCAGTGTGTTGCGGCTAACAGTTTCCATATCCGTGAGCGATGAATTAATAATACCAAAGCCGCTAATTGTCCAGCTCTTGCTGGGATTGTAGCTAAAGTTTGCCGCCCCGAATTTTGTTTCTATCTCCTTTGCCCTGTTATTACGCAGTAATGAAATGCCTATGTCGTTAGAACTGATATTAAAAGAGGTGCCGCCACGCTTCATAAAATTCCTGAAACCGCCGGTAAATTTAAAATAGTCCTGCGCTGTAAGCGGCAGTTCGCCCGTATTGTTGATATTACCGATAATGTTAAGGCTGTATTTGGGGCTGTAGTAAAATACTTTTGGGGCTACAATATAGCGCTCGCCTTCGCCTATACTGGCACCCGCACTCATATCTCCAAACCAGAAGTTCTTCTTGCCATCCTTCAGCTTTATGTTCATGGCAACATTATCTTCATTATTCTGCACTCCGCGAAGCTGTCCTATCTCATTATAATTACGCAGTACCTCAACTTTGCTAACGGCGTCAGCCGGAATATTTTTAACCCCAAGCTTGGTATCGCCATCAAAAAAGTCTTTGCCCTCTACCATCAGCTTGCTCACCTTCTTACCTTCTACCTCTATTTCGCCGTCTTCGTTAACCTCTACCCCGGGCAGTTTCTTCAATACGTCCTCCAGCTTACGCTCAGAGCCGTTTGTAAACGAATCGGAGTTATATACAATAGTATCGCCCTTTATCGTTACCGGCATTTCATGCACAATTTCAAGCTCTTTCATCTGTATGCCCTGTTGTAGGGTAATATCTTTATTGATATCGGCCGTACCCGTAGTAAGCTCTTCCTCAAAAGGGGTATACCCTATAAAACTTGCTTTTAGCAGGTAAGTAGTATTTACCTTAAGCGCAAGCTGAAATTTACCCGCCTCGTTGGTTATGGCATAAGACTCCATATTACCGGTAGCCTTTTCCACCGCCATAACATTTGCCATTTCGAGCCCTACGCCTGTAGAGTCTTTAAGCACACCCTGCACACGTATGTTTTGAGAATAAAAATTGACAGAAAATAATAAAGCTAAAACAATTAATAATGATTTCATTGGTTTGTTTATTGGTATGTATGCATGTATTTGTTTAGCCGCCTATTCTAATGCCGCCGCCCCGGCCACCACCATACATTTCCTGCATCTGCTGTATCTTTTTTACCATCAGGTCGGCAAACTCCTGCGGGCTTACCTTTTCACCCTTAGTAGGTTTTTTAATCTCTGCCTTCTCCTTTACATTTAAAACTATCTTGCTGCACAGTATTGTAGTCTTATCATCCGAAACCTCCAATATAAGCCCCGGCAGGCCCCAGTAATTTTCAGGCCCCTGGCTAACGGGTATTTCAGGAGCATACCATGCAGTAATTGTTTTAGTGTCGGGCATCTCTACCATATCCATAAAGTTAGTCTTCTTTAGCTCCTCCTCGCTCTTTTCTTTCATGGCTTCCTCTGCCCCTTTTTTGGGTTTGTAGTTCATCATGTTGCTCCTGTCAACAGGCACCTCGGCAGTAGCCTTATAGCAGGTGTAGTCCCCTATTTTTTTAGTTTCGTTCAGCATTTTCCATTGTATCTTCGGCAGCGTATCGGTAACCAGGAATTCTTTCCCGAAAATATCTTTTTCCTGCAAGGATACTTTTTCCTTAATATTTTTATACTGCACACCGCCGCCGCCCATCATAGACGACATCATTTTAAATGCAGGGTTAGAACCGGGGGCATCCAGCTTTTCTTCTTCTTTGTATATCGACTCGGTGCGATTAAAGTTGAGCACAAATGTCTTTTCGAACATTTTCTTCATCTGTGCCTCTATCATCGTCCTCATTTCGGGGGTAATCTCTTTGTTTTCGTCCAGCTTTGCCATCTGGTCGCCAGCACTTGTTTTAGACTCATATACCGCCATACCCTGAAAATCCTGTGCATTAAGGTTCACAGCAGCTAAAAATAGTATAAGTAATAGTGATAAATTTTTCATGCTTTAAATATTATATATGCCCTTTAGACTATTTTACACCCATGTTGTTACAAAATTTACTCTTAAAGTTTTGGTGAAGCTAAACATTTGCACTCCCTTAATTAAATAAATGCGGTAAACACTATAAATAATGCAGCTAAAACAAACAATAGTTTTACAGTGTTCTGTATTTAATTAAAAACTATTTTTACAGTAATGAAAAAGCTTTTTTTATTAATCTTATTTGTCTTTACGGGTGCAGATGCGCAGGAGCTCAGCGTTCCTGTAAAGCTGCTTACCGATAACGAAGCAGCAGCCGACCGCTATGCGGGGCGCGACCAGTTCGGCTGGCATTACACTATCGCCAATAATGAATTCAGGAAACAGAAGGATGGGGTAATAGTGCGCTACAAAGCAGTTTCTTTGGGCACTATTTACAGGGTAGATTTGCAGAACCCGTTACAGATAGTACTGTTTTATAAAAAGTTCAATACGGTTGTAATGCTGGATAATCAGCTAAATGAAACGGCACGTTTCGATTTTAATGAAATTGTACCGCAAAACCGCCAGTTGCCTATAGTAGCCGAAGCCGTTGGGCTGGCATCGCAGAACAGGCTATGGCTATATGACATGAACACCCAGCAGGCAGGCCTTTATGATCCCGCAGCACGCACCTTTAAAAGCGTTACGCCGCCGTTTAACCAGCAACTTAAAACCTACTACAGCGATTACAACTATTTTTACTGGGCAGATGACAGCCTTAACTTTTATGCTGTAAACCTTTTCGGGAAGGTTACCCACATTGGCACATTGCCGGAGTTTGACCGCATGCAGCCCGTTAGCGCCACACAGGTTATATTACAAAAGGGCAATGCCCTGTACCTGTACAGCTTCGGGGAAAACAGCCTGCAAAAGGTTGGCACGGTTGAAAAAACCATTACCGACTTTTTTTACACCGCACAAATTTTGACTATTTTTACAGGCACACACATAACTGAATATAATATAACACTACCTGAATAATGCATATAGCTGTAGCCGGAAACATTGGCGCCGGGAAAACCACGTTAACAGGATTATTGGCAAAACACTTTAAATGGGAGCCCCACTATGAAGATGTGGTTGACAACCCTTACCTGGATGACTTTTACCACCAGATGGAGCGCTGGTCGTTTAACCTGCAGATATACTTTTTAAACAGCCGCTTTAACCAGATATTGCAAATACGCGAGAGCGGCAAGAACATTATACAGGACAGGACAATATATGAAGATTCGCATATTTTTGCGCCCAACCTGCACGCTATGGGATTAATGACCAACCGCGACTATAACAACTACAAATCGTTGTTTGAGCTTATGGAGAGCTTTGTTGCGGCACCCGACCTGCTGATATACCTGCGCAGCTCTATACCCAACCTGGTAAAGCAGATACACAAACGCGGCAGGGATTATGAAAACTCTATATCTATAGACTACCTGAGCAGGCTTAACGAGCGCTATGAAGCCTGGGTACAGGGTTATGATAAAGGCAAGCTTTTAATTATAGATGTAGATAAACTGGACTTTGTAGATAACCCCGAAGATTTAGGAACTATCATTAACAGCATTAACGCTGAACTGAACGGGTTGTTTTAGCACATAAAGTACTTATTTAAGCATCAAATAAGTTAATTAAAATGTTTTAAGATTCTATATTCAATTTGCGTATTTGTGACCTTCTGGATTTCTATTCGTGATCCTCTGAAGCCTATAATATTATTTTCAGTTAAATCATATTGAAGTTCCTGAAAAAAAGAAGGACGTGCTAAATCATCTATATATTCCCTATACATAAATTTTATAGTGTTACCTGATTTACCACTATAAACAATTTCATTTCTAAAGCAATTATTGCATCCATCAATGTAATAATTATACTTTTCTAATTTTAAATCATCGACGTGTTTTACCTCAAAACCATTAATAGAATTAATGAAAAGCTTTATACTTCCATCTTTCTTATTTTCTGCGAGACCAACTATATATGCGATGTTATTAAATATTAGTTTTGTATTATTATGATATAGATAGTAATTTGTCGTAATTTCAGAAATGGGAAGTACGTCTCCTTCTTTATAAGGAAAGCTAATATTTGAAATTCTTAAATCTTTACTCATATTAATAATTTTATATGCAGTCTTAAATCCCCGTTCGCCACTTTCAATAATTTTATCGCCTACCTCACGAATCATAAGTAATTCTAAATCAGGCTCGAAATATAATTCTTTTTTATATGGAATAGAGGAAACTCCACATGAAATAATCAAAAAGCATAATAATATTAATATCGTTTTCATATGGTAAAATTATTTTACAAACATAAATATTCTACTAATTGATAGGTAAAAATATTATAAATACTATCTTATATTTTAGCTTCAAAATCATAATTATTGAATAGATTTCTCCGCTTCGGTCGAAATGGAATAAAAAACAAACCCCTCCTAGTGGAGGGGTTTACTTTACTATTAAAAACTACAGCAAAATTATCTCCTGCTGCTGCGCCATTCTTCTATGCGTTGGTTAACCTCATCCTCGGTACCGCTAAAAGTTTCGCGCTGGGTGCTAACCGTTTCTTTTTCGCTTACGGTAGAAACAATAACAGTCGCCGTCATGGTACCATCATCATTCCGTTGCTTTTCTATGGTAACTTCCTCACGGCTTTCCTGCCCTGTTAGTATGGGTTGCTCTATAAAGGTAGCAGTTGCCGGGTTTAAGCCCTCGCCTGCTTCATGCCCGCCCAGTATGGGTGCTATAACAAGCCCTATAAGGCATGTAAGTTTAATCAGGATGTTCATACTCGGCCCGGAGGTATCCTTGAACGGGTCGCCCACCGTATCGCCTGTTACCGCTGCCTTGTGCGCGTCAGAGCCTTTAAAGGTCATTTCGCCGTTAATCATTACACCCGCCTCAAAAGATTTTTTGGCGTTGTCCCACGCGCCACCGGCATTGTTCTGGAACACTGCCCAAAGCACACCGCTAACCGTTACACCCGCCATATAGCCACCAAGCATTTCGGCAACCATCTGGTTATTATCCGGGTAAATCAGCATCCCGAGAAGTACTATGGCAATAGGCATACCTATGGTAAGCAATCCCGGCAGCATCATTTCGCGCAAGGCGGCCTTAGTAGAAATTTCTACACACCTGCCATACTCCGGCTTGGCTGTACCTTCCATAATTCCGGCAATTTCGCGGAACTGCCTGCGCACTTCATATACCATATCCATTGCGGCCTTGCCTACCGAGTTCATGGCTAACGCCGAGAACACTACAGGCACCATACCGCCCACAAACAGCATGGCAAGCACAGGCGCACGGAAGATGTTGATACCATCTATACCTGTAAACGTTACGTAGGCCGCAAACAGCGCCAGCGATGTTAACGCCGCAGAAGCAATGGCAAAGCCTTTACCTGTAGCTGCCGTTGTGTTACCAACAGAGTCTAATATATCAGTACGTGTACGTACTTCTTTAGGCAGTTCGCTCATTTCGGCAATACCGCCTGCGTTATCCGATATTGGGCCAAAGGCATCAATAGCAAGCTGCATGGCAGTAGTAGCCATCATAGCCGAAGCGGCAAGCGCCACGCCATAAAAGCCTGCAAAGGCGTAGGATGCCCATATTGCGCCTGCAAACAGCAGCACAGTAGGGAATGTAGAAACCATACCCGTAGCAAGGCCGGCAATAATATTAGTGCCCGCACCTGTACTCGATTTTTGTACTATGGCAAGCACAGGCTTTTTACCAAGCCCAGTATAATATTCTGTAACCGAAGATATAACACCACCTACAATTAAACCTATCAGGGTGGCATAAAACACCCTCATAGAAGATATATCTTTAGCTTCCTCACCATAAAAGTCCATCCTCATGGTTTCGGGCAGCATATAATCTACCAAAAAGTAGCAGGAAACCGCCACAAGCACTATAGATACCCAGTTGCCTCTGTTAAGGGCGCCCTGCACCTGTGCCTCTTTAGCATCGTTACTGCTAATTTTTACCAGCATTGTGCCAATAATAGAAAACAATATACCAAAACCGGCAATAGCCATTGGCAAGAGTATAGGACCTATACCACCAAACGCATCGGTAAAGCCCGGGTTGGCAAGGGTAATATCCCTAAGCACATAATTACCCAGTACCATAGCGGCAAGTACCGTTGCCACATAAGAACCGAAAAGGTCGGCGCCCATACCGGCTACGTCGCCCACGTTATCACCCACATTATCTGCAATGGTTGCGGGGTTACGCGGGTCATCTTCAGGGATTCCTGCCTCTACCTTACCAACAAGGTCGGCACCCACGTCGGCTGCCTTAGTATATATACCGCCACCCACACGTGCAAAAAGCGCTATAGACTCCGCACCAAGCGAAAAGCCTGCAAGCGTTTCCAGTACAATAGTCATTAGTTCCTGTGGTGTGCGGGTTTCACCGCCATACATGGCAGATGCCCACTGGCCATTCATAAAATAGTGAAAGAAAAAAATGAAAAAAGCAGTAAGCCCCAGTACGGCAAGACCGGCAACGCCGAGCCCCATAACCGTACCGCCGCCAAAAGACACCTTTAATGCCTGTGGCAGGCTGGTGCGCGCTGCCTGAGTGGTGCGCACATTACTTTTGGTGGCAATTTTCATACCCATGTTACCGGCAAGCGCCGAGAAGATGGCACCAAAAACAAAGGCCAGTATAATAAGCCAGTCGGTAGTGGGTACAATGTATGCAATTACGGCAAGCGCTATACTTGCTACAATTACAAAAATGGTTAATAATTTGTATTCGGCTTTAAGAAAAGCAAGCGCACCTTCGTAAATGTAATCTGAAATTTCTTTCATCTTGCCATCCCCGGCATCCTGCTTCAGCACCCAGTACCTCTTTACAGCCATGAAGAGGAGACCCAGTATGGCCAGTATGGCCGGCACATAAATCATAATTGAATCCATAAAATAATTGTTTGGTTAATTGTTAACATATTATAAATGTAACAAAAACAAAACAAAAAAAAGCAACACCCTTTTAAGGAATGTCGCTTTTATGGTATCATTTTTATAGCGAAAACTATCTTATACTGAAAAGTTCTTCAGGTTTGTTTTCAAGAGTCTCGAAACGGTCTACACATTTATCGATAATTTCACGTGCTTCGTTTACATCTCCCCACCCTTCCACATCAACTTTCTTTTGCTCAAGGTCTTTATATACCTGGAAGAAATGCTCAATTTCTTTAAGCAGGTGCGGGTTCATATCGCTAAGGTCGTCCAGCTTGTTCCATACTGGGTCGCTAACCGGTACGCAAACAATTTTCTCGTCCGGGCCTTTTTCATCTGCCATATGGAAAACGCCAATTGGCTTAACTTCCATCACACAACCGGGAAATGTAGGTTCTGTTACCAGTACAAGCACATCAAGCGGGTCGCCGTCAAGCGCAAGGGTTTCAGGTATAAAACCATAATCGGCAGGATACATCATAGATGAGAAAAGCATCCTGTCGTAACGTATTTTTTTCAGTTTAAAATCGTATTCATATTTGTTCCTGCTCCCTTTAGGGATTTCGATAAGGACATCAAAAGTTTTCAGTTTCGCTGCAGACATTTTTTATCTTTATATTAGTTACATATTAAGCGGTGCAAAAGTAGCACAAAAATACAGTAATGCAAGCTAAAATCAGGTTAATGACTATATCATTTTAACATATTTACATAATGATAACAGCAGGATAGCATGCAAATAAAAAAGCCCCCGTTAACACGGAGGCTGTCTATATATTTTTACGATACTGTATTAAAATGACGATTCGCTTTTAGAGCAGTCATATTCAGAGCAGCCATTTTCCTGGCAATATGCAACCCTTTTGCCGTTTATAAGCAGGTAAGACAGGTTACAGCCGCTTACACAGCCATCACAAGATACGGTTTTAACAAAACCATTATCTGAATATAAGATAAACTTAGTATCTGCCTTTTCAAGTTGCAGGCTTATGGTTTGCCCGTTCTTATCGCTGCCTATTAAAAAGTAACCTTTATCTGTAGGGTCGTTATCAGCAATCATGCCTGTAATAAAAATATCCTGCAGGGTAGTTGGCCTGCCTTCATTTGCAAGTACTGCCTCAAGGTCAGCTTTCAATAAATCGGCATCGGCGGTAATTATATATTCACCGTTTACTTCTTCCCCTATATAGGTTTGCCAATAGTAGGCCCTGTTCATATCTTCGGCTACCTGTTCTTCAGACAGTGCCGAGGCACTGCTGTTCATGTCCATATCAGATACGGTTGCATCATTACTGCATGATGTTGCTGCAAGTGCAAAGGCAAAAAATGCTGTGGCTTTTAGTAGATAGTTTTTCATAGCGAGTATATTTTAGCTGATAAATATCCACTAAATTACTTCTTTACGGGCAACCATCTACCAACAAAATGTTAAGAGTGCAGGCGTTTAAGAAAAGATTAACGCACTTCTGTTTCGTGCTTTTTACAATCGAGGCACGGTGTGCAGTTTATGTATTTTTTTCCGCTGCGGACACTTACTACAGGCAGGCAGCCATCATCACAAAGTCCGGAGCAAACTACAAGCGGCAGTGCCCTGCCTGAATCTTCAGAATGCTCGAAATATAATTTACCTTCTTTAAGTGTAAGTAAAGAAGCTGTCTTTATAGCGCCGTCGTCTGTCCGCGCCAGCAGCATGTAGTATTCACCCGGGTCCCCTCCTTCTGTAGTCCCTTTAACAATTTCAAAGCCAATAAGGCTTGCATCTTTCCCTCCCTTTTTAATTGCCGCTTCCCATTTGGTTTTAACAGCAGCAATGTCAGCAAGTTCTGCCTCTCCGTTATTGCTTGTGCCCACTACAATGTCAGCATAATTTACTGATGGTAATTCTTTTTCGTTATTCTTACACGAAACCAAACCCAGTGCAAAAAGAGCAAATATGCAAAGAGACTTCATGATGTTTTTTGTAAAGTTAGTTATTACGAAAATACAATATTTTAAACAACATTAACTTTTTTTTTAAAAGTGCAGGCCAAAAACACCTTTAATAGTAAAACGGTTGGCATCGGGCAGGTTAAGGTAACTTCCGCGCCATGCAAAATCAATACGGAAAACTTTAAAGATGTTGCCTATTCCTGCATGGTACTCCCAGTACACATCTTCGGGGGCACGGTAGGTAATAGTACTGGCATTAAGCCTTATATTCTCTTCTGATACCGTACCGTAAACCCCTTTAATACCTACAATTTCCCTAAGGTTTAAATCGCGCAGAAAAGGTATGCGTGAAAACAGCCTGCCGCTGAAATTATGCTCAAGGTGCAGCGATACGTATTCATCTGCAACAAATTCATAATAGTTCATCAGGTTATAGGTATTGTCAATTATAAAATAGGACTGGTTACCCGGAATAACACTCATTAACCCCAACGGTACTGCTCCAAAAGTTTTTCCTGCCTCTACAGTAGAGAAGAAGCGCCCAAAGCCGCCTATGAGTATTGGCTGCCTGTAATAAAACTGAAGTTTCTGGTAATTAAAGTCGCTGCCAAAAACACCCTCAATACCCTGCGAAAAGTTAACATAAAACCTCGGGTAGTCATCATCATCAACATCAGAACGCTCTACACCATATCCAATAGTGCGCCTGCCGGGGGTATAATCTATAGTAAAGCCAAACTCATACTGTTGCAGGTCGCTGCGCACACCTTTAGAAGGGTCGTTAGGATCTATAAAATAATCGAGGCTGAATGTTGGCGATGCCGATTTTAATGTACGGTAGGAGAAGCTGGTACGGAAAACAACATTTTTCCATTGTTCTATCTCAGCCGAAAAGTTAGAGTAATTTATAGAGGTCAGCTTTGTATTGTCTCCGCTTGCAAAAATAGCAGATGACGCAAAGCTCCTGCCCAGCACATCGGGCGAGCCGGTAAGGCTTACCCCTATCTGCTCTATATCGCGCCGGTTACCTGCTGCCAGTATAATACGCTTTTTCTTGTCAACCATCCATTTACCCGATATACCATACTTAAACTGGTTATCTTTAAAACCGTAGGCTGTGTAACCTTCCAACCTCCATGGGTCGTTCTGCCCATAGTACGTACGCCCGCCTGTGCGCAGCCTTAGCCCTTCTATGTCATTATAGCCAAAGGTTGAAAATATAGGCCCATAATCAAAATTACCCATCTGGTAGTAGCCGCTGCCAAGCGTGGCTACAACGGTGTACATCCGTTTAAATTTGGGGACTGTTTTAAGGGTATCGAGCATTTTATATACCGCTTTTTCATCTTTGTTGAGCGACTCAAAGCGGTTTTCTGCCCAATAATCGTCAGAGCGGGTATTTATGGTGTCATTATAGAAGTTGACTTCTTTCCTGTAAAAATCATCCGGTTTTTTAATATCGAACTCATAATCGCGGAACAAGGTGGTACGCTTACCGTAAACACCTTTTGATTCATCTTTTTTACGCAGTGCAAAATCTGTCATCAGGTGGTCGCGCTTTAGCAGGAAAACAGAGTCGTTAAGCACATCAAACTCCTGCTCTATATACATATCCTTAACAAAATTGATGTTTGCCCCTTTACTGGCAGCCATGCTTATTTTTTTTATAGCAAAAGTGGTATCATTCACCCAAAAGTTACCTTTAAAGGTAAGCTCGCCTTTACGCCTGGGGTAAAACACTATATTAAAGCAGTATTTGTTATCTATATATGCAGTATCGGCAAGCACATAGTTATATACATTTATACCCGTGCGCGATAATGGGCTCACAAAATCTTTATCAAAAAACTTAAGGTAATTATCATATACATCATAATCGGCATACAGGTCTTTTACAAAGGCAATAATTTGCTGGTTATCGCTAAAGCCGGAGTTTTTATTGGCTTGCAGTATTTCCTTTTCGCTGTTGGTTGTATTGTCGCCATATACCTCGCTTATACTTTCGTTTATGAATATTGGCAGGTAGGTTTTACCGGTAACGCTTGATGTATCTACATGTTTAAATATAAACTCCATGCCCCGGAATATCTTACTGTTCATAAAGGCACTGTCTATATTATTCATGTCAAACTCTACCTTTTCATACTTGTCATACTGGTACTGCTTAAACATGCGCAAACCATTTTTGCGCCTGCGTTCCCATATTTTTCGGAGTATATCAAGGGCAGGGTTATTTTTTTTGGAGGTCTTGCCCGAATACAGCACTACCTCTTTAAGCTCCTGGGCTTCGGCTAACTTTACTTTTATTCCATAATTAACCGGACCTGTAAGCTCTACCTGTTTGGTAGAAAAGCCTACAAACGAAACTACTATTGCCTGATAAGTATTGGCAGATTCAAGATAAAACTTTCCGTTTTCATCTGTAATCACGCCTTCACTGGAGTCTTTAAAATATACATTTACAAAAGGCAGGGGCAAATTGGCATTATCTACAACCGTTCCCTCTACCTTTGTTTGAGCAAAAAGGGAACCTGCCCACAACAGCAAGGCCCCTATAAACAGTAATTTCTCTTTCATATATGCATATAAACAAAAACTTCATCACAATAGTATGATGAAGTTTCAAATATAAGAGTTTTATTTCTCCTTATTTTTTGTACATAACTTTTTTAACTGCCTTTATAACATCATCTGCATTTGGCAACCATTCCTTAAGCAAAGCCGGGGAATATGGAGCAGGCGTATCGGCTGTTGTTATACGCTGTATCGGGGCATCAAGGTAATCAAAAGCGCGCTCCTGAACTATATAAGTTATCTCTGAAGCCACGCTGGCAAACGGCCATGCCTCTTCAAGCACTACAAGCCTGTTGGTTTTCTTTACAGATTCCAATATGGCATTATGATCCATCGGGCGAACTGTCCTTAAATCAATCACCTCACAGCTTATGCCTTCCTTCTCTAATTCTTCGGCAGCTTTAAGCGCCTCTTTAATTATCTTACCGAAAGATACGATGGTTACATCTTTACCTTCTCTTTTTATATCAGCAACACCAAGCGGAATGGTATATTCACCTTCAGGCACTTCGCCCTTATCACCATACATCTGCTCACTCTCCATAAAGATAACAGGGTCATTATCGCGGATAGCCGACTTTAAAAGCCCTTTTGCATCATAAGGTGTAGAAGGCACTACTACCTTTAAACCGGGAGTGTTGGCATACCAGTTCTCAAACGCCTGAGAGTGGGTTGCCGCAAGTTGGCCCGCTGAAGCGGTAGGCCCGCGGAAAACGATAGGGCAATCAAACTGCCCTGCCGACATCTGGCGTATTTTTGCTGCATTATTAATAATTTGGTCTATCCCAACCAGAGAGAAGTTAAAGGTCATAAACTCTACAATAGGCCTGTTGCCGTTCATGGCGCTGCCTACTGCAATACCGGCAAAACCAAGTTCTGCAATCGGGGTATCAATTACCCTTTTCGGGCCAAACTCATCAAGCATGCCTTTAGAGGCTTTATAAGCACCGTTATATTCGGCAACCTCTTCACCCATTAGATATACTGATTCGTCGCGGCGCATTTCTTCGCTCATAGCCTCGCAAACAGCTTCCCTGAATTGTATCGTTCTCATGTATGTACGTTTATCGGTATTAATGTGAATGGCAAAAATAAAACATTTTCAGTTATTATGCCGGGTTACTTATACTTTTACTGAAATGTTTTCAAGTTATTGCAAATACGTTCAAATATTATTAATAACAGCATACGAAACCGTTTTATAAATTCGATGTTCAGAAAAAAGGATTGAATTTTTTACAATAATCAAATTTTATATGCATGCATAGTTTTTTATTCGGAATATTTTATTAATTTCGTAACGGAAAACAATCAACTCCTATAAAACAATAGAAATGAAAATATTAGTTTGCATCAGCCACGTGCCTGATACTACTTCAAAAATCAATTTTACTAACGGAGACAGCGAATTTGACACCAACGGAGTGCAGTTTGTAATTAACCCGAATGATGAGTTCGGGCTTACGCGCGCTATATGGTTCAAAGAACAGCAGGGAGCTAATGTAACCGTGGTTAATGTGGGCGGTACCGATGCCGAAGCCACTCTGCGCAAAGCACTTGCTATTGGCGCTGATGAGGCTATAAGGGTAAATGCTAACCCTACAGACGGTTATTTTGTTGCCAAACAACTTGCCGAAGTGGTAAAAAACGGTTCTTATGACCTTGTTATAGCCGGTAAAGAATCTTTAGATTATAACGGCGGTATGGTACCGGGCATGCTTGCTGCAATGCTGGGTTACGACTTTGTTAACTCATGCATAAAGCTTGATGTTAATGGAACCGATGCTACAGCGGTAAGGGAAATAGACGGCGGTAAAGAAACACTAAGCACAAAACTGCCATTGGTTATAGGCGGACAAAAAGGGCTTGTAGAAGAAAAAGACCTTAAAATACCTAACATGCGCGGTATTATGATGGCGCGCCAAAAA
Organism: Flavobacterium sp.; assembly: GCF_024305175.1. GTDB lineage: Bacteria > Bacteroidota > Bacteroidia > Flavobacteriales > Flavobacteriaceae > Flavobacterium. The sequence goes on from NZ_JAMWYY010000001.1 coordinate 50,446, forward strand.
CAGCTTAACGTTCTTGAGCCTGTACAGGCAAATAATGCCACCTCAGCCGTTAAGTTTGAAAAGCCTGCTCCAAAATCGGCTGTTAAGCTGATTAGCCCCGATAATCTTGACGAGCTTGTAAACCTGTTGCACAACGAGGCAAAGGTAATTTAATATACCAATATTGATTAATTAGTTAATGTAACAATTGAGGATAATAAAAAGTAATTGATACATTGATATATTAAACCATTAAAAAATTAAAAAAATGTCAATTTTAATATACGCAGAATCGGCAGAGGGCAAATTCAAAAAAACTGCTTTTGAGCTTGCTTCTTATGCTAAAAAAATAGCCGGCGAAGCCGGTACCACCGTTACCGCACTTACTATTAATGCTGCCGACAGTTCAGCGCTTGGCAACTATGATGTAGATAAAGTGCTTAATGTACAAAACGATAAATTAAAATCGTTCAACGCTAAAGCTTATGCCGATGTAATTAAGCAGGCTGCACAAAAAGAAGATGCTAAAATTGTACTTTTCAGCGCTACTACTGATAGCCTTTATACAGCGCCGCTTGTAGCCGTTGCCCTTGAGGCAGGCTATGCAAGCAACGTAGTGGCTTTACCGGAAAGCCTTTCACCTTTCCGCGTTAAGCGTAACGCTTTCTCTAACAAGGCGTTTAATATTACCGAAGTAAATACTGATGTAAAAGTGCTTGCCCTTGCTAAAAACTCTTTTGGCCTTGTTGAGTCGGCTTCATCTCCTTCAACAGAAGATTTTGCACCGTCATTAAACGATAATGATTTTACAGTTAAGGTTGAATCTACCGAAAAGGTAACAGGTAAGGTAACCATTGCAGATGCCGAAGTTGTGGTATCTGGTGGCCGCGGACTAAAAGGCCCGGAAAACTGGGGAATGCTTGAAGATCTTGCACAGGCGTTAGGCGCAGCCACTGCCTGCTCTAAGCCCGTATCTGACCTGGGTTGGAGGCCTCACAGTGAGCACGTAGGCCAGACCGGCAAGCCGGTTGCCAGCAACCTGTATGTGGCAGTAGGTATCAGCGGTGCTATACAGCATATTGCAGGTATAAACTCATCTAAAGTAAAAGTGGTTATAAACTCTGACCCTGATGCGCCTTTCTTTAAAGTTGCAGACTATGGTGTGGTAGGCGATGCTTTTGAAATAGTACCAAAGCTTACAGAAAAAATAAAAGAGTTTAAAGCCAATAACTCATAATTTTATTATAAATTGTGCCCATTAAAGGGCTATCCGCACAGGGATGGTGTATCTTTGGCGGATAGCCTTTTTTAGTTTATCGTAAAGATTAATATGAGCTTAGTAAAACTTAACATTAAAGGGATATCATACAGCCAGACACAAAACGGGGCGTATGCACTAATCCTGAATGAAGTAGACGGAGAACGTAAATTACCAATAGTTATAGGCGCTTTTGAAGCACAAAGCATAGCAATTGCCCTTGAAAAAGAAATTAAGCCGCCAAGGCCGCTAACACATGACCTGTTTAAGAACTTTGCCGACAGGTTTGATATTGCCGTAAAGCAGGTTATCATCCATAAGCTGGTAGATGGCGTTTTCTTTTCGAGCATTATTTGCGAAAGGGATAAAATAGAAGAAATTATAGATGCCCGCACATCTGATGCTATTGCGCTGGCACTTCGATTCAATGCCCCAATTTTTACTTACAAGAACATACTTGATAAAGCCGGTATATACCTTAAAATTAATCCTGAGCCGGAAGGCGAGGGCGAAGAAGGAGCCGATATATTAAGCCAGCCGGAAACCTTTGGCACCGAAACCGTTTCGGGAGAAGGCTACAGCCAGTATAGCCTGCAGGAGCTTAACGAAATGCTGGAAGGCGCAGTGCAGAATGAAGATTATGAAAAAGCCGCAAAAATACGCGATGAAATATCAAAGCGGGAAAGCTGATACAATTTGAAAATTAATCAATTTTAAGATTAGATAATGGAGCTGCTCTTTAAAGGGCAGCTTTTTTGTTGTGGATAAATTGACTCATAAAGAAATTATCTGTAAAGCATAATTGCTGAATATTTTTATATTTTGCAGAATGAAAATTTACAGTAAAAACAACTCATTTGTTGTTGTAGAATTTCATTTTCAAATTTTCAAATTGACTAATTTTCAAATTAAGATGAAGCAATATCACGACTTAGTAAAGCATGTATTGGAGAGCGGCACCCAAAAGGGCGACAGGACAGGGACAGGAACAATAAGCGTGTTTGGCTACCAGATGCGTTTTAACCTCAGTGAAGGCTTCCCCTTGGTAACTACCAAAAAACTGCACCTCAAGTCGATAATACATGAATTGCTCTGGTTTCTTAAAGGTGACACTAACATAAAATACCTTAATGAAAACGGCGTACGCATTTGGGATGAGTGGGCAGATGAAAATGGCAACCTGGGACCTGTTTACGGTCACCAGTGGCGCAACTGGGACAGCCGCGAAATAGACCAGATTACAGAGCTTATAGAAACGCTGAAAACGAACCCTAACAGCCGCCGTATGCTCGTGAGTGCATGGAACCCCGGTGTACTGCCGGATACTTCAAAATCGTTTGCTGAAAATGTGGCCGAAGGCAAAGTGGCGCTACCACCCTGCCATGCATTTTTCCAGTTTTATGTAGCCCCTGCCGATAAAGACGGTGGCAAGCCAAAGCTATCATGCCAGCTATACCAGCGTAGCGCCGATATATTTTTAGGCGTACCTTTCAATATAGCTTCATACGCCCTGCTTACCATGATGATAGCACAGGTTTGCGATATGGAACCAGGCGATTTTATTCACACATTTGGAGATGCACACATATACAACAACCATATAGAGCAGTTGCAGCTACAGCTATCGCGCGAACCGCGCCCGCTGCCGCAAATGATACTGAATCCAGAGGTTAAGGATATCTTTAGTTTTACGTATGATGATTTTACATTGGTAAATTATGACCCGCACCCGCACATAAAAGGTGCAGTTGCTGTATAATTTTTTTCATTATCTTTAGGTAAAAACCAACGTATGGAAAAAAACCAACAGCAATTGTATGAGTATGCCCGAAAGCGGGTAAAGCAGAAAAAACGGGTTTACCTGCATTTTATCCTCTTTTTTGTAGGGAGTATTTTTTTATACATTATCAACAAATGGCTCAATGTTCGCGAAGAGTACAACTGGTACCTGTGGGCCATAACTGCCTGGGCATTTTTGTTTATCATGCACTTTATAAAGATTTTTGTTATTGAGAGCTTTATAAATAAAAAGTGGGAACAGGAGCAGATTGAAAAGCTGGTGGCCCGCCAGGAGCGCCGCATAGGCCAGTTGGAAAAGAAAATAGAAAGCGATAACAATAACCAGCAGTAATGACGATTACCCTTATAGCGGCGGCAGCCGAAAACAATGCTTTAGGTAAAGACAACCAGATGGTATGGCACCTGCCTGATGATTTTAAACGGTTTAAAAAGTTAACTACAGAACACCATATCATTATGGGGCGTAAAACGCTGGAAAGCATGAATGGCCCGCTGCCCAACCGTACTAACATTGTTATTACCCGCCAAAAAGATTTTACCTATGAAGGCTGCACCATAGTGCACAGCCTTAATGAAGCCCTTGCTGCCTGCCCGCAGGATGAGGAGGTTTTTATAGTAGGCGGTGGCGAAATTTACAAACAGGCTATTGACCGGGCTGATAAAATAGAACTTACACGTGTGCATACAACAGTTGATGCCGATGCTTACTTTCCTGAAATTGATGAAAGCAAATGGCAGCTTGTAAGCGAAGAATATCATCCAAAAGATGAAAAGCATAAATTGGATTTTACTTATATAACATGGATAAAAGAGTAATTTAAAAGGGTATGAGTGAATTAAAGGAATGTCCTAATTGTAATAATAAAATTAAGGGCGGTATTTTTAATAGTAATAACTTCTTATCAGAAGAAAAAGTAGCAATAATTAATGTCTATCATGACAAAAAATCTAATTCCTACTGTGATAAATGTGGTGATGAATTATTTGTAAAATATAAAAATGCACTGTTGAAAGAAAAAAAGCAGTTAAAAGAGAAGTTTTTATCTATCATTAATTCTATACCTGTAATTACTACACATTCTCCTCTTAATTGGAACTACGAAATAATAGATATGGTTACTGCACAATCATCAACTGGCACAGGTGTTTTAACAGAACTTTCATCTTCATTTAGTGATTTTTTCGGAATGCAATCTGACAGACTTTCGAATAAAATAAAACATGGTGAAGACCTTTGTTTTTCAAAATTAAGGAAAAGAGTTTTAGATGTTGGTGGAAATGCAGTCATAGCCACAGATGTTGATTATTCGGAAATAGGTGGGGATAAGGGAATTTTAATGGTTTGCATGGGAGGAACAGCTATTAAATTGTTAAATACTGATATACTTGGAAAGGAGCGCGAGGAACACTTAAGCATAATTGAAGAAATAAATGCAAGGATTTTATTTCTTGAGAAATATAATTTAGCTAGTTACGAAGCGGTATGAACCTCTTCTCCCCCGAAAATCCGAAAGATGATAACCTGCTGCCTTATGATGGTGTGGTTAATTATTTTGGTGCCATATTTAAAAAAGAAGAGGCTGATTTCTATTTAGAGAAACTACTCAATACTATAGAGTGGCGTAATGATGAAGCTATTATTTTTGGTAAGCTCATTACCACCAAACGCAAAGTAGCCTGGTATGCCGAGCAACCCTTTGAATATACCTACAGCAAAGTCACCAAACGCGCACTACCGTTCACCAAAGAGCTGTCAGAACTTAAAGCCACTACCGAAAAACTTACCGGTGAAACTTACAACTCCTGCCTTTTAAACCTGTACCACGATGGCAACGAAGGTATGGCCTGGCACAGCGATGGCGAAAAAGACCTGAAGAAGAATGGGGCAATTGGTTCCCTCAGCTTTGGAGCAACCCGTAAATTCGCTTTTAAGCACAAGCAGACTAAAGAAACGGTTTCGGTGGTTTTAGAACACGGCAGCCTGTTGGTAATGAAAGATACCACCCAAACCCATTGGCTGCACCGCCTTCCCCCTACCAAAACTGTAAACAGCCCGCGCGTAAATCTTACCTTCAGGACAATCGTGCGTTAGTAATACTTCTATCGCTTTTAATTTAATAACCCGCTACGCTTTTGCGGCTGCCTGTTTTTTAGTATCTTGAGAAAAACTAAAATTCAGCATGGAAGAACTTACCACAATACGGCACTACCTGCACCGCCACCCCGAAGTTTCACAAAACGAATATAAAACACAGGAGTACCTTTTAGGGTTATTGGAAAAGCTTGACACTGACAGCATTCAAAAAACAGCCAACACAGGGATATTAGTAACTTTTAAAGGACAGTCACCCGGTAAAAACATACTACTCCGTGCCGATATTGATGCCCTGCCGATACAGGAAACTATTACCACGGTATATAAATCGGTAACCAATGGTGTTTCCCACAAATGCGGGCACGATGGGCACAGCACTATACTGTATGGCGTAGCAAAGCACTTTTCAGCTAACAGGCCGCAACAAGGTAATGTGTACCTGCTTTTTCAGCCTGCCGAAGAAAACGGCTGGGGTGCAAGGAATGTAGTTGCCGATGGTTTCTTAAACAAACTGGATATTGATTTTGTATTCGCCCTGCACAACCTGCCGGGTTTTTCAACGCATACTATTGTGTGTAAAACAGGCAGCTTTACATCGAGCGTGGTGAGCATTGCCGCATTCTTTAAGGGTTATACAGCGCATGCCGCAGAACCGTGGAACGGGCGTAATCCGGCTGCTGCCATGGGCAGGTATATGCTAAAGGCATTAGAGCTGAATCATGAAGATAAGCCTGCCTATGTTACCGTAACACCTGTACATACCCAAATGGGTGAAAAGGCTTACGGAATTTCGGCAGGAGAAGGCGAAGTACACCTTACCGTGCGTGCCGATAGTAATGACAGGCTGGACAACGCCATAGAGCAGCTCAAACAATTTGCTACTGATGAAGCAGAGAAGGAAGCGCTTGAGGTAAGCTTTGAAATGATAGAACCTTTTGAGTCGAACCAAAATGACACTAAGGCGGTTGCTATAATAAAAAAGGCTGCCATTTCAAATAATTTGGTTTATGAGGATATTGCAGAAGGATTCCGCTTTGGCGAAGATTTCGGGATCTTTACAAACATCTGGCCCGGGGCTATGTTTGGTGTAGGCTCGGGTAAGGACTGCTATCCACTGCACCACCCGGCTTACGACTATCCTGACGAAATAACCGCTACAGGAATTAAAATGTTTATACAAATACAGAAAGAAGCACAACAGGCATGAATGAATCTTCGGTTATAACCCTCAATAAAGAAGCATTACAAACCAACTGGAATTTTTTAAGAAGCTATTTTAAAGGTACCAAAATAAGTGCAGTGGTAAAAGGAAATGCATACGGCCACGGCATCAACGTGTATGTTCCGTTAGCAGAAGCCTGTGGTGTAAACCATTTCTCGGTTTTTAATGCAGAAGAGGCAAGAGCTGTTTTTAATGTAGCTTCGGCCGATACAACTATTATGATAATGGGTTCTGTAAAATATTCCGACATGGAATGGTGCATCAGCAACAACATAGAATTTTATGTTTTTACAGAGGAAAGGTTATCAGCAACATTACAATCGGCAAAACAACTTGGTAAGAAAGCGCTCATCCATATAGAAGTTGAAACCGGCATGTACCGCACCGGTTTTGAATTGGAAAAAATACCCGCCCTGATAAAAGTGCTCGAAGAGCAAAAAGAATACCTAACATTCAGGGGGCTATGCACACACTTTGCAGGAGCCGAAAGCATCGCCAACCATGTACGCATTAAAAAGCAAAAAAGGCTGTTTAAAAAAGCCCTGTCGTCTTTCAGGGAAGCAGGACTAGAGCCACAGATAATACATACCTGCTGTTCGGCAGCGGCAGTGCGTATGCCCGATATGCATTATGATATGCTGCGCATAGGTATTATGCAGTATGGCTTTTGGTCGGGCCCGGAAGTGCTGGTAGAATACCTGAGCAAGCACAAAACAGATGTTTCGCCATTAAAGCGTATAATAAGGTGGGAGAGCAGCATTATGAGCCTAAAGCATGTACCGCCCGGCGAATATATCGGCTATGGTACATCTTTCTTTTCGCATGAAGCCATGACGCTTGCCATTATACCTATTGGCTATGCACACGGGTTTAGCCGAAGCCTAAGCAACATGGGTATTGTGCTGGTAAATGGCAGGCGTGCGCCTGTAACCGGAACTGTAAACATGAACTGTATAGCTGTAGATGTTACCAATATACCCAACGTTACTACTGATGATGACGTAGTGCTTATTGGCACACAAGGCGAACAGGAAATTTCTGTTGCCTCTTTCGGCGAACGGAGCAGCCAGCTTAATTATGAATTGCTAACAAGACTGCCACAGGATATAGAAAGAAAAGTAGTGTGAGAATAGTTTTATAAAAGCAATAACATTTAGTATGCGTTCTGATTGTTATCTTTAAAGCAAATAAAACAACCGTGAACACCATCCTTATAGCTTTTACCGCACTGCTGGTGCTTTTCTCTGTAATGGCACTTATACGTAATGATTACTGGACCTTTAGGATGTTTGATTATCCGAGGCTTCAAAAATTCACGCTTTCCATCATCTGCCTGGGGCTGCTTCTTTACTTTTACAATGGTTCCGGCACTTTATACTGGGTGCTTACAGGTATAGTTACTGTCAACACTATTTACCTGCTTTACCTGATACTCCCTTTTACCATCTTAGGTAAAAAACAGGTTTATAAAGCAAAAAGCTATAACGGTGACAGCAGCATAAGTATTATGATCTCTAATGTTTATCAGGATAATAAAAATTACAAAGGCTGTCTCGAAGAGATAGAAAAGGCTAACCCTGATATTGTGTTCCTGCTGGAGACTGATGAAAAATGGGAAAAAGCTGTAAGCCCATTATTAGAGGATAAATATGAATATACTGTAAAAGCAGCAAAAGATAATACCTATGGTATGCTGCTTTTTTCTAAGCTTGAACTTAAGGACGATAAAATATCTTATCTGGTAGAGGATGATGTTCCGTCAATACATACAAAAGTAGTGATGAAAGACGGGAATGAAGTAGTGCTGCACGGTGTACACCCCACCCCACCCGTGCCAAACGAAAATGTGCGCAGCACAGAACGAGATAAGGAATTGCTTTTGGTAGCTGATATGGCAAAGGAGGAAGAACTACCTGTAGTAGTTATTGGCGACCTTAATGATGTAGCGTGGAGCCATACCACAGAACTCTTCCTTAAAATGAGCGGACTGCTCGACCCACGCCGTGGCAGGGGCTTCTTTAACTCTTTTCATGCAAAATACCCCTTTATGCGTTTCCCGCTTGATCATGCCTTTATATCGCCTGATTTTAAGCTGAACCGCATTAAAAGGCTCGACAGTTTTGGGTCTGACCACTTCCCTATCTTTATTGACATACAATATGATCCACAGGCTGACAAAGAGCAAAAGCCGATGTATGCCGATAGTGATGATACAGAGGAAGCACAGGAAAAGAAAGCGAAAACATAAGCCCCCTTTTAACAGTAATAAAAAACCCACTCTTTCGAGTGGGTTTTATTTTATAATCTGATTTCCTAAGCCTGTCCGGCAGGGCCGAAGCTAAGCGGAAGCGGGGCCTGCTCACTTTCCTGAATAGCGCCATGTGCACTTTCAAAACGGTGAATGTTTTCTCCTAATGCCTTAAGCAGCCTTTTGGCATGCTGTGGCGTTAACACAATGCGCGATTTAACTTTAGCTTTAGGAGCACCCGGCATAATCGAAACGAAATCTACCACAAATTCTGAAGCAGAATGATTGATGATGGCAAGGTTGCTGTATGTGCCTTCGGCTGTTTTCTCGTCCAGTTCAATATTGATCTGTCCCTGTTGCTTTTGTTCACTCATTGTATTAATAGTTTACTTCCTCTGTATTAGGAATTAATAATTCACTTAGTTCTTCTTTAGAGCCTACAATAATGTTATCATATTCCCTCATACCTGTACCTGCAGGTATCCTGTGTCCTACAATAACGTTCTCTTTAAGGCCTTCAAGAGTATCTATCTTACCGGCTACGGCAGCCTCGTTAAGTACTTTTGTTGTTTCCTGGAACGATGCCGCAGAAATAAACGATTTGGTTTGAAGCGATGCCCTTGTAATACCCTGTAGTATAGGTGTAGCCGTTGCCGGTATTACATCTCTTGCTACCACAAGGTTCTGGTCGTTACGCTTAAGCAGGGAGTTTTCGTCCCTAAGCTCGCGTGGCGTAACAATCTGGCCCGGTTTAAGGTTTGCAGAATCGCCTGCATCCTCAACCACCTTCATTCCATATAGTTTATCATTCTCCTCGATAAAGTCGCTGGTGTGTGCCAACTGGTCTTCAAGGAATAGCGTGTCACCCGGATCCTGTATCTGTACCTTACGCATCATCTGGCGAATTACAACCTCAAAGTGCTTATCGTTGATTTTTACACCCTGAAGGCGGTAAACCTCCTGAATTTCGTTTACAAGGTACTGCTGTACTGAAGACGGCCCCTGTATCCTAAGGATATCCTCAGGAGTAATAGCACCGTCAGAAAGTGGCATACCGGCCCTTACAAAGTCATTTTCCTGTACCAGTATCTGGTTAGAAAGCTTTACAAGGTACTTCTTGATTTCACCAAATTTAGATTCGATGATAATCTCGCGGTTACCCCTCTTGATTTTACCGAATGACACCACACCGTCAATTTCTGATACTACGGCAGGGTTACTTGGGTTACGTGCTTCAAGAAGCTCAGTAATCCTTGGTAAACCACCGGTAATATCACCTGCTTTAGATGAACGCCTTGGTATCTTAACAAGTACTTTACCTGATTTAATCTTCTCACCGTTATCTACCATAAGGTGGGCACCCACCGGCAGGTTGTAAGAACGGATAAGTTCACCGTCATTACCATAAATAAGAAGCGTTGGTATAAGTTTCTTGTTCCTTGATTCAGAGATTACCTTTTCCTGGAAACCTGTCTGTTCGTCAATTTCAACAACGAAAGATTGTCCCTGTTCGATATCTTCATAAGCTACCTTACCTGTGTATTCAGAAATAATTACACCGTTATAAGGGTCCCACTTACACACTGTTGTACCCTGGTCTACCACTTGTCCGTCTTTCACGTAAATGCTAGAACCGTAAGGTATGTTGTGTGTGTTAAGTACAATACCTGTATTTTCGTCGACAAGTTTAAGCTCTGTAGAACGCGATATTACAATATCGGTTTCATTACCTTCGTTGTCTTCTCCTTTAACTGTTTTAAGGTCTTCAATTTCAAGCCTACCTTTAAATTTGGTAATAATGCTTGATTCTTCAGAAATGTTACCTGCTGTACCACCCACGTGGAAGGTACGAAGCGTTAGCTGTGTACCCGGCTCACCGATAGACTGTGCTGCAATTACACCAACAGCCTCACCCTTCTGGGTCATTTTTCCGGTGGCAAGGTTACGCCCGTAACACTTGGCACAAATACCTTGTTTTGCCTCACAGGTAAGCGGAGAACGCACTTCTACCCTTTCTATAGGTGCTGCACTAATCCTTCTTACTTCTGCTTCAGTTATCTGGTTTCCTGCTTCAACAAGCACTTCGCTTGTAAGCGGGTTAACCACATCCTGAAGGGCAACACGGCCTAATATCCTTTCGCCAAGGCTTTCTACAACCTCTTCGTTCTTTTTAAGTGCCGTAACCTCTATACCCCTTAATGTACCGCAATCTACTGTGTTTACAATAACATCCTGCGAAACATCATGAAGTCTCCTGGTAAGGTAACCCGCGTCAGCCGTTTTAAGAGCCGTATCCGCAAGACCTTTACGCGCACCGTGGGTAGAGATAAAGTATTCAAGAATCGAAAGACCTTCCTTAAAGTTAGAAAGAATCGGGTTCTCGATAATTTCTCCACCGCCGGCAGTAGATTTTTTAGGCTTAGCCATCAAACCACGCATACCGGTTAACTGGCGTATCTGTTCTTTACTACCCCTCGCCCCGGAGTCAAGCATCATATATACCGAGTTGAAACCTTGCTGGTCTTCACGAATGTTCTTCATGGCAAGCTCTGTAAGCAAAGCATTGGTAGAAGTCCACACGTCAATTACCTGGTTGTAACGCTCGTTGTTGGTTATAAGACCCATGTTATAGTTCATGGTAATAGCCTCAACCTGAGAGTTTGCATCGGCAATAAGTTCCTGTTTCCTGTCCGGGATAATAATATCTCCCAAGCTGAAAGATAAACCACCCTGGAATGCAAAGCGGTAACCCATGTCTTTCATGCTGTCAAGGAATGCTGCCGTTGTAGGCACATCGGTAACACTTAAAATTTTACCGATAACATCCCTTAACGATTTCTTGGTAAGAACTTCATTAATATATCCTGCAGCTTCAGGCACCACTTCGTTAAACAGTACCCTACCGGCTGTAGTTTGTATTATTTTGTAAACAAGCTCACCTTTATCATTAAAGTCTTTTGCACGTACTTTTACACGGGCGTTAAGGTGAAGCCTGCCCTCATTAAGGGCAATATTAACCTCTTCTGCCGAGTAGAAAGTAAGGCCTTCGCCTTTAATTTTATTCTCTTCTGTGCTAAGGCGCTCTTTGGTCATATAATATAGACCAAGTACCATGTCCTGAGAAGGTACGGTAATAGGCGCACCATTAGCAGGGTTAAGGATATTGTGAGAAGCAAGCATCAATAGCTGTGCCTCTAATATAGCCTCAGGCCCAAGCGGAAGGTGTACCGCCATCTGGTCACCGTCAAAGTCGGCGTTAAATGCCGTACATACCAACGGGTGAAGCTGTATCGCCTTACCTTCAATTAGTTTCGGCTGGAAAGCCTGAATACCAAGACGGTGAAGCGTAGGGGCCCTGTTTAGCAGTACAGGGTGTCCTTTAATTACATTTTCAAGGATGTCCCAAACTACGGGCTCTTTTTTATCTATTATTTTTTTAGCCGATTTTACCGTTTTAACGATTCCGCGCTCTATAAGCTTACGGATAACAAACGGCTTGTAAAGCTCGGCAGCCATATCTTTTGGAAGACCACACTCAAATAACTTAAGTTCCGGTCCTACAACAATTACCGAACGTGCTGAATAGTCAACACGCTTACCAAGCAGGTTTTGACGGAAACGTCCCTGCTTACCTTTCAGTGAATCTGAAAGCGATTTAAGCGGCCTGTTGCTTTCTGTTTTAACAGCAGAAGCTTTCCTTGTGTTATCAAAAAGCGAGTCTACAGATTCCTGAAGCATACGCTTTTCGTTACGAAGGATAACCTCTGGGGCTTTAATTTCCATCAACCTTTTTAAACGGTTGTTACGGATAATAACCCTGCGGTAAAGGTCATTAAGGTCAGATGTTGCAAAACGTCCGCCATCAAGCGGCACAAGCGGGCGAAGCTCTGGCGGTATAACAGGTATTACCTTTAATATCATCCACTCAGGGCGGTTCTCCCTGTTCATGTTGCTCTCACGGAACGACTCTACCACCTGTAGCCTTTTAAGGGCTTCTGTTTTACGTTGCTTAGAAGTCTCGGTATTGGCACTGTGGCGCAGGTCATAAGACAACTGATCAAGGTCAATACGCGCTAATAAGTCCATGATACACTCAGCACCCATCTTAGCGATAAACTTATTAGGGTCGTTGTCATCAAGGTATTGGTTTTCCATCGGAAGAGAATCCACGATATTCAGGTACTCTTCTTCTGTCAAAAAGTCTAATGCATTTAGTGCTTCCCCGTCGGGCCCTTTGGCAATACCCGGCTGTATAACTACATACCTTTCATAGTATATAATCATATCCAGCTTTTTAGAAGGCAGCCCAAGAAGGTAACCAATTTTATTTGGTAACGAACGGAAATACCAGATATGTGCAATAGGCACAACAAGATTGATGTGGCCTACCCTGTCGCGTCGAACTTTCTTTTCAGTAACTTCTACACCGCAACGGTCGCAAACGATACCCTTATAACGTATCCTTTTGTACTTACCGCAGGCACACTCAAAATCTTTAACCGGGCCAAAAATACGCTCGCAAAACAAGCCATCCCTTTCCGGTTTATGGGTACGATAGTTAATGGTTTCGGGTTTAAGAACCTCACCTCTCGACTCAGCCAGGATAGACTCCGGCGAAGCCAGTCCTATTGAGATCTGGTTAAATCTTTTAACCGTATTTTTATCTTTTAATCTCGTCATGATACAGATCTATCGATTTATTAAAAACAGTATATAGGGAGTGGCGCATGGCACCACTCCCGTGTAAATTTATTCTTCTAACCTGATGTCGAGGCCAAGACCTTTCAGTTCGTGCATCAACACGTTGAAAGATTCAGGCAGGCCAGGTTCCGGCATGGTTTCTCCCTTAACGATACTCTCGTAAGTTTTAGCCCTTCCGATAACGTCATCCGATTTAACGGTAAGTATCTCCCTAAGCGTGCTTGATGCGCCATAAGCTTCAAGTGCCCACACCTCCATCTCACCAAAACGCTGGCCACCAAACTGTGCCTTACCTCCAAGAGGCTGTTGCGTAATAAGTGAGTACGGACCGATAGAACGCGCGTGCATTTTATCATCTACCATGTGGCCAAGCTTAAGCATATAGATTACACCCACAGTTGCCGGCTGGTGGAAACGCTCTCCTGTACCACCATCATATAGATAAGTGTGACCAAAGCGCGGTATTCCTGCCTCATCTGTAAGTTCATTTATCTGATCAAGAGATGCACCGTCAAAAATAGGTGTTGCAAATTTCTTGCCTAACTTAAGACCTGCCCAGCCCAATACAGTTTCATATATCTGGCCAATGTTCATACGCGATGGTACACCCAGCGGGTTAAGAACAATATCAACAGGTGTTCCGTCTTCAAGGAAAGGCATATCCTCTGCTCGAACTATTTTTGCAACAATACCTTTGTTACCGTGGCGTCCCGCCATCTTGTCACCTACCTTAAGTTTACGCTTCTTGGCAATATAAACTTTTGCCAGTTTAAGGATACCGCTTGGAAGTTCGTCACCCACCGTAATGGTAAATTTCTCCCTCCTTAGCGCACCCTGAAGGTCGTTTAGCTTAATCTTGTAGTTGTGGATAAGGTCGTTAACCATTGCATTGGTTTCATCATCCGTTGTCCACTGCCCTTTGGTAAGGTGAGCAAAATCTTCAACAGCATAAAGCATTTTCTGGGTAAACTTCTTGCCTTTTGGCAGTACTTCTTCGCCCAGGTCATTCATTACACCCTGAGATGTTTTACCGTTAACAATATCAAACAACTTATCAATAAGTTTGTCCTTAAGTTCATTAAACTTAACTTCAAACTCCATTTCAAGCTTGGTTAAATCGTCTTTATCTTTTGTGCGCTTGCGCTTATCTTTCACAGCACGGGCAAAAAGTTTTTTATCAAGAACCACACCGTGTAATGACGGAGAAGCTTTTAATGAAGCATCTTTAACGTCGCCCGCCTTGTCTCCGAATATTGCACGAAGAAGCTTTTCTTCCGGTGTCGGGTCGCTTTCACCCTTAGGTGTAATCTTACCAATAAGGATGTCACCAGGCTTAACCTCGGCACCAATCCTTATCATACCATTCTCGTCAAGGTCTTTTGTTGCCTCTTCCGATACGTTTGGTATGTCATTGGTAAGCTCTTCATTACCCAGTTTGGTATCCCTCACTTCAAGCGAGTAATCATCAACGTGGATAGAAGTAAAGATATCATCGCGAACTACTTTTTCAGAGATCACGATAGCATCCTCAAAGTTATAACCTTTCCATGGCATGAATGCCACCTGAAGGTTACGGCCCAGAGCAAGCTCACCATTTTGCGTAGCATAGCCTTCGCAAAGAACCTGGCCCGGCACTACCCTGTCGCCTCTTCTTACAATTGGCTTAAGGTTAATACTTGTGCTCTGGTTGGTTTTCCTGAACTTGATAAGCTGGTATGTTTTCTCGTCCGTGTCAAAGCTCACGCTGCGCTCACGGTCGGTCCTGTCATATTTAATGGTAATCTTGTTGGCATCAACATACTCAACAACGCCATGCCCTTCGGCATTAATAAGCACCCTTGAATCTGAAGCTACCTGTCTTTCCAGGCCTGTTCCCACAATTGGCGCCTCAGGGCGTAAAAGCGGTACTGCCTGGCGCATCATGTTACTTCCCATCAATGCGCGGTTCGCGTCATCGTGCTCAAGGAAAGGAATCAGTGATGCAGAGATAGATGCAATCTGGTTAGGGGCAACGTCAGTATAATGTACTACTGTCGGCTCCACTACCGGGAAGTCGCCTTCCTCACGGGCAATTACCCTTTCGGCAGTAATTTCACCACTATCACTCATCTCAATGTTAGCCTGCGCTATCATCTTGCCTTCTTCTTCTTCAGCGCTCAGGTAAATAGGTTCCGACTGTAAATCTACTTTACCGTTCTCAACCTTGCGGTACGGCGTTTCGATAAAGCCCATACCATTTACCTTAGCATATACACCAAGAGAAGAGATAAGACCGATGTTAGGTCCTTCAGGCGTTTCTATCGGGCAAAGGCGTCCGTAATGTGTATAGTGAACGTCTCGAACCTCGAAACCTGCCCTTTCCCTTGAAAGACCGCCCGGACCTAAAGCAGAAAGCCTCCTTTTGTGGGTAATCTCTGCAAGAGGATTTGTCTGGTCCATAAACTGCGAAAGCTGGTTAGTACCAAAGAACGAGTTTATTACAGATGAAAGCGTTTTGGCATTAATAAGGTCTATCGGGGTAAATACCTCGTTATCCCTTACGTTCATACGCTCACGGATGGTTCTTGCCATACGGGCAAGGCCCACGCCAAACTGAGCTGAAAGCTGCTCGCCCACTGTTCTTACCCTACGGTTAGAAAGGTGGTCTATATCATCAATCTCAGCTTTAGAGTTTATAAGCTCTATCAAATATTTTACAATGGTAATAATATCCTCTTTGGTAAGCACCTGCTTTTCCATAGGGATATCAAGACCAAGCTTTTTGTTCATCCTGTAACGGCCCACTTCACCAAGGTTGTAGCGCTGGTCTGAGAAGAACAATTTATCTATAATACCGCGGGCAGTTTCCTCATCAGGTGGTTCTGCGTTACGCAGCTGACGGTAAATATGCTCTACGGCTTCTTTTTCCGAGTTTGTAGGGTCTTTTTGTAAAGTGTTGTGGATAATAGCATAATCTGCCTGGTTATTATCCTCTTTATGAAGGAGTATCGTTTTTACATTAGAGTCGATAATTTCCTCAACATTGTCCTTGTCGATTATAGTATCCCTGTCTAATATAATTTCGTTACGCTCTATAGAAACAACTTCACCTGTATCTTCGTCAACAAAGTCTTCATGCCATGTGTTTAGCACACGTGCAGCAAGCCTCCTGCCGATATACTTTTTAAGACCTGTTTTAGAAACCTTTATCTCTTCTGCAAGATCAAAAATTTCAAGGATGTCTTTATCCCTTTCAAAACCGATAGCTCTGAACAATGTGGTAACAGGTAGTTTTTTCTTCCTGTCGATATACGCATACATCACATTGTTTATATCTGTAGCAAATTCAATCCAAGAACCTTTAAAAGGTATTACCCTTGCAGAGTAAAGTTTTGTTCCGTTAGCGTGGAACGACTGGCCAAAGAATACACCGGGCGACCTGTGTAGCTGCGATACAACAACACGCTCTGCACCGTTGATAACAAAAGTACCGCTTGGAGTCATGTATGGGATAGTCCCCAAGTATACATCCTGTACAATTGTCTCAAAATCTTCATGCTCGGGGTCGGTACAATACAGCTTAAGCCTTGCTTTAAGCGGCACGCTGTACGTAAGTCCCCTGTCTATACACTCCTCAATTGTATAACGTGGCGGATCAACAAAATAATCAAGGAACTCCAGTACAAACTGATTTCTTGTATCAGTAATCGGAAAGTTTTCCATGAAGGTTAGGTAAAGACCTTCGTTGCCTCTTTCATCCGATTTGGTTTCCAGCTGGAAAAAATCCTTAAAGGATTTTACCTGTATGTCCAGGAAATCCGGATAATCAGGGATGTTTTTTGTAGAGGCAAAATTTAATCTTTCAGTCTGATTTGTTATCATCAATGGACAAAATTTTGATTAAAGTAATATATAGAGAACGTATAACAGGTTATTATACGAAAAATGGTTTAGGCCTTTGAGACATTTCTCAAGGCCTAAACCTAGAATTTTTAACCTAAGATGGCTTATTTAAGCTCAACTACAGCTCCGGCTTCTTCTAGAGATTTTTTAAGGCCTTCTGCCTCATCTTTAGATACACCTTCTTTTACGTTTTGTGGAGCACCGTCTACTAAATCTTTAGCCTCTTTAAGACCAAGACCTGTAAGTTCTTTAACTGCTTTAACAACAGCTAGTTTAGAAGCACCAGCTTCTTTAAGAACTACTGTAAATTCAGTTTGCTCTTCAGCAGCAGCACCTTCACCACCACCAGCAGCAGGACCTGCTACAGCTACAGCAGCAGCTGCAGGCTCGATACCATACTCATCTTTTAATATTGTAGCTAGTTCGTTAACTTCTTTTACAGTTAGGTTAACAAGTTGCTCTGCGAATTGTTTCAAATCTGCCATTTTTCTATCGATTTAAAAAAGTTTGTAATATATAATTTATTAAGTGCGTACTCGCCATTCATTACCCTTCTCTCTCGGATAATGTTTTTACTAAACCTGCTATTATGCCGCCACCCGATTTAAGGGCAGAGATAACATTTTTGGCAGGAGACTGAAGGATACCAACAATTTCGCCGATAACTTCTTCTTTAGATTTAAGGCTAACAAGAGCATCAAGCTGGTTGTCGCCGATAAATACCGCTTCGTGAATGTAAGCACCTTTTAAAAGTGGCTTATCAGACTTTTTACGGAATTCTTTAATTACTTTTGCAGGAGCGTTACCGTTCTCTGCAATCATTATAGAAGTGTTTCCTTTAAGAATAGAAGGCAGGTCGCCATAGTTATTCTCAGAAGTAGCCATTGCTTTTTCAAGCAGGGTGTTCTTTACCACTTCAAGCTTAATACCTGCTTTAAAGCAAGCCCTCCTTAAGTTAGAAGTACTCTCTGCATCAAGCCCCGAAATATCTGCAACGTAAACAACGTTAGTATCGGCCAACTGTGCAGTTAAATCTTCAATAACTCTTGATTTTTCTTCTCTGGTCATAATAAATATTTTTAACTACCAATTATACCGCTTTAGGATCTAAAGCAATAGCCGGGCTCATGGTACTAGAGATATGAATACTCTTAATATATGTACCTTTAGCAGCAGTTGGTTTAAGTTTAATTAAAGTTTGGATTATTTCGTGAGCGTTATCAGATATTTTATCAGCATCAAATGATACTTTTCCTATACCTGCGTGTACTATACCGGTTTTATCAACTTTAAAGTCTATTTTACCGGCTTTAACTTCGCCAACAGCCTTACCCACTTCCATGGTTACGGTACCTGTTTTAGGGTTCGGCATAAGGCCGCGAGGACCAAGAATCCTACCAAGAGGACCAAGCTTACCCATTACTGCAGGCATGGTAATGATAACATCAACATCTGTCCAGCCGTCTTTAATTTTCTGAAGGTACTCATCAAGGCCAACAAAGTCAGCTCCTGCAGCTTTAGCTTCAGCTTCTTTATCCGGAGTTACAAGGGCAAGAACCCTTACATCTTTACCTGTTCCGTGAGGAAGCGTTACAACGCCCCTTACCATCTGGTTCGCTTTTCTTGGGTCTACACCAAGGCGAACAGCGATGTCTACAGACTCATCAAATTTTGCAGAAGCAATCTCTTTAATCAATGCAGAAGCATCTTTTAGAGAGTATAGTTTGTTCTTCTCAATTTTTGAAGCAGCCTCTTTCTGTTTTTTTGTCAATTTTGCCATTTCTTCTTTGTCTTTTTTCGATTAAAAAGGAGCAGTTCCTGATACTGTTATACCCATAGACCTCGCTGTACCGGCAACCATGCTCATTGCTTTCTCTATCGTGAAAGCATTTAGGTCGGCCATTTTGTCTTCAGCAATAGTCCTGATCTGATCCCAGGTAACGCTTGCTACTTTTTTACGGTTTGGTTCTCCTGAACCTGACTTAAGTTTGGCAGCCTCCATTAACTGTACTGCAGCTGGTGGAGTTTTAACAACAAAATCAAAAGATTTGTCTTTGTAAACAGTGATTTGCACTGGTAATATTTTGCCGGGTTTATCCTGGGTCCTAGCATTAAATTGCTTACAGAACTCCATAATGTTAACCCCAGCAGCTCCCAAAGCAGGTCCAACCGGCGGCGATGGATTCGCGGCGCCTCCCTTAACTTGTAATTTAACTACTTTACTAATTTCTTTAGCCATTTCTTTAAAAGATTAGCACATCTTCAATTGGAAGCGAATGATGTGAGTTTATATATGTAACAAAAAAATTATACTTTTTCTACCTGCATAAAGCTAAGTTCTAATGGTGTTTTCCTTCCAAAAATTTTCACCATAACTTCCAGCTTACGCTTTTCTTCGTTTACTTTTTCTACAGTACCGTTAAAGCCGTTAAACGGCCCATCAATAACTTTTACGGTTTCACCTGTTGTAAACGGTATAGATACATTGTCGGTCTTAACAGAAAGCTCATCTACTTTACCAAGCATACGGTTAACTTCGCTTTCCCTTAAAGGCACAGCGTCGCCACCTTTTGTTTCGCCTAAAAAGCCGATAACCCCTGTTATAGATTTTATAATGTGCGGAACTTCACCTGTAAGGTTAGCCTCAATCATTACATAGCCCGGAAAGTACACCCTGTCTTTGCTTATCTTTTTTCCGTCGCGAACCTGTACCACCTTTTCAGTTGGTACAAGCACCTGGGAAATATAGTCTGACATACCGACCCTGTTAATCTCGGTCTCAATGTAGTTCTTAACTTTATTTTCCTGACCGCTTACCGCCCTTACAACATACCACTTTTTGACATTGTTATCAGTCATCACAAATAAAATTAACTGTTTAAGAAGGCATATAGTTTCTCTACAATAACTTCAAAGCCACGATCTACACCAAATGTCAGCAATGCAAATATGATCGAAAAAACAGCCACTATTATAGTTAGGCGCTGTACTTCCGACCATTCAGGCCAGGTTACATTCGTTTTTAATTCGTTGAATGCTTCCGATATATAGTTAGTAACCTTCATTGTAAATACATTTTTGCACGGGTGGAGGGATTCGAACCCCCATCAACGGTTTTGGAGACCGCTATTCTACCCTTGAACTACACCCGTTTGATTAAAAACCGGCCGGAGCTAAGCACCGGCCGGCTCTATATATAATTACTTATAATTAGTCTAGGATTTCTGTAACCTGACCAGCACCTACAGTACGGCCACCTTCGCGGATAGCGAAACGAAGACCTACGCTTAGTGCAATTGGGCTAAGAAGGTTAACCTCTATAGTAAGGTTATCACCAGGCATAACCATCTCAACACCTGCAGGAAGAGAAATTGTTCCTGTTACGTCAGTTGTACGAACGTAGAACTGAGGGCGGTAGTTGTTGTGGAATGGAGTGTGACGTCCACCTTCTTCTTTCTTAAGGATGTAAACCTCAGCTTTAAATTTAGCGTGTGGCTTAACAGAACCCGGCTTACAGATAACCATACCACGACGGATATCAGTTTTATCTATACCACGAAGAAGAAGACCTACGTTATCACCAGCCTCACCCCTGTCAAGGATTTTACGGAACATCTCAACACCTGTAATTGTAGATGTAAGTTTATCAGCACCCATACCGATTATCTCTACAGGATCACCTGTGTTAGCTATACCAGTTTCGATACGACCTGTTGCAACAGTACCACGACCAGTAATGGTGAATACGTCTTCAACCGGCATAAGGAACGGCTTCTCCCTGTCACGAACCGGCTCTTCAATCCAGTTGTCAACAGCTTCCATAAGTTGCATTACAGTATCAACCCATTTTGGCTCACCGTTAAGTGCACCAAGAGCAGAACCCTGGATAACAGGACCGTTATCACCATCATACTGATAGAACGAAAGAAGGTCACGGATTTCCATTTCAACAAGCTCAAGAAGCTCAGGGTCGTCAACCATGTCCACTTTGTTCATGAAAACAACAATCCTAGGCACACCTACCTGGCGACCAAGAAGGATGTGCTCACGAGTTTGTGGCATTGGTCCGTCTGTAGCAGCAACCACAAGAATAGCGCCGTCCATCTGGGCAGCACCTGTAACCATGTTCTTAACGTAGTCAGCGTGACCAGGACAGTCAACGTGAGCGTAGTGACGGTTAGCAGTAGCATACTCTACGTGAGATGTATTAATTGTAATACCCCTTTCTTTTTCTTCAGGAGCGTTATCAATTTGATCAAATGATTTAGCCTCAGAAAGACCTGCATCAGCTAGTACTTTAGTAATAGCAGCAGTCAAAGTAGTCTTTCCGTGGTCAACGTGTCCAATAGTACCAATATTCAAGTGGGGTTTGGAACGATCAAAAGTTTCCTTTGCCATGATTTAATAATTTAATCTTAGTTATATAATTAGTGTTCAAATTTACCAAACTTGAGCCAATGACGGGATTTGAACCCGTGACCTCTTCCTTACCAAGGAAGCACTCTACCCCTGAGCTACACCGGCCTTTTTCCCGCTATTATAAATTATGAATTTTAAACTGAATGTATTACCATTCAAAATTTGTCATTCACATTTAAAATAACTCTTTTTGTGGGGAGAGCAGGATTCGAACCTGCGAAGACATAGTCAGCAGATTTACAGTCTGCCCTCGTTGGCCGCTTGAGTATCTCCCCGGCCCTTAATTCATTCAGTTGCTTTCAAATAACATTGAGCCGATGGAGGGACTCGAACCCACGACCTGCTGATTACAAATCAGCTGCTCTAGCCAGCTGAGCTACACCGGCAACTTGAATATAAAAAAAGTCCGCTATTTCTAACGGACTGCAAATGTATAGATTTTATTTTTTAATCAAAACATTTTCTTAAAAATTTTTTACAGTTATGAGAAAGCCCTTATCTTTTGTTTTCTCTTTACCAGTAAACGCTCCATGGATTCTGCTGCAAGCTCTACAGCCTCCTCAAAGGTTTTGCATTGTTTTTTTACCATAAACTCATCGCCGGGCACATTAATTTTTATTTCGGCAATCTTATTCGCTTTACCATTAGTGTTATCCACCTTAAAGAACACATCAGAGTTTACAACCCTGTCATAAAACTTTTCAAGCTTATCAAGCCTTGTTTGGGTAAAGCCAACCAGCTTTCGGTCTACAGTAAAATTTACCGCATGAACATTTACTTTCATAATCTAAATGTATTTTATGATTAAACATTGCTACTCCCTGCTGCGGGGGTGCGCCGCCCCATACACCTTTTTAAGCTCTGACAAACTACTGTGGGTGTACACCTGGGTAGACGCAAGGCTGGAATGGCCTAATAGCTCTTTTACAGAATTTAAATCGGCCCCGTTGTTAAGAAGATGCGTTGCAAATGTGTGCCTAAGCACATGCGGACTCTTTTTAACCTTACCGGAGACAATACTAAAGTAACAATTAATTAACCTATAAACAAAAGATTCTGTTAATTTATTTCCCCGGTTATTTAAAATTAACACCTCGGGGCTCCCAATAACCAAAAGCTCTTTCCTTTTTGTAAGATATTGATTTATAATATCTACCGTACAACCTAAGAGCGGGAGCACGCGTTCTTTATTGCGCTTACCCAGCACCCGAAGGGTTTTGCCTGCCGCGTCAAAGCCTGTTAACTTTAAGTTAATCAGTTCGGCACGGCGTATGCCTGTAGTATAAAACAGCTCTACTACAAGGCGGTTGCGCAAGCCTTCAAAATCATCAGGGTAATCTATTTTCTCTACCACATCGTTAAGTTCTTTTTCAGAGAATGGCACCTGCACCTTTTTCTCTGTTTTTAACGACTTATGCTTTTGAAGCGGGTTTGCTTCTATTTGGCGTGAGCGGAGCAAAAATTTATAAAAAGCTTTTAACGAAGCAACCTTACGGTTAACAGAGGTATTAGAGATACCGCTTTCTACAAGATGTACAATCCAGGAGCGAATCTGGCTGTAATTAACTTCTTCCAGCATAGCAGCCTCATCATCCTGTGTAAGAAATGATTCAAAAGCAGCAACGTCATCAGTATAGGCACGCAGAGTTAACAGGGAGTAATTTTTCTCCTTGAGTAAGTAATCCGCAAAAGCCTGTTTAGAATCTGCCATGAAAAAACCGTTAACAGCAAAATTAGTATTTTACTGCTAACGGTTAGTATGGTAATCCTGAAATTACGGACTAGTTTTCTTCAGCGTCCCTTAATCCCTGGATATAAGCTGCTTTTTGTATTTCGGCCCTTCTTTGAACAGATGGCTTAGTAAACTGCTGACGGCTTCTTAGCTGACGCACCACTCCAGTCCTGTCGAACTTTCTTTTGTAACGCTTAAGCGCCCTGTCAATGTTTTCTCCGTCTTTAATTGGTATAATCAACATGCTGTAACACCTCCTCTCTTTAAGGCTGCAAAGATATAAAATATATTTATCCTGCAAACACTTATCTGATTATTTTACAGACCAGACGGTATAGCCATGCGGTGGCGCCTGTATTTTTACCCATGTATCGCTTTGGGTAGTTGGCTCCCAGCCGGAGTGGCCCGTATAATCTTTAATTTTAGTGTTAGACCAGTTAGTATCTACCCAACGCTCCTGCCATGAGTTACTATTATTAATATAAACAATAATACCCTGCCCGCCGTTGCGCCTTGCCACATACTCATCATTATCGGCATGAAGGTAAGTGGTAGAACCCGAAGCCCTGTTATTGTGTATCCATATCAGGTTGTTCAGCTTGTTCTTGTCCAGCCACTCTTCATAATCCCTGTAAAAAATACACGGGTAACCTTCGTGGGTAAGAATGTAAGCATACGCCAATAGCTTGTTGTTAATTATCTCATCGGTATCGTGGTTAGCCACAAAGGTTACAGCTCGGTACGCATTTCGCTTTAGCAGCATATCGCCGTTTAGCTGCGTAAGGTCGTTACCCATAAAAGCATCGCGCATGCGGTAATAACAAGCAAAGTCAAAAGCGCTGGCTTCTGCCTGCCCTGCCCACCAGTCAAGTGTTGCAGCGTTACCATCCCAGTACTCCCCTACTGTAAAGCCGCCCACGGCATTTTTAAAGTTTTTTACCACCCAGGGCTCAAAACCTTTTACATAGTCAAAACGCCATCCATCAAAGCCCATAACATTTTTATAGTATTTGGCTATAGAGTTACTGTTATTATACAGCCAGTCCTGCACATAACTCTTGCTGTGGGAAAGATCGGGATAGCCTCCAAAAGAGCCGGAATCGTTATTTTGTATATCATTAGGGTGGAAATCATAATACGAACGGGCAAACATACCGGAAGCCGGTGTAAAACTCGTATATGTATTGCCGCCGGTAAACGGATTGGCCTGAGAAGCTCCACCACTGCAATGATTAACCACTATATCTGCCAGTACATACAAGTCGCTGTTATGTGCTGTGGTAATCAGGTTCTGAAGTTCTGTTTTAGAGCCGAAACGGGTTTCGGTATTACCCATCTGGTTAAAGTTACCAAAATCGAAATAGTCGAACGGGTCATACCCCATGCTAAAACCCCCGCTGGATGCTTTTGTGGCAGGCGGCAGCCAAATGGCATCTATACCCGCAGATGCCCACGAAGGCACTTTAGATGAAACGGTGTTCCACCAGGTGCCCCCTCCGGGGCAATCCCAATAAAAAGCCTGCATCATAACCTTTGAGCCTGCCGAACGGGCGACATCATTGTTATTTTGGGTTTCGGCAACAGTTGTTGCCTGCCCTTCATCGTAAAGCTCCTGTGAGTCTTTACTGCAGCCCCAGAGAAGCAGGGCCGACGCTAAGATCGTAAATATACATTTCATAATTAAATAGTTTGATTATCAGCAGAATGTATAAATACGAAATCGTTTTCTTAACAAATTTATAACATTTTTAACACTACATCGTTGTAGCTTATACATCAGTTTAACAAAAAAGAGCGGCCTGTTAAACAAGCCGCTCTTTCTTTGTAGTTATATAATAACTATTACTCTTTAAGCAGGTTTCTCGAAATTACGAGTTTCTGTATTTCGGTAGTACCCTCGCCTATAGTACAAAGTTTAGAATCCCTGAAGAATTTCTCTACAGGATAATCTTTAGTGTAGCCATAGCCCCCGTGTATCTGTATTGCTTCTGTAGATACTTTTACACATACCTCTGAAGCATACATCTTGCCCATTGCACCGGCTACGGTAACTTTTTTATTGTTGTTTTTAAGTGAAGCGGCTTTGTGCAGCAAAAGCTCTGAAGCTTCTATCTCTGTAGCCATATCGGCAATTTTAAACGCTATACCCTGAAAGTTGCTTATCGGCTGCCCAAACTGGTAACGCTCTTTACTGTATTTTAAAGAGGCTTCATAAGCGCCTTTGGCAATACCAAGAGACAGTGCACCAATAGATATCCTGCCGCCGTCAAGTATCTTCATGGCTTGTATAAAACCATCGCCTACCTCGCCCAGCCTGTTAGAATCAGGGATGCGGCAGTTATCAAAAATAAGCTCGGCAGTTTCGCTGGCGCGCATACCCAGTTTATCTTCTTTTTTACCGCTTGTAAAGCCTTCCATGCCTTTTTCAAACACAAAAGCTGTCATTCCGCGAGAGTCGCCTTTTTCGCCTGTACGCACAATTACAACGGCAACATCGCCCGATTTGGCATGCGTAATAAAATTCTTGGCACCGTTAACAATCCAGTGGTCACCATCCCTAACGGCTGTAGTATTCATACCACCTGCGTCAGAACCTGTGTTGTGCTCTGTAAGGCCCCACCCGCCAATATGCTCGGCAGTGGCAAGTTTAGGAATCCATTTTTTCTTTTGCTCCTCGTTACCAAAGGTAAGTATATGGTTGGTGCAAAGAGAATTGTGTGCCGCAACCGACAAACCTATAGAAGGGTCTACCTTCGAAATTTCTTCAATAACGGTTATATATTCGTGATAGCCGAGGCCTGCCCCGCCATATTCTTCAGGCACAAGCACACCCATATAACCCATTTCACCGAGTTTTTTGAAAAGATCTACCGGAAAATGCTGGCTTTCGTCCCACTCGCGCACATAAGGGCGAATGTTCAGTTCTGCAAAATCCCTGATTGACTGTGCAATCATGGATTGGGTTTCGCTGTATTCGAAATTCATTTTTTGATTGTTTTTTTAGAATTCCAAATATAAGGCAATTATTTTTACTTTATCAACAGGAAATTGATTAATTTTTATTAAATCCTCAACATTGTTTAACCTGCCCTGCATGCTGCGGCGGGTTATTATAGCTTTAGCGATATCTCTGTTAAAGTAAGAAAAGTAGGTAAGTTGGCTTAAAGATGCCGTGTTGATATTTAATCTTGTAACAGTTGGGTTACTGCCCACATAAAAAGCCTTTTTTAGCCCTGCAACCGCTTCTGGAGAAAATTGCTCAAATTCGTTCATCTGCTCCATGCTTACAAATGCACCAAGCTTTGCCCTTTTGCGGAGTATTGTTTTTGCGTATGCAGGGCCGATGCCATATACTTTTACCAGGTCTTCTTCCACAGCTTCGTTTATATCAAGCTGCACTAACTTCTTTTCTTCTTTAGCAAAAGGCTTATTAGGATATGAGTTTGCAAAACTTTGATTGCTTTGCTGCTGGTGGGCCTGCTTTTTTATAACCCAGTCCGGAAATTTAAAATAGGGCGATATTACCGCCAACAGGCTATCTGAAACCCCGGTTACCTGCTGAAACTCGGCGGCGCTGTTTACATATTTATTCCCTTTACGGAACTTGTGCAGCCTGTCTATTTCCTGAACTGACATTCCAAGCGTGTAGCCTTTATAATCGGAAATAAAATTGGGGTTAAAAGGATATATGGTAAACTGCTTTTTTGCCTGTGCTGCTTTTAGTGCATCTATCTCCGGCTGCAATGCAAGCCACTCTTGCTCCTCTTTAGTTGTAGCAGCTTTTTTTGGAGTATAACAGTTGATGCCAAAATAACCTGCCTGTAATAATATTACAAGGATAAACAGTGCCAGCACACCTTTTTGCTGCTGCTTTGTAAAACGGAAGAAAAAATGCAGGGGCTTCATGAGGCTAAAGATCGAAAACAGAACTGCGCTTTGTGTATATCATGTCTTTCAGCTTTAGCCAGAAAGCAAGGGTTAGATATACGCCAAACCAAAGCCCAACTGTTACAAACGATATATAAATGAAAAAGAGCCTAACGTTGGTAGCGCGCATACCCAGCCTGTCGGCAAGGCGCGATGATACATGAAAACCGTGTTTTTCAAAAAAGTGACGTATGTTGGTTACAAAAGACATTGTGTATGCTTTAGCCTTTACATTTTTCAAATGTAAGTAATCCTTTTTATATGTGGTTATTTTTTCAGCAATTCCAAACCAAAAGCGCATTGCATGCATCGCTTTTTGGCACAGTATTCGTTTTTAAGCTGTAACAGCGACTGCGTGTCATAAGCCGATACCGATGGCAGCTTAAACAAACTGAACTTATCTATAATGTTGTTCTTTTCGGGAGGGAGCTGTTGTAAAAGCTGTATAAGGCTTTCGCTTATTTCATTTCCTGTTGCTTTTGCATAAGCAAACCGAAAGGGCACAATGGTATTTATTATGAGTAAATCTATAAATGACTGTGTGAGCGCTTTTCTCTTTTTAGGGCTTTCTTTATCAAAACGGTAATGTGTTTCCCAGTATGATGATGTTTTAACCGAGAGCAGGTTCTTTATTTCTGCTAGGCTGTTGTTTGCAATTATTTTAGAAAAAAGATTTTGGTGCGTGTGATATAATTGCGCAAGTTGCGCCAGCCTGACGGTAGGGAAATTATCCGGCCTGTGCCTGAAAAACTCTAATGGTGTTGCGTGTGCCGGTTGCAGCCTGTGTTTTGTAACTATATATTCATATCGCTGTTTAAGCTCTTTAGGATAAGTTTCTTCATAGTCATCATTAAGCAGCCCTGCCCTGCCAAATAGCAAGGCTTCAATATTTTCAGCTTCAAAGCTTTCTTTCCGCACTATGGCAAACGGCACCGATTTGGCAATATCAAAAAAAGCAACGCCATTGGTATTAAGCCCGAAGTTTTTAGCAAGGAAACAAAATAAAACCGCTTCCCAGTCGCCACCTGCTTCTTTGGCAAGTTGTATAATGGGTTGTGCCTTTCGCTCCAGCCTTTCAAAAAAGAGCCTTTCTTTCCAGTTCTCTTTTACAAATGTATTGAGGTGCTCCAGCTCTTTTTCGCAGTAAATCCATGTTTTTTGAGAAGCAAGTGCATTATAGCTGTTCAGCAAATTTTCATCAGTGTAATGCTTTAACTCCAAAACAGGTATTTCGGTATTATCGGCACGCATTACTTCTGTATCATGTTCCCACACCACGTGCAGTATCACATTATCATAGGCAGCATCCCGCTCATGGCTGTGCAGGTACCAGTCAGACGACTTTATGTGTATCTCCACATTCCCCGCCCAGGTTTGATTACCAATGCGTATTTGTGCATTAAAAAAGTCGGGGCCTGATTGTTGCAGGTACTGCCCCGCACTGATTATCTGCAAGGGTTCGCCCTGCGCGGTCTTTAAATCCTGCACCTTAAACTTTTTAAACTGCCACACATGGTGCAGAAAGTCTTCTTTCATCATTTTCAGTTGGTATGATTTATTACAGCATAAGCTTTACCTGCCGTTGGTGCAATATATATAATTTCGCACACGCTCGCGCATCAGACAATGCCTCATGGTGGTTTAGTTCTATACCGTGCCTGTCACTACAGGCTTTCAGGTTGGCTGGTTTGTAGCCTTTAGCCCTGTATATCCGGCAGGTACACTCCCACCTGTCGGCTATTTCAAGTTCATCATAATACAGGCCATACCAACGCATGGTTTTTTTCAGCACATTACGGTCAAAAACTTCGTTGTGTGCCACTATAGTACCCCCGTAAAGCCGTTTGTGTATCTCGGGATATAAATCATCAAACATAGGCATATCTAAAGTCTGAACGGGCTTAATACCATGAACCATAATATTACGATACCAGTATTCATTATCAGGCGGCTGTATCAGTGTGTAATATTCATCTGTAATGATACCCTGCTGTACCGTAACAATACCAACAGCACAGGCACTGTGCGGGTGGCCTGTAGCGGTTTCAAAATCTATTGCGATAAAGTCCATATCCTGAGCTAAAAAACAAATATAAATAAAAACCCCTGCCGTGGCAGGGGTTCGTGTTATTTTATGGCGCTTATGATATCGTGTTTTGTTATTATGTGGTGCCTGCCATCTCCCAAATCAACCAGTACTGCCTGGTTGTCTTTGTTAATAAGCTTTGAGACTTCCTCTACGGAGGTGTTGGCCTGCACAACCGGATAAGGCTTACCCATTACATCCTTAATCGGTTTTTCAGAAATGTCCTTATCTTCCACATAACTGCGGAAAAGGTCTGTTTCATCTACAGAGCCTACAAAGCCTGTTGTGTCTATTACGGGTATTTGCGATATCTTATACTTGCGCAGGCGCTCTATAGCGTGCGATACCAACTCCTCAGTTCGCACCACTACAAGCGGCTTATCTATATGTTCTTTGATAAGGTCTTGTGCCTTGGTTATTTCTTCTTCTAAAAAGCCGCGCTCGCGCATCCAGTCATCATTAAACATCTTACCCACATACCTGCTGCCACTATCGTGGAAAAGCACTACAACAACATCTTCGGGCTTAAAATGTTCTTTTAGCTGTAACACACCTTTTATTGCCGCCCCGGCTGAGTTACCCACAAAAATACCTTCTTCAAGGGCCAGCCTGCGGGTATATACCGCTGCATCTTTATCTGTAACCTTAGTAAAGCCGTCGATTAAAGAGAAATCAACATTTTTAGGGAGAATGTCTTCACCGATGCCTTCTGTTATATATGAATAAATTTCATTCTCGTCAAACACACCTGTTTCGTGATATTTCTTGAATACAGAGCCATAGGTATCTATACCCCATATTTTAACGTTAGGGTTGCGTTCTTTAAGGTATTTTGCTACGCCGGATATAGTACCGCCCGTACCCACACCAACCACAAAATGGGTGATTTTACCTTCGGTCTGTTCCCAAATTTCAGGACCGGTCTGCTCGTAATGTGCAATGGCATTAGACGGGTTATCATACTGGTTTACATACCATGCATTTGGGGTTTCTGTAGCCAAACGCTTGGAAACCGAATAGTATGAGCGTGGGTCGGTTGGCTCTACATCAGTAGGGCAAACCACTACCTTGGCGCCAACAGCCCTTAGTATATCCATTTTTTCTTTAGACTGCTTATCTGATATAACGCAAATCAGTTTATAACCTTTTACGATTGCCGCAAGAGCAAGACCCATACCTGTATTGCCAGATGTACCCTCTATAATAGTGCCTCCAGGTTTTAGCCTGCCATCAGCTTCGGCATCTTCTATCATTTTAACCGCCATACGGTCTTTAACAGAGTTGCCGGGGTTAAAGGTTTCAACTTTTGCCAAAACAAGGGCATTTATCTCTTTTGTAATTTTGTTAAGCTTAACCAAAGGAGTATTACCAATGGTTTCCAGTATATTTTTTGCGTATTTCATTACAGCAGATTTATCTGAATTAAAATTTCAGGGCAAAGATATTGCGAATCCTTCAGATATAATAGTTAATTATGCTTTTAGGTAAAGAAGTCCCATATTATACCAAACCGGATGGTAAAATCCCTGTAAGGATAATTTGGCGCACTATAAAAGTTCGGGTTGTCAAAGCCTGAATTAAAATGCTCGGCTTTGAGGAATAACCTGAACTGACGGATTTTTGCATTGATGAAGAAATCCAGCAATGGATAACCACCTATTTTTTTACGTTCCTGCACATAAAACTCGCCTATAAGCGGATTATAGTCATTACCATAATATTCCGTAAAATACTGAAAGGTTACACCCGTTTGAATGTACAGCGCTTTCTTGAAGAAAGCATCTGAAAAATATAATGTGTTACGGGTTACAAAATCCGGAACATTAAGTATGTTGTTATCCTGACCTACCTGCTGGTACAACACTGTATTATCGAGCGCCAGTTTCCAGTAACGGAATTCTTTATTCAGTTTTACCGAAAAATAGTTTATTGTATTATCGTACTGATCAGGTTTAATGAGTAACAGCGAATCTAAACCCTGCTCGTTAACAAGTGTATTGGTATTTTTAAAATAAAGATGGTCGTTAAGTATAGTGTATTGTGCTGATGCAGAAACCCATTTTGTTACAGCTTCGGCTTCAAAGCTGTTTATTTTCTCATTTTTATAATTGTTGCTCCAATTGTAATTGGCATAATCGCTTTGGTACAACCTGAAGTTAAGGTTAGGCAGCTTGTTCATTTTCTGGTAGCGTAGCCTAATGGTGTTATCTTCATCAAGCCTGTATCTTACAGAACCTTCTATATTAGCAAGCGACTGATCTGTTATAGAATTAGAAACCAAAAGGCTTCCCTTCCACTTTCCTTTCTGATAGCTGTAGCGCGCACCATAGGTATTTATGCGGTCGCTAAGGGAGTTTGGTATGGCTATAGTTCCATCTTCACCTAAAACAATCCTGTTGTAATAATAATTATAATTAAAATCTTCAAGATAAAATTCTACATCACCAATATCCTGATTAGAGTAAGCAGCACCAACCATATTATACATACGATTATATCGGGTCTTATCATATATCCTGTTGGTAAAAGCGTCGCCAAATCTATCACTAACTGTGGCCTGTGTATAGTTGAAGAATTTATTTTCGTAATTAAACCTGTGGTGCAGTACTATACTGTTTGGGTTATCTTTACTCAGCCTGAAGGTATGGTCTGCAAAATAGCGGTTACCCCTTAGCAAAGACGTGGCGTCATTTAAATATACTTCAAGGCGTTCCCTTTGTGTAAAGGGCTCTTCACCACTTTCAAAGTTTTCAAGGCTCACTATACCTCCATTCTCCTGGCTCGAAAAGTCCTGAGCAGTAATATGGAGCTTTAGTATATAGCGCTTGTCTGTAGTATTATAGCTTGTAATAAACCTGAAATTACCATTACTTACTATAGAATTTATATACTTACCAATAGAGCGAAGGCCTTTATACCCTACTGCAAAGTTAAGGTTGGGTGATGTATTTGCTGTAATAAATGCATCCATTATCTGCCCCTGTTGCAGTACCGAGCGATAAAAAAGATCTGTAAACGGTGTTACTACATTATAATACCTGATATCATCAACTTCCATATATGCAAATTGCTTTGCCCTGAAGCCAAACTGGGGGAAAGGGTCATGCTCAACAAGGCTGTAATCAAGAATATTGTAGGTATGACCTATGTTATTGAATGGCAATAGCCCGAAATTATCTTTACGTAAATAGTTAGCTTTATACTCTGCCTTAATGGTAAGCGATGTATCTACATAGGTAGTATCCCTGTCTAACGTGACAATCTTATACATATCTATCGTAGCGATAGAATCAGATGCGGTTTTTGTTGCTGGAGAAGCATTAAAAGATCTCCTTGACATACTGGTTGTGTCAGAGGCACTGCGGCTATCGGCTTTACTGCGCAATACCTGTGCATCTGCCCCGGCAGATATCAGAAAAATAACAAAAAGAAGTATGAGTTTCCTAAACATATCCTGCAATAATGTGCGGTAGCAAATATAATTTTTAAAAACAACTATTCATAAAAAAACCCGCTTATAAAGCGGGTTTTATATAATGCAATAATTACGAATTATTGTTTTGTCATTACAACATTAATTGTGTTTGTTGTTTCATATGCTCCCGGGTCTCCATATACCAGGAAGAAATTAAGATCAAAAACACCTGAACATGCATCAATAGTACTTGAAGGAGCCTCTTCATCAAAGAAAGTAGCATAATCATTACTTACATAAAGATCTCCAACATTACTATTTGTAAACAGGTAGTTATTTAAGAAATTAGGATAAGAAACCATCCCATCAGCGCTTCTAGAAACAGCCTGAAGGAAAAGTTGAGTTTCAGAATCAGGATTTGCATCATATATATTATTAACAATTATTTCATTTGGCGCTTCACCGGCAGAAACAACTGTAGTATATGTAAATGTTCCGTCTTCTATTGTATTATAATTTCCTAGTAAAAAGTTACGACCTCTTCCAACAGTTACTGTATGTGTTATTGGCTTACTGTTATCTTCAAGGCCAATCTGTACATTACTACGGCTGGTAGAAGTTAAAGTAATTGTAAACGTAACACAAGAAGTAAGTTCAGCTTCTGGTAAAGTAAACACGATGCTACCATCAACACTGTTTTTAGGAACACTACCTGTACCGGTATATCCGACAACTCCGTCTAAAGTACCATCAACATCAGTAATAGTGTAGTTAAAGCTTAAGCCAGATTTATTGGTTGGCGCCATAAGCTTAACAGGCACAGTAAACTCGGTCTGAAGACCGGAAATCACATAGGTGTTAGCTACCTCAAACTCTAACCAACCACTTTCTGAATCTAAACCGAATCTATCTTCATTAGGATTGTTATAATCACAGCTGGCTATTGACAGAGCGGTAACTATTGTTAAAATGCTATAAAATATTTTTTTCATAATTGATTTTAAGTTTTTAATTACTACTCAATCTTTGTAAATGTTACAACAGCAAATTGATCGCCATCACCACAGTTACCTACAGAGTTTTCGTTAAATGTTAATTCAAAATAAGAATCATCATTAGTATCGTAAGGAGACCTCATATCTAAATCAACAGGTGCAAATGTGATAAGTAAATCAGCAGGATCGCTTGTACAACGAAGACAAGTTTCAACTTCTTCAGAAAGGTTAACAAAGTTACATGCAAATGCAATTGTTAACTGAGTAGCACCACAATATCCCGGATATACGTTAGCAGTAAATACCCTTTCAAAAGGAGTATCACCCTGAGTTAGAGTAACCACGCCGGCAGAGAAAGCAGGAAGGGTTGGCGCTAACCATGGATTAATAACCTGTACCTGATACTGACCAAGGAAATCATCTTGTAACGGACAAACTTCATAGATATTGATTACCGCAGAATTGCTATCAGCAATTTCAGTGTTTTCATCAACATTGGTTATTGTGATAGTAAATGATCTCCTGTTCTCGTCAACAAGGTTATTATCAACTCCTGTAATAGTCATAAAGCCTTGGTATTCACCTGCAGGAATTGTTATAGAACCCGGTACTTCAAAAGTTTCAGGATTAGCAGCAGACTGGTTATCAGGAAGTGTAACTTCTATGTTATATGTCCTGTCATAATCAGCAACTGTACTAGAATTTAAAGTCACTACTACTTCACCTGTAGTGTTTTGCACAACAGGTAATAAGTAAGAAGATCTTGAAAAACTTAAAAAAGTTTGGTTTTGCTCTATATTGCCATTGTATACAATGGGCTCAACGTCTTCGCATGATGCAAAAACTAAAGCAATAAATAATAATTTAACAATTAATTTCATAATCAATTTTTTTTATTTTAATACTGGGGATTTTGCTCAATTGAAGGATTTGCCCTAACCTCGTTACGTGGTATAGGTAGTGTAAACCTATAGTCACCCGCAGGTAAGCTACAAGGAGCTGAGAACGATGCGCAGTCAGCATCATCACGATCAATTCCTATACCAAGTTCAGCACCAAGCCTTTTAAGGTCAAGATACCTGTGTCCTTCAAAAGCAAGCTCAATACGCCTTTCAGCTAAAACGTCAACAAGTGCTTCATCAGTTGTATTATAATTCGGAGCAAACACAGTACCTGATAAATTACGAGTCTGGCGGAACGCAAGCATTGCCTGCTCAGCCTCATTTAACATACCTGCACGAGCCATAGTCTCTACCATGATCAGGTACATTTCAGAACCGCGTATCAATTTGATATCGTTAATTTGCTGGTCAGCTGCATTACCTCTGTACTTACCAATAAGTAAGATATTAGCATTTATATCTGAAGTCGGCTCAACAAGAACCTGCCTCCTGATATCACCGCTAGGAATGGCATTGAATAAACTGTTTGAAAGCTCAAAGAACGGGCTACCGCTTATTGTAGACTCATTAGCATAGAAAAGGCTTACAACTCCGTTATCACCCTGAACCCTTGCCAATGTAAATATTTCTTCATCTGAAGTAGCATCATCAATAAACATAGCAAAATATTGTTCAGGTTCTACAGGCGCAAAACGGGTAGCAAGGTCTGTAGACAGTGTCCTTGCGGTTTCGTAGTCGCCTTCACAAAGCGCTACTCTTGTCCTTATTGCCTGAACAACATCACCGTTGATATAATAAGGAGGGTTGGTAAACCCAGCTAATAATCCGGCTGCTTCATCAAGATCTGCCTTTATAAATTCGAATACTTCGCCTGTTGAACTTCTTTGATAATTTTCAGTAACATTAGGCACAAAATCCATTATGATTACGCCCGGAGCATCATCATCCTGATAGTTTGGCGAGAAATACTGCAGCAAATCAAAGTGGCAAAGAGCCCTCATAGCAATTGCCTGCCCTTTAATATGGTTTGCACGAACAATCTCATTCTCATCAGTAAGGCCTGCTGCAACTCTTTCCCAGGCTCTTAGTAACCTGTTAGAGAAGTTAATAGTAGCATAACGGTTAGACCATAGCCTGTTAGGAAAATCTGTACCCGGCTGAAGTATAAAATTATACTCCTGGTTACCCTGTCCGCTACTGTTTATACCCCTTTTGATATTATCGGTAAATAAAGCATTAAACAGAATAATATCTCCGGCTCCGTTACCTCCAAAATCAGGTCCGTATGCAGCATATACACCATTAAGTCCTGATTGCAGGTCATCCACCGTCTGGTAAGCAACTTCTTCATCAAGCTCCGACTCCTGCCTGATATCGGTAGCATCATCACAGGAAACAAATCCTAAAAACAGCGCTAATAAGCTAAATTTAAATATGTTTTTCATTTTCATTTTTTTTAGAAATTAATAACTGCTCCAAGAGTGTAAATTTTAGGAGTTGGATAGTTACCCCTGTCTGTGCTCCTGAAACCACCTTCAGCATCCCAGCCTCTCCATGAGCTGAAAGTAAGAAGGTTTTCACCCTGTACGAAGAACCTTAGACCTGTAAAAGGTGTTTCTTTCAATAATTCAGGGCTAAATGTATAGCCAAGCATTACATTCCTTAGCCTTAGGTATGAAGCATCTTCAAGATACCTGTCGGTAGAGTTAATGTAATCTACAGCACCAAATGCATTTCCTATACGTGGTACGCTAGTAATATCACCAGGATTTTTCCAAGCGTTAGCTGTTGAAACAACCCTGTTAGAACCGTCATCAAGTACGTTTGTCTCTTCAAGTTCTGCATAGTCAAGGTTATTCCTGTATATATCAGCTACGTAAGCCCATTGTGTACTGAATTCGAAACCTTTGTAGCTTACAAAAGTACCGAAACCACCCTGCCATACAGGGATATATGATTTACCTGTAGAAACCCTGTCAGCATCGTTTAGAGTTTCAGTTAATCCACCTTCAGCAGTATAGAATAGCGGGTTACCGTTAGATGGGTTAACACCGGCATAACGAACCACATAGAAAGTACCGAATGATTCTCCTTCAAGTAGTGCAGTAGAACCACCATCATTTACAACACCTTCAAAGCTTTCAGGTAAATCCCTTATCTTGTTCTTGTTGTATGATGTGTTACCATTAACTTCAATTCTCCAGTCATTTTTGTTATATAGTGTATATTTTAATGTTAACTCAACACCTTCGTTTTCCATAGCACCAATGTTGGTATCAATAGAAGATGTAGCATTTACAGGAGAAACAGGAGTATCCTGGAAAAGGTCAGTAGTTAATTTCCTATATACGTCAACAGTACCTGTTAACTTGTTTTCCCAAACACCAAAGTCAACACCTATGTTAGTCTGCTCTGTCTGCTCCCACCTAAGGTCAGGGTTACCGATTGTAGTAGGTACAGTAGACACTGAACCGTTATATCCGCCACCTGCACCATAAAGGCTCCTGTAAAGGTTAAGTGCAGCATATTGAGTATTGCTTATCCTTTGGTTACCAGAGGTACCAAATGAACCCCTTAGCTTAAGAAGGTTGAAAGAAGAACCATCCATAAATGATTCTGTATCAATGTTCCAACGACCACCCACAGAGTAGAAAGTACCCCACCTGTTGTCATCAATAAACCTGAAAGATGCATCACGCCTTACCGTTGCTGTTAAACCGAACCTTCCATCATAATCATAATCAACGTTACCAAAGTAAGAGAAAAGGCCTTCTTCTAGTTTAGTAGAACCAACAGTTGGTATGTATGGCTGTGTATCCGGAGTAGCAGGGTTACCATCAAGATCTTCAAAGGTATCACCGGGTATAAAAGCTGCACCAGAACCTACAAGCCTTGGATCTAAACCAAGCTGTGTAAAGTTTATGCCATCTAAATGTGCTTTGTTATACTCAACATAAGCAGAAACACTAACATTATGCTTTTCAGCAAAAGTATTTTGATAGTTAACACTAAAAAGTGAGTTAAACCTGAAGTCTCTTGAAGAAGCTTCCTGCTGAATACCACCAAACTCTGCATCCTGGTCTACCTGGAATGGCCCTAGTAAACTGTCAGGATGAAGTATTTCAAGTGTTTTAAAGTTGCTAAAGTCAACACCCATCTGCATAGCAGCAGTAAAGTGTTCGGCAAAGTTGTAATCAGCACTAAAGCTGGCAAGTATTTTAATCTCATCCTCAATATCAGTATTCATCCTTGCAGAGTTCAACAATACATAAGGAACGTTATCTACAATAACACCATCAGGATCACCAGGAGTTAAACCTCCATCAATAGTGATGCTTCCGTCAGGATTATAAGGAGACAGGTATGGTAAACCATGTAATGCAGCCCTGAAAGGCGCAAAGAATACAGCATTACTACCGGCACCATCTATACCGCTAGACCTTGAAAAGTTAGCATTAAGGTTAAGACCGTAGTTAAACTTACCGTTTTCTGATTTACCCTGAAAGTTATTCCTTACTGTAAAGCGCTTAAGGCTAGTGTTAAGGAAAACACCATCCTGCTCAAAATAACCAAGAGATGTAAAGTTATTTGTATTTTCAGAACCTGAAGTTATTGCAATATCGTGAGATTTTGTAACACCGGTCCTGAAGAAGATATCAGCCCAGTATGTATTGGTTTGAGCGGCTCTTGCATCAATCTCGGCATCAGTTAAAGTTGAACCGAAACCTACGCCGTTCTCTTTCTGGAAGTAAAGCAATTGCCTTGAGCTCATCAGTTCCATGTTAAGAGGCTGCAGTTGGGTAAAACCAAACTGAGAAGTATAACGGATACCTAGTTTTTTACCGTAGCTACCTTTTTTAGTAGTAATAACGATTACACCGTTAGCACCCCTGTTACCATAGATAGAAGTAGCAGCAGCATCACTAAGAATCTGGTAAGAAGCAATATCATTTTGGTTGATACTTCTAAAACCATCTTCATCAACAGGCATACCATCCACTACAAATAAAGGCTCAATGTTACCGTTTATCGAACCAATACCACGAAGGATAATGGTAACGTCGGCACCCGGCTGGCCAGAACCTGTAGCAATGTTAAGACCTGCCACCTGCCCCTGAAGGCTTTGCAGGATGTTGGCATTTGCCCTGTCTTCTACCGCTTCAACTGACAAGACCTTAACCGCAGAAACTGATTTTCTTTCAGTAGTAGTCCTGTACACGTCTTTTACAACAACATCCAGAACAGTAGCAGAAAGCACTATATCAATTGTGTTTGATGCTCCTACAGTTGCCGATTGTGTTTGATAACTAACATAAGAATATTCAAGAACATCCCCAACATTAGCATTGATAGAGTACCTACCATTAATATCAGTCTGCACACTTCTTTGTGTACCTTTAACTAGCACACTGGCACCAGGAAGCGGACCGACTTCATCCGTCACCGTACCGGTTACTGTTTTCTCCTGCGCAAAAGAGAAACCAAATGAAAACGCCAGCAAGAGCGTCATAATCCAAGTAAACTTCGATCTCATACTTTATTAATTTGAGTTAGTTAACCGCAAACTTCTTAATAATTTATTAATAAAACAAGTATTACTTCGGAATAATAATGTTTTACAACACGTGTAAATTATTATGAAATCTTAGCACTTTGTTTTATATAGATAAATTATTAAGAAAAAGGTTGCGTAAAATAATTAGTTAATTTTAAAATT
The DNA here is from genome assembly GCF_024305175.1 of Flavobacterium sp. GTDB lineage: Bacteria > Bacteroidota > Bacteroidia > Flavobacteriales > Flavobacteriaceae > Flavobacterium. Next base: position 89,824 of record NZ_JAMWYY010000001.1, read on the forward strand.
TATGTAAAGTTTAGTTTATTACTATTTTTTCTGTTTGCGAATAGTTTTGTGATGGTATTTCCACAGTAAGTACATAAACACCCGAATTCAGGTCTGCAACATCTATAGACCCAACAAACTTTTCAACTTTCTTTACCTGTCTTCCCTGCATATCATATAAAGTAATGATGCAGCCCTCTGATGCAAGTGAATTACTCAGGCTAAAGTTTAATACATCTGTTGCCGGGTTAGGATAAACACCAACAAGGCTATTTTCTTTATCAGATAAGCCATTAATATTAGTTATACCATCAGCAATTAACGCATAATCCTGAGTACCTCCCTGCAGGCTGTTTTTATGTGTTACAGTAATTACATAGTCTGCTCCTGCTTCTGTTGTTTCAATTTCTATTACCTCAACATTATCAACATTGTTATCCGCTTTAATAGGAGCAAGGTCAACAATATTATTTAGTCTCCAAGGGAAAAACGTCTCACCGCCTTTAGTAACCCTTACATCAAGGTTGTTTGCAAGTACAGGAGTAGTAGAGTTATTAGAACCACTGTTAACAGAACCCGGTTTAAAAGGATCTGTCCAGCAAATTGTTACTTTCATCTTTCCGCCGGTACCTTTAACCGTTTTCGTGTAAGAGCCTCCCTGGTTAAGTGTATTTTCTTCTATAAGCGCACCGGTACCGTTTTTGTCTTTTGTTATAAGCTGCACTGCTGCGGCAGCATCTATTAAGCCCCACCCAAACCTGTGGTCAGGCCCGTCATATAAACCTGCCTCATCAGCAGTATGAATCATAAGCCCCCTTAGGGTAGAAGCCCTCATAAAATTACTGTTTTCATTATTATAATGCTGTTGCATTAACAATAGTGACGCGGCAACACCCGGAGCCGCCATAGAAGTACCACTTTTAGTTGTATATGACGTGTTATTAAAAGAGTCGCATGAAATTACACCAACACCATCGGCAGCAATATCCGGCTTAATCCTCCTGTCATCTGTTGGGCCATAGCTGCTAAAATCACTCATTGTAATTGCAGATGGGCTTGGGTTAGAATTAAAAATACGCTCACTGGCAGCTACAACAACAATATTTTTTGAAGTTCCGTCGCTTATAAGCCAGTCTTTGGTTTCACCAACCCTATAGTTACCGGCAGCAAATACGGGCTGGTAGTATGGTGCAGAAGAACATATATTGTCCCATGTTGCACTTTCAGATGTATAAGCTCCTCTTCTCCACTCCGGCCATTGGGCAGGATTCCATCCGTAAGAATGGTTTGAAACCAAAATAGGCTGATTCGGGTCAGTTGCCGCAGCCAATGCTTCTGCAGTATCATTACTGGCATCATAGGCAAACATATTTGCCTCATAAGCAAGCCCACGCTTGTCCGGGTCCACATCTCCCCTCCCAATCATTGTTCCTGCTACGTGTGTTGCGTGGCTGTTATCGCTGGATGTATTGTCGCCATCAAAAACAGCTCCGTCTTTTACAGTAACCGCACCTGAAAGATCATTATGAGATGTTCTTACTTTTCCGGGCTCCCACATTCCGACAGTCATACCCTGGCCATTTAGGTCATAACCTAAAGAGCCTCCTGAATTAATAAGGTTAACCCTTGCTGTAAATGCAGCAGCATCGTTATAAGGCTGTATATATATAGGCTCATCATTTTCTGTTACGCCTACCAATGTTTGATTATAACCGTCCATTTTTATTACAAGCGGCCATCCATTAGCTTCAGCAAGTTCCATTGCCCTGTTGTAGCTTTTTTCATTCTTAACCCTGAGTTCTTCAACAAGCTCCCTGGTCTTAACCAAATCATAATGGCTCAGGATTTTTGCTGCCTGCTCTTTGGTTTGGGAGTAAGCAGTTAAGCTGCCCCCGATAGCAAATGCCAGCATGAACAACTTTACGGTATTTTTCTTCATTTCTTAAATAATTAATAGTTAATAGCGTATTTCCTTCGAAAAATTTAATTTATAACATTTTCCCAAAAAAATGATTAGCAAAAATATAAATTAAAATCATTCTACGTATGTTAATTTTTTAGTTCACACCATAATACATAGATTTGTACGTTAAATATGCAAAGCGGGTTTTTATGCTGTTACTTAATCATTCGGGGTTTAAATATGAAACAGGCACAGACGAGGCAGGCAGGGGTTGTCTTGCAGGGCCTGTTACAGCAGCAGCAGTTATATTACCGCCTGATTTTGAAATGGAACAGCTTAATGATTCTAAGCAACTAAGTGAAAAGACACGTGACAGGTTGCGCCCGTTAATTGAAAAAGCCGCGCTTTGCTATCATGTAATCAATATAGAACCCGCTATAATAGACGAAATCAATATACTTAACGCTTCTATATATGCTATGCAGGAATGTATTAAAGCGCTTAACCCGGTTCCTGAATACATCATTGTTGATGGTAATCGATTTAAACCTGTAAGTAATATTCCGCACAGTTGCATTGTTAAAGGCGACAGCAAATACCTCAGCATTGCCGCTGCTTCTGTCCTTGCTAAAACTTACCGCGATGAGTATATGAATAAGATACATGAAGAATATCCGATGTATAACTGGAAAAGCAACAAAGGATATCCTACAGCCGAGCATCGTGAAGCTATCCGCAAATATGGCACTACAAAATACCACCGCATGTCTTTCCGACTTTTGCCGGAGCAACTTGAGCTCGAGTTCGGTTCAGAGAGTTTACTATAATCTATTTTTCTTCTTCCTGTACTAAATATGCTTCAAAAAGCATGCTAAAGTGACGCAGTATCTTATTTTTAACATCACCCTCATCCACATAGTCCCTGCCGAGTTCAACATTTAAGGATGTTACCCCTTTCCCTCTTATCCCGCATGGAATGATATTATCAAAGTAGCCAAGGTCGGCATTTACGTTAAAAGCAAAACCGTGCATGGTAACCCAGCGCGAAGCCCTAACACCCATAGCGCATATTTTGCGGGCAAATGGCGTGCCCACATCAAGCCATACACCTGTTTCACCTTCACTCCTTCCGGCTGTTAAGCCATAATCGGCCATGGTTAAAATTATACATTCTTCAAGCAGACGAAGGTACTTGTGTATATCTGTAAAAAAATTCTCAAGGTCAAGTATCGGGTAACCCACAACCTGCCCCGGGCCATGATAGGTAATATCTCCCCCGCGGTTTATCTTATAAAAAGTGGCTCCTTTTTCTTTAAGCTGCTCTTCATTAAGCAGCATGTTTTCCGCATCACCGCTTTTGCCCAGCGTATACACATGCGGATGCTCTACATATAAAAAATAGTTTGGTGTAGCTTGTTCTGTGCGTTCCCTCCTGTTCTTTATTTTTACATCGAGTATGCCTTTAAAAAGTTCTTCCTGGTAATCCCAGGTTTCTTTATAGTCTTTCCTGCCCAGGTCTTTATATAAAACGGTTTTATTCATTATGAGTAATATGAAACACAAAGATACTAAAAGTTTAAGCCACGGTTACATTTAACAGGCAGTGCATTACAAAATCCAAATTGCTTATTTCTTAATATTCACTATCTTTGCGGGCTTATAAACAAAAATAATCATGCAGCTTTCAGAACAAGAAATCATTCGTAGAGAAAAACTGGATGCGCTCAGGAAACTTGGCATCAATCCGTATCCCGCTAACCTTTTCCCTGTAGACCATACTGCCAAACAGGTGAAAGAAGATTTTTCTGAAGGCAAAAAGGTGGTTGTAGCAGGCCGTATCATGAGTTTCCGCATACAAGGCAAGGCATCATTTGCCGAGCTTCAGGACAGCACCGGCCGTATTCAGCTTTACCTGAACCGCGACGAAATTTGCCCTGGCGAAGACAAAACTAAATACAACGAGCTTTTTAAAAAACTGATAGACCTTGGCGACTTTATTGGCGTTGAAGGCGAACTCTTTACAACACAGGTAGGCGAAAAAACCATTAAGGTTACCGATTTTTCGCTGCTAAGCAAAACACTCCGCCCATTGCCATTACCTAAAACAGATGCAGATGGTAAAGTGCACGACGGCTTTACCGACCCTGAGCTGCGATACCGTATGCGCTATGTAGACCTTGTGGTAAATCCGCAGGTAAAAGAGGTATTTGTAAAGCGTACCAAGCTTTTTAATGCAATGCGCAGCTTTTTTAACGATAAAGGTTATTTTGAGGTAGAAACGCCAATATTACAGCCCATTCCGGGGGGCGCGGCAGCAAGGCCGTTTGTAACGCACCACAACTCACTGGATATTCCGCTATATATGCGTATTGCTAACGAGCTTTACCTGAAAAGGCTTATAGTTGGCGGTTTTGACGGTGTTTATGAATTCTCTAAGAACTTTCGTAATGAGGGTATGGACAGGACGCACAACCCTGAGTTTACCGCTATGGAAATATATGTAGCCTATAAAGACTACAACTGGATGATGGAGTTTACCGAAAAACTACTTGAGCATTGTGCCATAGCCGTTAATGGTACTACAGAGGCTACTTTTTGCGAGCATAAGGTTGACTTTAAAGCGCCTTATGCTCGCGTTACCATGACCGATGCCATTAAGCAGTTTACAGGTTTCGACATTACCGGAAAAACAGAAGAGGAAATATTTGAAGCTGCCAAAGGCATGGGCATAGAGGTTGATTTAACTATGGGCAAGGGCAAGCTGATAGATGAAATATTTGGCGAGAAATGCGAGGGCAACTTTATACAGCCAACCTTTATTACCGATTACCCTAAAGAGATGAGCCCGCTTTGCAAAGAGCACCGTGATAACCCTGAGCTTACAGAGCGTTTTGAGCTTATGGTATGCGGAAAAGAAATTGCGAATGCCTACAGTGAGCTTAATGACCCTATTGACCAGCGCGAGCGTTTTGAGGCCCAGCTTAAGCTAAGCGAACGCGGCGATGTTGAGGCTGCACAATTTATTGACTCTGACTTTTTGCGTGCACTTGAATATGGAATGCCGCCAACATCGGGACTTGGCATTGGTATGGACAGGCTTATAATGTTCTTAACCAATAATCCGTCGATACAGGAAGTGCTTTTCTTCCCGCAGATGAGGCCGGAGAAAAAAGGCCCTGAATTAAGTGAGGACGAAAAGGCTATTGTAGAAATACTTAAAGCCAGCAGCCAGTTAGCACTTGATGCACTTAAAAATCAGGCCGGGCTTAGTGGTAAAAAATGGGATAAAGCCTTAAAAGGCTTAACATCTAACGGAATTGTAAAGCTTGTAAAAACCGATACTTCGTTAGAAATACATATGCTTTAAATATGATATTTATAACAAAAAAGGCTGCCGAATCAGGCTGCCTTTTTTGTTATTGCTTTATGATGCGTTTTGTGTAGTGTTTGGAGTTGGTTTTTACCTCAACAATATAAACACCGCTACCTAAGTCCGAAAGGTCAACATCTGCATTACTAACTACTTTATCTGCACTATAAACCACCTGCCCTAAAGTGTTATAGACATTAATTTTAAAATCTATGCTATTTTCTTTAACCATAATCGTTAGCTTATCACTTACCGGGTTAGGGAATAGCTGTAACACATCATCCGCTGCATAGTCGCGACTGCTTAAAAGGTTAGCGTTTATAAATGCTATTGCCGCCTGCATATCAGGCAGCGGGCCTATGGGTTGCGACTGGGTTAAGAAGCCCTGCTGTATTCCTGTCTGTACCAGTATGTCCCTAATTTGCTGGCTGGTTAAATAGTTACCGGTTTTATCATAATAATACGATTGCAATACCACGGCGCATGATGCCACTATTGGCGTTGCAGCACTTGTTCCGCTAAACAGGGTGTAATACTGGTTAAAATCATTACCTATGGCAAACAAATCGCCATATCCTGTGGTCATAACATTATAGCCCCATGCCTGCACATTAACCCTGTCGCCATACGTACTGAAACCTAACCTGTCATGGTTAGTATCATACGTTCCTGCGCCAACTATTACAGCGCCACTGTCACCTCTGTTATTATATTCTGCAAATGCTGTCGAGTTAAGGTTCTGGCTACCGTTTCCTGCTGCGGCAAGTATTACAATGCCTGCATCTGTGGCTGCTTTGGTTAAATCCCACACTAACGGGTCATATTCAGCTGGGACAAAGTCAAATTCAGAAAATGCCGGTACCTGCATCTCATAAATAATTACATCACCTGCATCAGAACCGGCTATTGCCTGTGTAATAGCATAGATACGGTTATATCCGTTTTCAATTGTCCATTCAGGATACAACACCGCCTCCTCAGCCTCGTGTGCCATACCGCTGATACCGTAAGTACCATGATCGGCATAAACCACCCCAATAACTGCTGTACCATGCTCTGTAAACGCTACAGTTGCATCTGGGGAAACAGTCATTCCCTCAGCTATAGAAACGTTCTTTTCACTCAGGTCTTCGTGGTTTACATTTACACCATATTCTATATCCCTCACTTTAACCCCGGAGCCTGCGTAGCCCAAATCCCATGCATACTGCATATTTACACCCGGGTTGCCCTGTATATATTCCTGAGAGAAGAAATAGTCGGGCGTAATGGGTAAAATATCAATAGGAGGCTTTACAGGCTGTCTTTCCTTAATGGCATAAGTTATACCCGGCAAGGAGGTAAGTTTATTTAAAACATCGTCAATAAAAGCGTCATCTTTACCGGTAAAAGTAAGCTTATATATTCTGTTCAGCTTTTCTACCGACATACTGTTTCCATGAATCTTTTCTGCCTGTTGTTTAAGGTAGTCAAAACGGTCCTGCGGCATTTGTATCGCCTTTTCCACAACAGCATCAGCAACTTCTGTAACAGGCTCTAAAATCTGCCTTACAGACACATCAGCTTCATTAAGGCAAACATAAACCGAATGCTTATTAACTTGCTGTGCAGTACATATACAAGCTGTCAGTAACAGTAATGTAAATAAGATATTTTTCATAAGTCTTTTTCACAAATCTACAAAACAGTAACAAATATTTAAATATCTTATATTTGGTTTTGATAATATTTACCTACATGGATAATATACATCCATAATTCATTCTGCTTCACTTCAAAAGCATTTCCAAAAAAAATTCATATAACATTAATTAAACCTTTTGTTTTGTTTAACGTCTTATTACTATAATCGTAAAAAATCAGAATTATGAGAATGTTGATGTTAGTATTGGTTATGGCTCTCGGGCTTACTGCTAATGCCCAGGAAAGAAGAGGCGAACACAGGGAAAGGCTTACACAAGAGCAAAGGGTTGAGCTGCAACTGAAAAAAATGACACTTGCGCTTGACCTTAATGAAAAACAACAGGCGGAAGTTAAAAAGCTGCTTACAGAGAAAAGCAAAAAGCATGAACAGGCAAAAGCTGCCGTAAAAGAGCGTAAAGAAGAAGGCACAAAACCTACTGCGGATGAGCGTTATGAAATGCAAAGCAAAAGACTTGATGATGAAATTGCAATGCAAAAAGAAATGAAGAAAATACTTACGCCGGAGCAGTATGAAAAATTTAAAGAGATTAAAGAAGACCGTAAGGAAAAAATAACCGGAAGAGCTAAAAAATATAAAAACCGTGAGAGGCGATAAAAATTTCAATGTTAAAGTTTTGTTGTGTTTTAATTTTTAGTTAGATTTGGATTCATAAACACTAAACAAATATTAGTTTTACCATGAAAAAAATAATTGCTGTATTCGCTATGATGCTTGCCTTTGGCTACACCGCCAATGCGCAACAGAAAAAAGTTGCCACTCCTGCACAACAGCAGGAAACCATTGATAGAGAGGCGCTTAAAAAAGCTGTAATGAAAGACATAACTACTCTCTCTGAAAATATGGAGATTTCTGACAGTCAGTTAACAAACCTTAAAGGCCTTTTTGAGTATAAGCACAAGGCTCTTGCTGATAAAACCCTTAGCAAAGAAGAAAAGGATGCTATTTCTGATGCCATAGAAGCAAAATTAAGGGCCGGTTTACCAAAAGACCAGGTTGGTAAGCTTGATGAAAGCCCTCAGCTTCTTTACCAGTTAACCCACTAAGAAGTAACAATATTAAAAAAGGCTGCCCAATCAGGTAGCCTTTTTTTGTTATAAGTAAGTATTTATTACTCTTTTACCAGTTTCTCTACGCTACTTCCTTTTTCAGTGGTTGCTTTCACGAAGTAAACACCCGATTGCCTTTGGGTTATATCCAGTGTGGCTGTGTGGCTTACCTGCAACAGCCTGCCCTGCATGTCATACATTTCTACTGATTCTATATCAGTTCCTGCTGTTATGGTTACTATGCCTGTTGCAGGGTTAGGATACAGCTTTATGCTGTTGTCTTTTGTACGGATGCCGCTGCTCAGGGTTTCAAAAGTGGTCACGGCTTCATTGGTCTGGATGGGCCAGTTGTAATCGAAGTAGATGTTGGCCTGTTGTGCCACATCATCGTTTACCTGAAGGGTATTGTTTGTTTTTATTTTATATATTACGTTGCCTTTGCCGCCATTGGCTGCCAGGTTGATGTCACCAAAGTAGAATTCCAGTTCATTACCACTAAGGCGTGTTTCCACATCGTGGCTGGCATAGAGCAGTTGCAGGGTACTTAAGTCGAACTGTTCGGGGTTTAGGGTGTTCTTAACGGCGATAAAGGTAGCCGGGGCGTTACCGGTATTCTCGAAGTTGATGTTGTAGTGCAGGTACTCTCCTATCAGCTCAGGGGCTACGCTTTCGCCTTCCAGGCAGGTAATGTCATTGGGGTCATAAGAGCCGGTCACTATCTGGTTCAAGTTAAAGGTGTTATCTGCCGGGGTTTCGTCCCCTGCTGTTGGGGTAATGGTTGCGGTAAAGTTCAGTATATCATCAATATTTACGGCCGGGGTTTCCATTGGGCTGTTTACATTCAATACTGCTGCTACCTGCCTGCTTTCAAAGGGTTGCAGGTTGCTGTAGTTCCAGCTTATGGTACCGGCTGTATCTGTACCGCCATTATTAGCACTTATAAAGTCTAAAACGGTATCATCGTAAGTCAGGGTTATAGCGCCTGAGAGTTCCTGGTTACCTTTGTTTTTAAAGGTTACGGTATAGTAGGCGTCAAAGCCTGGCTGGGCGCCGCCTGAAGCTACTACAACTTCAAGGTCGGGGTGTATGCCGTTTGCCGTTACGCAGAAGTTTTGGGTATTGGTGCTATTGTTATTATCGGGGAAGTTTATTGTACTTAAAGATGGATTTATAGTAAACCAGTCGCTGTTTTCGATATCCGGGGTTAGTGTGAATGTGCCGGCCCCTGAATAAAAATTGTATGTTCCTGAATTGTTACTGAATACTGAAAATTCTTCTTCATTTTCGGTAACAATATCTAAACGGGTATTCGTAATTATATTGTCGTTTGTGTCACAACCGTTATTGTCGGAATCATAAGTAAAATTCCCGGTTATTGTATTATAATCGCCTCCGGGCATAAAATCACAGTAAGAACTTATATAAATACCAGGATCATTTAATACTGCATCGGAGAACAGGCTTTCATTACCTTCATCTATGCATATATAAACAGGCTGGATATTCGCATACTCAATAATCACATCAAATGACTCATAACTGCTTATACCGTTTTTTAAATTTAAAGTCCTGAAAGGAATAGAGGGTACAGAAACGGCTTCATCATAACTCAGAAATAAAGTATTTAAGGCGGTACAGCCACTAAGGTCAATACCGTTAATAGAAGCTATTCCACTATTTAAATTTAAGTTTAAATCCGTTAAAAGCGGCTTATCCCCTAACATTAAAAAACCTCCGCTTATTGGAAAAACTATCGAGAGGTAACTTAAATTAGTATTAGCAGTTAAGTCTAAATTTACTCCTGTATAATTTAAACTTAGGCTGTCTAGATTTGGTAGCTGGCTGAAATCAATATTTATATAAGAATCCGAGATATTAATCTCTGAAATATTAATTGATCCTGACACATCTACTAGAGTTGTACTATCACCACTTTCTTCAATATAAGATAGTGTTATCTTCTCAAGAGCAGTTAAACCACTGATATTAATATTATCTAAAGAATTACATTCAGTTAATGTTAAGTCGCTTAATTGACTAAGTGCAGTAAAATCCATTTCTGGAACCTCATCTGCCTGATATATTGTCAATTCAGTCAAATTAATAAAACTTTCAATTCCCTCAATTGAAAAAAGAGGGTCAGTCATGTCAAAGTCAAGATCCAGTTCATAAATAGCCAGAGCCTCGCTAACCTGTATCTCATTATCCTGGTTGGCATTAATAAGGATTGTTTGCCCTGCACTGTTTTTTCCTTGAGCTGCCAACAAATAGGCTTTGAATTCAGCATCCGGAATAGTTACAACCTGTGCGTTTAATCCTGTAAATATTAAAAGCAATAAAAAGAGTAATTGTTTTCTCATGTCAATTTTATTTTTGGAAGGTTTTAACCTGCTAATATAATACTATATTTCTTACACACTGAATTTACGGATGTTAACATTCAGTTATTCATAAAAAAAGCCCCTGCAAAAGTAGGGGCTGTAATTCTAATATTATACTATTATTTTTTTAGCGGAGGGTACTCCTTTAATATCTTGGTAACAAATTCATTAATCCTTTCCTGTTTTTTCTCCCTGTCCAGCGTTAATACACCGGTACCTATACCCTGCCACACCAAATCTTTTTTAGCGGCATCTATAATGTCTATATACAGCGTGCCCTCGGTAGATGTATTTACAGTGGTATAGTTACCTCCCCACATCCACGGGTTCCAGCCCCAACCCCAGCCCCAGCCGTAGTTGTAGCCCCAGTTGTTTACATTTACCTGCTCGTTAGAGCGTGTAAACAGGTTTATCAGCATATCCGGGTTTTCGCTTTTGGCGAACCCCTTTCGCTGCATTTCGGCATCTATGGCACGCATAATGCGTTTTTTATCAAGGTCAGATATTTCAGCCTTATCTATGCCTTCTTTAAAAAAAGCATAGGTTTTATAGCGGCTGAAATCGGCGGCATCATCATAATCGGAAGCTACGCGAATGGAGCTGCACGATGAAACAAGGGCCGTTATGAATAGTACTGATAGCAATTTTATTATTTTCATAATCCCAAAGTTAATAGTTTACATAGCAAATATGCACCAACAGCCAACAATTAACGAAGGGTTAACTATCAGCCTAACAGGGCATCATCTACTTTATTGGGCAGTGTAACTTTGAGGAGCGGCTGGCTGTCCATTGCACGTTTAATAGCAAATATAGCCTCGTCGTTCCTTGCCCAGCTCCTGCGGGCAATACCGTTATTAACATCCCAGAAAAGCATTGATTCTAAGCGCCTTGATGCATCTTCAGAACCATCAAGAACCATACCAAAGCCCCCGTTTATAACCTCTCCCCAACCTACGCCGCCGCCATTATGGATGCTTACCCAGGTTGCCCCGCGGAAACTGTCTCCAATAACGTTGTGGATAGCCATATCGGCTGTAAAACGCGAGCCGTCATAAATATTACTTGTTTCGCGGTAAGGCGAATCGGTACCGCTAACGTCATGATGGTCGCGGCCTAAAATTACAGTGCCAATCTCGCCATTCTTTATAGCCTCGTTAAATGCCTTTGCAATGTTGATGCGCCCTTCAGAGTCGGCATACAGTATGCGCGCCTGGCTGCCCACCACAAGTTTGTTTTGCTGGGCACCTTTTATCCAGCGGATGTTATCTTCCATCTGCTGTTTTATTTCGGCAGGTGCTGTTTTAGCCATTTCTTCCAGTACTTTGCTGGCAATTTCATCTGTTTTTTGCAGGTCTTCCGGTTTGCCCGAAGCACAAACCCAACGGAACGGCCCAAAGCCATAATCAAAACACATTGGCCCCATTATATCCTGCACATAGCTTGGGTACTTAAAGTTGATGCCGTCTTTTGCCATTATATCGGCCCCGGCACGTGATGCCTCCAGTAAAAATGCGTTGCCGTAATCAAAAAAGTAAGTGCCTTTTGCTGTATGTTTGTTTATGGCATCGGCTTCGCGGCGCAGTGACTCCTGTACTTTTTCCCTGAAAAGCTCCGGGTTTTCGGCCATCATATCATTAGCCTCCTCAAACGAAAGCCCAACAGGATAATAGCCCCCTGCCCACGGGTTATGCAGAGATGTCTGGTCGCTGCCCAGGTCAACATAAATATCTTCCTCATCAAAGCGCTCCCAAACATCTACAATGTTACCCTGATAAGCTATAGAAACCACTTCTTTATTCTCTTTAGCCCTGCGCACTCGGGTTACAAGTTCTTTTATATCAGTAACCACCTCATCTACCCATCCCTGGCTGTGGCGCGTGTGTACTGCCTTTGGGTTTACCTCTGCACAAACAGTTATACAGCCTGCAATGTTTCCTGCTTTGGGCTGAGCGCCACTCATTCCGCCTAAGCCTGATGTTACAAACAACTTACCGTCCAGCCCTTCTCCGTTCTTAGCTATTTTCCTGCCGGCATTAAGCACGGTAATGGTTGTGCCGTGCACTATGCCCTGCGGGCCTATGTACATATAGCTGCCTGCCGTCATTTGTCCGTACTGTGTTACGCCCAGCGCATTAAATTTCTCCCAGTCGTCCGGTTTGGAGTAGTTGGGTATCATCATACCGTTGGTAACCACCACACGCGGGGCATCTTTATGCGAAGGGAACAACCCCATAGGGTGGCCTGAGTACATAACAAGCGTTTGCTCATCTGTCATCTCGCTCAGGTATTTCATGGTGAGCCTGTATTGCGCCCAGTTCTGGAATACCGCCCCGTTACCGCCATAAGTAATAAGTTCGTGCGGGTGTTGCGCCACGGCATAATCCAGGTTATTCTGTATCATCAGCATTATGGCTTTAGCCTGTTCTGACTTGCCCGGATATTCTGATATTGGCCTTGCATACATTTTATAATCAGGCCTAAGGCGGTACATATAAATACGCCCGTACTTTTCCAGCTCTTCACTAAATTCTTTTACCAGTTCGGCATGGTGCTGCGGCTCAAAATAACGTAACGCATTACGCAGCGCAAGCTTCTTTTCTTCTGCCGATAGTATTTCTTTACGCCTCGGTGCATGGTTTATGTCGGTTTCATACGGTTTTGGCTGTGGCAAAACCGACGGAATACCTTCCTGTATCTGTTCCTGAAATGTCATTTGTTTTATTGGTATTTAGGCTGGCATGCGCAATCATATTAGCTTGCGGTGCACACATAACTGTTACTTTTTCTTAATTTCACCTTTATTTTTGTCGAAACCATAAGGGCAGTGCCGGCAACCGCTCTTGCAGCAGTAGCCGCGCTTTAAATGGTATTTTTCGGTAAAAACTTTATAGCCTTCGGGCGAGAGGTAATAATCTTCGCCTTCAGTTAATTTATCAGGTTTTTGGCTGTACATGCCAACAAATTTATGAACTTTACAATTAATGATAATAATAACATCTAAATATTTAATACCGAAAGGATATGCAGCAATGGCGCTGTTTCCGTTTCTGCTGCTTAAGGATAAAAAATACAGCAGTAACCAGGTGCTGCTCCAGCATGAAAAAATTCACTTTCGGCAGCAGGCGGAATTACTTATCCTGCCTTTTTATATCTGGTATATAACTGAATATGTAGTACGGCTGGTTATTTACAAAAACCATTCTTCGGCATATAAAAATATTAGTTTTGAGAGGGAGGCTTACGCCAACGAAAACAATACAGGATATCTTAAAAACAGAAAGCCGTACAGCTTTTTTAAATTTATCTGATTTGTTAATACTTTCTTAAAAACCAAGACCATAAATTTATAAATTTGCTGTAATAACCCACACAAAATCAATTAATATGAATTTTACAGCAGTACTTGTAGCCGCACTGTGCACCCTGCCGGTAGGCTTTATCTGGTTCAACCCAAAGGTGTTCGGCACCATCTGGATGCGCGAAAGCGGCATGACCGAAGAAAAAGCGAAAACAGCCAATATGTTCAAGGTTTTCGGGTTTGTAATACTCTTTTCTATCATGGCTGCATTTGTAATACAGTTTCTTGTAATACACCAACTTGGCGCACTGGGCATGGTAGGCGGGCCGGATCTTGCCTTAACAGCAAAACCTTCTTACAACGAATTTATGACCGACTATGGCCATGCCTTCAGGACATTTAAGCACGGCATGCTGCACGGGTTCATGTCGGGGCTTTTCCTGGCACTGCCCATTATTGGCACAAATGCCATGTTTGAGATGAAAAGCTGGAAATACATTTTTGTAAATGCCGGCTATTGGATTGTGTGCTTTACCCTTATGGGCGGCATTCTTTCTGCATGGGAATAAAAAATAACTTTTACCTTTGGCATCTCCCTGTTTGTGGAGATGCTTTTTTATTAAAACACCTTGGGTAAATATAGCTATAGCATATACAACAGCACATCGGTACTTCCTGACGAATGGGATAGTATTGCGCACGAAAACATATTCCTTTCACGTAATGGGCTGGCGGTTTTAAAAAAAGCCCCTCCTGCTAACATGGAATGCCATTTTGTGGGGCTGTTCAGCAATGGCAAGTTGTGCGGTATAGCCCTGATACAGTATTTAGATCTTGCCCGTGTGGCTACTTTTAAAAACCGGGAGCGCTCTTTTTGCCTTAAAGATTACCTTATCAGGAAGTTTTCTTCGCACGTGCTGTTTATCGGCAATAATACCCTTACAGGGCAAAATGCTTATCTGCTTAATAAAGAGATTAGTGAGACAGAAGCGCTTGCCCTTTTGCAGATGGCAATGCTTAATTTAAAAAAAGAATATAGTAAAAAAGGAAAGCGCATACACCTGCTGGCAGTAAAAGATTTTAATGAAAAAGAAATGCCTGATTTTGAGGCTGCGGGTTATAACGGTTATTATAAATTCTGCACACAGCCTAACATGATCTTTACCATACGCCCCGGGTGGCAATCGGTAGAAGACTATTTATCAGAACTCAATACTAAATACCGAACACAGCACAACCGCGCACGAAAAAAAGCAGCCGGCATAACCAAAAAGAAGCTTAGCCTCTCAGAAATTTCAGCATTAAACGCGCGGATACATGAGCTGTATCTTACTGTTGCAGACAAAGCCGCATTTAATACCTTTTACCTGCCGCAACATCATTTTGAGATAATGAAGCAGGAACTGAAAGATAAGTTTCGGTTTTACGGTTACTTTGAGGGAGAAAAGCTGGTTGGGTTCAACACCCTGATTAAAAATGGCCATGATGCAGACACTTACTTTTTAGGGTATGATGAAGAAATCCAGAAAGAGAAAATGCTGTACCTTAATATGCTGTATGATATGGTTGCCTATGCCATAAAAAAAGAATTTAAGCATATCATTTTTGCACGCTCTGCCATGGAAATTAAAAGCTCAGTAGGCGCCACGGCCGAAGAAGTATTTGGTATTATAAAACATACCAACCCGCTGCTAAACTTTTTCATGCAAAAGCTTTTTACTTATTTCGACCCAAAAGTGGAATGGAAAGCGCGAAATCCGTTTAAAACCTAAAGCGACCCGCCTTTTTACTGCTGATTATCTTCAAACCATTTTACTATAGAAGGCATATTTCTTTCGAAACCTCCGGGTATAAAAAAATTCAATAACCCTGCCCTGCTATCTGTTTTGTTGGCAAAATCATGCATAGTTCCTGCCGGTATCCTTATAAAACTACCTCTTTGAGTTTCTATCCACTCTTCACCGATTAATATGGAGGGCTTGCCTTCAAGAACATAAAAAATCTCATCATTATTTTCATGTAAATGGGCTCCGGGTCCGTCACTTTCCGGTTCAAGCCACCATTCAGATACAGAATAACCACAATCAGTCTCCTCTTCATCGGCTTTAAATACAGCCTTCATGAATCCCATATCATACTTGCGGCCTTCATCAGGCCCAAGTACAATAGCCTGCTTGGTCCCACCGGTGTTATCTGTTGTCATAGTTAGAGAAACTAAATTTACTTAATTTGATTATCAGACGGAACGGCAACCTTCATTTGCTTGTGTAGTATCTTTACATGCAGCCTGTCTTCTTCGCCATAAAATTCGCCGTCAATCTGAAAGCTTACCGGCTTATCAGTTACAATAAGTGCTTCTTCTGTACTGATAATTTCCACATCTTCATTATCATCAACAGGTATGTTGCCTGCCAGTATTTTACCTATTGTAATTATATCAAGGCTTTTTAATATTATTATCTCAAACTTACCGTCATTAAACTTACCGATAGGATTTATAGTTACCCCTGTACCGTAGCGGTTAGTATTGGCTATTACCACCATCCGCGCTTCTGAAGTTGTTTTCTTGCTGTTGGCTTCTATGGTAATCCAGAAAGGATCATCCAGGTCAGTCAGGGTGTTGATAATCTGTAATGCATAACCCAGCTTACCGCGCACCCGCCCGCTTTCATAGTTTTTTATAAGCGCTGCATTAACACCAAGGTCGCTAAGGTGAAGGCTCTTTTTGCCATTTATATCTACTATATCCATTTCTATATACTCGCCTTTGCAGGCTATGGCAAGGTTCTCTTCAATAGTTTTAGGAAGGTTAAGATCTACCGAAAGTCCGTTTGCAGAGCCGGAAGGCAGTACACCTATAATTACATCTTTATGCCCAAGCGCCTCGGCAACCATCTTTATGGTACCATCGCCTCCGGCTACCAGTATGCGCTGCGGGTTGTGCTCGTCAAAAAGTTTTTTTATCGCTTCTTCATCGGCTTCGCCGGTTGTTTCATATTCAATAAGCGTTACCTCCTGCCTGGCGGTAAAATCTTTAACCTGTTGGGTAAGGTTTGCTTTGTCCTGCCCCCCTGCTATAGGGTTAACTACGAGTATAAACGTATCCTTTGGCTTCATCTTAACTTTTTGAATAGAGAAATTTCGAATAAAAGTAAGTAAATTGGATGGTGAAATATCTTATGAAATATATAAATTTTAATGAAGCCGATTTTAAAGTTATACCGTGGCTATGCAAACGAACAGGAACTGATTGTTTTTGGACATGTTTTTAAGCCCAATACTGCCAATGACTATGAGTTTGAGAAAAGGCGTTTTAAAAATGCCCGCTCAATAATCAGGATGTTTATGGTAAGCACCATACCCAATGCAGATGTTTACCTTGAGCACAACGGGCAGGTTATACACACCAAGGCTTTAGCAGACGGTTATTTTAAATTCTGCATACCGCTAAAGCATGAAATAGGCCACGGCTGGACCGATTATTATGTGAGTATATACCATAACGGCGAAGAGATACGCGAGAAAGGATCGTATATAAGGCCATTTAAAGGCGATTTAGGCTTCATTTCTGATATTGACGACACTTTCCTTGTCTCACATACCCGAAACTTCTTTAAAAAGCTTTATATACTGTTATGGAAAAACGTAAACGACAGGCGGCTGTTTGAAGGTGTGGTTCCGCATTACCAGGCACTAAGCACCGCAGGGAGGAACAACAAAGAAGAGCGGAATGCTTTTTTTTATGTATCGAGCAGCGAGTGGAACCTGTACAGCTTCATTGTAAAATTCACTAAAATACACGAACTGCCCAGGGCGGTTATGCTTCTTAAGGATATAAAGACCAGCCTTGCCGATTTTTTAGTGACAGGGCGCGGCAACCACAACCATAAATTTGACAAGATAAAGCACATACTGGAATTTTATCCCCATTTAAAATATACCCTGCTGGGCGATGACAGCCAGCACGACCCTTACTTGTATGAGAACATTTGTAAAATTTTCCCACAAACCGTTATAGCAGTGTATATAAGGCAGACAGGGCACAGCAAAAAACCGAAAGCTGTTACCGCGCTGCAAAACATAGAGTCGCTAAACATTGCTGTTTGCTATTTTAAGGAGAGTAATGAGGCTATTGAGCACTCCCGAAAAATAGGGATAGTTTCTTAAAATTTAGTTATAACCGCACGGCGTGTAAACCTAATTGTTTAATTTAGGAAATATTAACCATAAAGAACCTATAACTATGAGAAAAATGATGATGCTTTCGGGAGCTTTGGCAGCGTTACTGCTGGCATCCTGTAAGGATAAAAAAGAAGAGCCGGAAATGCCTGCTACACCACCACCGGTAGAAAACCCGGCACCGCCTGCAACGCCCGAACCTACTGTTAACACCACCGTTCCTGCAGAAGAAAATAATGACGGAACATCGGTAAACATTAACGAAGATGGTGTTAGCGTGCAAAACAAGGACGGCGATAAAGAAAATAATGTCACTATTTCACGTGACAAGAAAGAAATCCAGATAAAGACGGATTAAAAATATGGAGTTGCCTCAGGAAGTAATTAAACCTTGAGGCAACTCTTTTTTTATGCCTGCTCCAGTTCTTCCTGAACCTGCTCCCACTCTTCCAGCAGGGTATCAAGTTCTTTCTTTTTATTTTCATAAGCCGTAAAAAATGCGGCATCTGCCATCAGCTTTTCATAATCTGCCGCAAGGCGTTTATCATCATGCCGAATGTCATTCTCCAAGCTTTGTATCTGGCTCTCTATCTTAGACAACCTGTTTTGAAGCGTTTTATTTTTTTTCTGCTCTTCATAGGTAAGTTGCGGCTTTGCCTGCTTTTGGGCTTTATCCTCCTTAACCACGTCACGCTTTTCCACATCGCGCATGTTCTGCATGTTGCGCTGCTCAAGGTAAAAATTAATATCGCCTAGATACTCCCTTATCTTGTGGTCTTTAAACTCATAAACAATATTACTTAGCCCCTGCAGGAAATCCCTGTCGTGCGATACCAGCAGCAAAGTGCCCTCAAATTTGTTAAGTGCGGCTTTTAAAACGTTTTTAGACTTTATATCGAGGTGGTTGGTAGGTTCGTCCATCACAAGCACATTTATAGGCTGTAACAGCAGCTTACAAAGCGCAAGGCGGTTTCTTTCGCCACCTGAAAGTACCTTAACTTTTTTCTCTACATCATCTCCCCTGAAAAGGAAAGCGCCCAGCATATCCCTTACCTTGCTGCGGTTACTATCGTTAGCTGCGTTTGTCATAGTATCTAACAGGGTTATTTCACCATCCAGGTACTCGGCCTGGTTTTGTGCAAAATAACCAAGCTGAACATTATGCCCCAGCTTAATTGTACCTGTGTAGTCTATATCGCCTGTAATTGCCTTAATTAAGGTAGACTTACCCTGCCCGTTCTGGCCCACAAAAGCTATTTTACTGCCTCGCTCTACAAGCAGGTCGATATCTCTTAAAATGGTTTTATCACCATACTTTTTGGTAACATTTTCTGCCTCTACAACAACCCGCCCGGGAGTAACAGAAACCGGGAACGATATATTCATTACAGAATTATCATCTTCATCTACCTCTATACGTTCAACCTTATCAAGCTTTTTAATGAGTGACTGTGCCATTGAGGCTTTAGATGCCTTCGCCCTGAACTTTTCGATGAGCTTCTCTGTATGCTCTATCATTTTTTCCTGGTTCTTTTGTGTGGCAAGCTGCTTTTCCCTTATTTCATCGCGCAACTCAAGGTATTGCGAATAGGGTTTGGGGAAGTCATATATTTTTCCGAGTGATATTTCTATCGTGCGGTTGGTAACATTATCAAGAAACATTTTATCGTGCGATACGATTATCACAACACCGGGATAACCCTTAAGGAAATTCTCCAGCCAGATGATACTTTCTATATCAAGGTGGTTGGTAGGCTCATCCAGCAACAGCACATCGTTAGACTGTAAAAGTAACTTGGCAAGTTCTATACGCATGCGCCATCCACCCGAAAAAGTATCGGTAAGTTTGGTAAAATCTTCGCGCTTAAAACCAAGTCCTAATAGTATCTTCTCGGTGTCACCCACATAGTTATAGCCGCCAAGTATTTCATAATGATGCGTTACATCGCTAAGGTCTTCTATAAGTTTGCTGTACTCTTCGCTTTCATAATCGGTACGGGTAGCAAGCTGGTGGTTTATGTCTTCTATGCGGCTTTCAGCCCTCTTAATTTCTTCAAAAGCCTGATAAGCCTCATCAAGCACGGTGCGTCCTTTTACAAAATCAATATCCTGTTTCAGGAAACCAATCTTAACCTCCTTTTCGGTAGCAATAGTACCGCTGTCGGGTGCAATTTCCTTTGAGAGTATTTTAAGCATGGTAGATTTTCCTGCACCGTTCTTGCCCACAAGGCCTACCCTGTCGCCTGCCCCGAGCCTGAAAGTTACTTCTTCAAAAAGGTAAGTGCCACCAAATGAAACCGATAGATTATGTATGTTCAGCATTATGATTGTCCTATTAAAAGCGTAAATTTGAGGATATAAATTTCAATTTGCAAATGTTTAAAAAAGGATCTAAACTCTATAGTATTTTAACAGGAACCTGCCCGCGCTGCCAACAGGAAAGTATGTACATAGAAAAAAATCCGTACTACCTGAGCAAAGTGTATAAAATGCATGACAATTGCAGCCACTGCGGACTTCATTATAAAATAGAGCCTTCCTTCTTTTACGGAGCTATGTATGTAAGCTATGGGCTTGGTGTAGCCTTCAGCGTTGCAGCATTTGTTATTGCTTATGTTCTTATTGGCACAAGCCTTAAAACATCTTTCTTTGCCATTATAGGTACCCTTGTAGTCTTTATGCCTGTTATAATGCGGCTAAGCCGCAATATCTGGATCAATTTCTTTATAAGCTACCGTAAAGATGCAGATAAAAAAACTAAACCTTAAAACGGCTTAAGTTAACTTCTTTAGGTATGGGTACGGCATTTTCTATACTGTCAAACAAATGCTTTGCCATTGGCGGGCCCAACATAACACCACGTGTGCCTAAGCCGTTAAGCAAATGTATGTTATTGTATTTATGGTGTGTACCCACCAAAGGTTTTCTGTCGGTAACAGTTGGGCGTATTCCCGCAGTCTGTCCTATAATTTCATACGGGCAGGCAATAAGTTCTTCCAGTTTTTCAACAAGTTCAGCGCGCGCCTTTTCGGTTGGTACAGTAGTTTTGTCTTCCCATTCATACGTCGCACCAACTTTATAAATATCGTTACCGAGGGGTATCATAAATACATTCCCCTTTGCAATAATATCAAGATTAAGGCCGGGAGCCTTTATCAACAGCAATTCTCCTTTTGTACCGTTAAGCGGCAGATAATTAAAGTACGGATTATTTCTAAGCCCGAAACCTTCGGCAAAAACTATATGCCTGGCCTCAATACCTTTATAGCTAACGCTGTTTGGATTTAACTTTAATTCAGAGTAATCAAAATTTTCAACCGACAGCTTTGATTGCTCTGCCAAAAAGTTATAATATTTTTTTAAGAATAAGACAGTATCCATATAACCTGTACCGATAACCCTGCCAAAACCATAAGGCGCCGGGAGGCCATTATAGGTTGTATGCTTTACATCTGTATCAAGAAAAGGTTCTAATGCCGGCTTGTCTGCCGCCTGAAACCAGTTGTTCTGTTCTTCTACAGAAGCAAACTTTCGGTAAACCGGAATATCATGCATGAAAGAAACACCAAGCCTTTGCCCTATATACCTGTAAAACGGCATAATGAATTGCATGTGAGCAGCGGCATCCATAGGCAAATTGAGGCGCTTTAAAATTACAGGGTTATAAACACCACCCGCAACCGTTGTGGCACCACCGGATGTTTGAGTAATCACTACAAACTCTTTATTATTTAAAAAACAGGTTTCAGCAAAACTGATCCCGGCAAGGCCACCGCCAACTATGATAAAATCTTTCATGGGTACAAAAATAAAAAACTCTTACCTCGCGGTAAGAGTTTTTGTAGTATTATGAAGAATTATTAATAATTCCACATGTCTTGTTCAAAGTTGCGTATCTTATCTTTAATACGCTCAGACTCTAACAACTGCATTTGTGCGTTGTCTTTAAGGTATTCCTTAATAAGCCTGTCACCATAAACGTTTTCCTCTTTATAAATTACAGCACTAAAGCGCCTTGAGTTTAACAGGTGGTCAAAAGTAATAGGCATTGCAGAGTTTTTCTCGTTAAATGCTTTGTGGCGGTGCAGCACATCCCTCGCTCCCGGGTAAAACACCCAAAAAAGCTCGATAGGTTCAGCAGTATCACCCATACGCATTTTACTAAGAGCATCTACAGCAAGCGGGCAAATACCCAAAATCCTGTACTTAAGTTCGCCCTGCCTCTTATCAAAATACCACGTACCAACAATATTGTAAGCAGCAACGTCATTAGCGGTTACTTCCTGAGTATCAAAATGCTCAGCAGTAAGTACGCCTTTAGCTTTAAGTGCCTCTTCAGTTTCTCCCGGATAACGGTTAAGAACTTCAACACCATAGCTGTTTAGCATGCTAACGTAAAAGTTAGACTGTATCTCTTCAAGGGTTTTCTTTTGTGTAAAATAAGAATCAGCATACACTTCTGTAAGCGTACTGTCTTTTATAGCTGTAATAAGAACGTTGAAAAGCGATTTCCTGTCGTCTCCAATATTCTCTTCAACCGGGAAAAGAAGCGGGAAGTTAATCCTTTGGTTAAGGTCTATTGTCTCCCAAACTTTTTTGGCGAACAAAACATCCCTGTCACCCACGTAGCCGTATGGCAGCGGGTTATCATTATCCAACATTTCCTGCTCTGCAGTTTTTTGTCCGATCTCATCCGGCGTTTTAGCGTTTAGCAGGTTAGATTGTGCTGTAGCAGAACCTACACCAGCCAAAAACAATGCCGCTAATAAAAAACTTTTGCTATTCATATCTCTTTGTTCTATAAAAGAAAAAACGTTCTTTTAATTATATTATTGTACTTCCCAAAGGAAAGGTGTAGAATCTTTAATCCTGTAAGTACTGTTACCAACAAGCTTAGTTTTGATTGCAGTAATAGTAATTACATCACCTCTTTTGGCTTTGTTAATGGCAGCCTGAGCCCTTGCATCAAACCTGTCTCCCTGAACAATCATACCTGCATTACCAGGAACGTAAAGCTCGAAAGAAACAACCTGAACATTAAGATCATAAACGAAATCAGGGAAAGTAACATTTACTGTTGATACTGCTAAGTCAGCTGCACGGCCTTTAGATGAATTGGTTTTACCCCTAAGAGTTGCAGTTGGCTGAGGAATATCCCTAACCTTAAATACTTTCTTAGAAGAAACAGAAGTACCGTCAGGAAGCTTACCGGTTACGCTGATAGTTGCTTCAGTACCTGATACACCTGTAACATTCCAGTTATATTTTCCTGTGCCACCAGCTTTATTTAAGCCCGGTGCAGAAGCAGTAACGTTATTATCAGATATACCTGCAAATGAAATTGTCATTGGGTTTTCAACACCACGGTAAACAGAGTTCATTTTGTCGGCTGATATAGTAGCTTCGTTAGGACGAGGAACTACTACATAAGTACCTTCAAAAGGAAGTGGCACCTGCTTGCCGTCTTCAATAAAGTTAAACTTACCTGCTATTTTTTGTTCACCTATAGAACCGGCGCTAAGCTCAATTACTGCCTGGCCTGTAGCAGGGTCAATTTTACCAGGACCTTCAAAAGATACAGGCTTAGTGTTTTCGTCATACCTACCAAGTACAACTTTACCTGTAACTTTCTCACCCTGGAAGTAAGCATTCTTATCAAGGATAACAATAGCTTTATACTTATTTAGTGATGTAGCTTCGATAGCTGCTTTACCAAGTGCAATGTTATAAACATTAGCCTCTATAACTTTAACACTGTTCTGCATAGCTGTTAGCTTCGTTAAAGAAGCAATTGCAGGGAAGCCTTTAAAGTGGTAATCAAGATAGTTTTTCTTTACGCCTTCACCATCTGTAACTTCAGAAGTATCAAATTTGCTGTTAAGTTCTTTGATAATAGCATTATACTTAATATCATTACCAATAGCAGCTTTCATGTCATTTTTATACTTCTCCATAGTAGCGATGATTTCTTTTCCTTTAGGAGAAAGCCCGTCACCTTCAAACCACTTCTCATCGATCATATCACCTTTGTCCATTGCCTCATAAGGAAGTTTCATAACACCGTTAACATCTTCCTTCTCAAACTGGCTTGTAACATCAGCTTTAAGTTTTTCTATGTAAGCATAAAACTGGCTAGAAATACCTTTAATTTTTTCAGACACCTGCTTCGCCGCTACGAAAGACTGGTTTTCGGCTGCCTTTGCTGCAAGTGCTTCATAAAGGGCTTCGTTGTTTTTAGTAGCCTGAGTATTTGCTTCCTCAAACTGTTCGTTCATAAGTCCGAAAGCGGATAGTACCTCTTTCGACATATTTAGTGCAAGCATTGCGATGAAAACCAGATACATCAGGTTAATCATCTTTTGCCTTGGGGTTAATTTTCCTCCTGCCATTTCTAATTAGTCTCTTGTTTTTATAAAGTTAGTCAAAGTAAGACCCTAATTAGGCCCTGTTACCCATTGCAGAAAGCATACCGCCGTAAACATTGTTTAACGCAGATATGTTCTTAGTCATAGCAGCCATCTCCTGTTGTAGCTTGGCAGCGTTCTCTGCAATATCCCTGTTAGCTTCAGCATTACGGCTTGCGCTTTCAAGTTGCACTTTATAAAGGCTGTTCAGAGACTCCATCTGAGCGGCAGCCATAGACATTTCTTCGCTGTATTTTTTCTGAGAAGCAATAGAGTCAACTGTTGGAGATATACCTTTAGCAGCAGATTCAAAGTTTTTGATACTGTTACCAAGGCTTGCCATAAGCTCACCGTCAATTTTAGCTTCTTTAAGTAGGTTGTCAAGTTTTTGAGAAAGCAGGCCTTGCGCTTCAGCAGGGTTTTCTTTCTTAGCATCTTTTTTCTTAGCATCGCCACCCGCAAGTTCAGGATAAACCAACGACCAGTCCAACTCTTTTTCTACCGGGTCAAACGCAGAAAGACCAAATATAAGAGCTTCAGTACTAAGACCAACTATAAGCATCAAACTAGCACCTGGCCAGTGCATAAGTTTAAATAATGCTCCGATAATTACAACCGCTGCCCCCATACCATAGGCAAAATTCATAACTTTTTTAGGTAGTGCCATAATGAAATAATTTTAGTTTTTAGTTAAGTTAAATTTAATTTAAATATTCAAAAAAATAGAGTTGGTTAAAATTTATTGATTACCTGTGTTTTGAGTACCCATGTAATCCTGAACGGTCCTGAAACCTATGTAGCTCCTTGAAGAGTCGGCATATTCCCAGTCCCTTGTACTTACCTGAAGGAAGTAAGCAACATCTTTCCATGAACCGCCACGTGTTACCTTACGTTTATTAGAAGGATCCGGAGCGTTAGGGTTCATAGTAGAAACATATTCATAAGAAGCTGCATCGTATGATGAATCTGTCCACTCCGCCACGTTACCTGACATGTTATACAGGTTAAATTCATTCGGATCGAAAGATTCAGCTTCAACAGTATAAAGTGCACCGTCGGCAGCATAGTCACCTCTGTTAGGCTTAAAGTTGGCAAGGAAACAACCCCTGTCATTTTTAGCATAAGGCCCACCCCAAGGGTATGTAGCAGATTGTAATCCGCCCCTTGCAGCATATTCCCATTCTGCTTCAGTTGGTAAACGGAAAGAGTTCACGTACTGCCTTCCTTTACTTTTCTGGTAAGCATTTTTATAAAGAGTCCTCCATGCACAGAACGCCTTAGCCTGACCCCAGGTAACACCCACTACAGGATATTCTCCGTAAGCATCATGCCAAAAATAGTCATTGTGCATTGGTTCATTATATGAATAAGAAAAGTCTTTAATCCACACTGTAGTATCAGGGTATACCTCTACCTGCTCGTGTTTCATATACTTACTCCTCTTGCTTCTTGTATTTTTAGACTTATCTTTTGCAGCAGCATCAATATCCATCCATGAATACCTGAACTTAAGCTTAGAAACATCCACAGTCCTTAAACCGTTGTAAGATTCTGAAGCAGGCAGGTACATAGAGTCCATAACCTCAACATAGTACTCATCCGGATATTCCTGCGGATCATCGATAAGATTCACATCATGGTTTAGCTTCCTGCCAACATAAGGGTCGTTAGGATCCATACCTATACTATAGTAATTCTCATACATATACTTGTCGTATGGAGACTGCTCTTCACCTTCTGCTACCTGATCTAAAAAAGCATACTCGCCTATGCCGCCTTCACCTCCGGGCTTCATTCCCATTTCATCCGCAAGGATTGCAAGCCTTGTCCTGATAATAGAGTCTTTAACCCATTCTACAAACTGGCGGTATTCACTGTTTGTAATCTCTGTTTCGTCCATATAAAAAGAACGCACAGTTACAGTCTTAGTAGGAGCATCCTGCACATTAGCTAAATCGTCATCAGATTTACCCATAATGTAAGCGCCGCCCGGAACTAAGGTCATACCATAAGGTTGCTCTGGCCTCCAGTTTTTTCCTTTAACACCTACCAGCTCCCCCCGGTCACTGGAACCACAGCTGATTAATAATGATAAAGTTGCTGTTAATGCAATGAACTTCTTCATAAATTTGGGTTATTAATGTAATTCTATTTTTAAGGGCGTAAACCTATTTATTTATTTTTAAAAAAACAATTTTTTTATTAAAAAAACCTCAACACAAAGTAAAGATTTCAATACTTAAAGGAATACAGCCACTAATTATAACAAAAAGATTAAATAATGTTTTTTCTTTGAGCTTTCCATAATCTCTCAGGAAAACTGTTATTACATGCACCTATATAATCATCATATGTACATGGTAATAACGTATTACGTTTTAATTTATTATCTACACCTGCCACCACGGGCACTTCTATCCACCATCTGTCTGTTTTATCGCTTTTGTAAAACACCAGTTCTTCATCTTCCGCAGGCACTATATATTTAAGGTAGGTATCTTTAGTATCAAACGGATACTCATTGCTCCGGTAATTTACACCTTCTATAAAATACCATATAACCTGGGCGATGAGTACTGCTTCCTGTTTGGTGTCATCCTGGTTAAAAATCCCCAAAGATGTTACCTTATCACTAATCCCTGCGTAGCGCGCTAATGTACAAATTTCTTTGCCATTAAAACCATTTGGCAAAAAATTAACAATATTACCTGAATCACCCGATTTTACAGCTCCCATATCAAGGCTTACTATATCAGCATCCCTGAATACAGGTTCTGCAATTGCAGGATTGGCAGTTACTTCGCCAAGGCGGTAAGCATCAAAGTATAGTTTCTCTATCAGGTCTATCTCTTCCTGTGGGTTAAAATAGGTTTGGTAGCCCACATTACTATAATTAAATAAATTGTTGGGTTCCTCTACTATTATACGTGTGAGGTAAGAGCCTGCGCTTATTGCTTCGTTCTCTTTACCGAAGTCAAACCGGCTGTCTATAATCGCAAGGTTAACCATTTGCTCCAGCCTGTCATACCCACGGTACATGGCATAGGTTAAATCCTGCGAGCCTCCTATTATAACAGGTATAATTTTATTCTTTATCAACTCTTCCACTACAGTCCTCACTACATAATAAGTATCCTGTAACGAAGCTCCGGGTTTTATATTGCCCAGATCGGCTATATTGGTGTACCAGTTACCCGGGTATAAAGAGTAAAGCTGTTTCCTTATATAATTAAGGTGTGGATGCAGCACCGCTTCTCCCCTGCCCCTGTTTTCCAATACTCCTATTATGGCTATCGAAACCCCTTCTGTATCCGGAAAATCTCCCTCAAGATGCAAAACCGCTTTTTTACCCAGCGATTGTGCCGAAAGGCCATCTATAAAATTTGCCAGCGAGGCATCAAGAGGTTGTAAAAACTCAAAAGCCATATTTTATTTCTTTTTTGCTGTAACTTTTTTAGATGCCGGTTTTTTAGCTGCTGTAGTTTTTTTGGCTGCTGTTTTCTTGGCAGGTGCTTTTTCCTCTATCAGGGCTTTTACTTTATCAAGCGTAAGCTTTGCCGCATCAACATCTTTACTGAGTTCTATCTTGGTTTTACCCTTAAGGATAACCGAGCGGCCCCAGCGGGCTTTCTCTACCCTAATGCCTTCTTCTTCCCAGTTATGGATAACCTTATCGCGTTCTTTTTGCAGCTTATCTTCTATCAGTTCATTAATATCTGACTGCGTAAGCCTGTCAAAATTATATTTTTTGCTGACATTAATAAACATACCATCCCACTTTATGAATGGCCCGAAACGCCCCACACCTTTTTGTACAGGCTCTCCTTTATAGGTTCCTATAGGTGCATCGGCCTGCTCTTTCTCAGCAATCAGCTCTTTAGCCCTTTCAAAACTAACATCCAGCGGGTCTTCGCCTTTTGGTAATGATATAAATGTTTTGCCGAACCTAACATAAGGACCAAAGCGGCCATTATTAACCTCTACCTCTTCACCTTTATAATCACCTAATATTTTAGGCAGCATAAACAGACCAATAGCTTCATCAAGGGTAATAGTACCTATATTTTGTTCAGGCAGCAGGCTTGCGAATTGCTTCTCTTCATCTTCAGCATCACCTATTTGTGCCATAGGCCCGAATTTACCCAGGCGTACAATTACAGGTTTCCCTGTTTTAGGGTCAGTCCCCAGTATCCTTTCGCCCGATTCCCTGTCGGCATTCTTCTCTACATCTTTTACGGTTGGGTGAAAATGGTTATAAAAGACCTGCATCATTTTGGTCCAGTCTTCATTACCCGAAGCTATTTCGTCAAAATCCTGCTCTACTTTAGCCGTAAAATTATAATCGAGTATGGTGTCAAAATGGTTTACGAGAAAGTCATTTACAATAATACCGATATCAGTAGGCACAAGCTTGCCTTTATCAGAGCCTACATTTTCTGTAAGCAGTTCTTCTTTTACATCATTTCCTTTCAGCGCCAGTTGCGTATAGTTACGCTCCTGCCCTTCAAAACTTCCTTTCTCTACATAATTCCTGCTGATAATGGTAGAAATGGTTGGCGCATAGGTTGACGGGCGCCCAATACCAAGCTCTTCCAGCTTTTTAACCAATGATGCTTCGGTGTATCGTGCAGGCGGGCGGCTAAAGCGCTCTGTAGCGGTAATACCGTTTGCCAAAAGCTTTTCGCTTACCCTTAATGCCGGCAACATGCCTTCCTGTTCTGTATCCTCATCATCATGGCCTTCAAGATATACTTTAAGGAAGCCTTCAAACTTAAGCACCTCGCCCGATGCTGTAAATATTTCGTTATGGTTATTTGCTTCTATCTTTACATTGGTACGCTCTAACTGGGCATCACTCATTTGTGATGCTACCGTGCGTTTCCATATAAGGTCATAAAGCCTTGCCTGATCCCTGTCAACATTTACCGTGTGGCGGGTCATATCTGTAGGGCGAATGGCTTCGTGTGCTTCCTGTGCACCTTTGCTTTTGGTAGCATAGTTGCGCGGCTTGCTAAACTCTTTACCGTAAGATCTTGTTATTTCGTCTTCGGCAGCAGCCATAGCTTCCTGCGAAAGGTTAACGCTGTCTGTCCTCATATAGGTAATAAGCCCCGCTTCATAAAGCCTTTGTGCCAGCATCATGGTTACTCCAACGGGCAGGTACAGTTTACGCGCTGCCTCCTGCTGTAAGGTAGAAGTGGTAAATGGTGCGGCAGGCGATTTTTTTGCCGGCTTGGTTTCAAGGTCTGAAACCTTATATATAGAACCAATGTTTTTATTAAGGAAATCTTTTGCTTCCTGTTTGGTAGAAAAACTTTTGGGCAGCTTTGCCTTAAATGTTTTTCCTGCCTCATTGCTAAACTCAGCACTTATATTATAGGTTGCTTCCGGCTTAAAATTCTGGATGTCGCGCTCACGCTCTACTATAAGGCGTACAGATACCGACTGCACCCTGCCTGCCGAAAGCCCACTCTTAACTTTTTTCCATAATACCGGTGAAAGCTCATACCCCACAAGCCTGTCGAGCACGCGGCGCGCCTGCTGTGCGTTAACAAGGTCATAATTTATACCTCTCGGGTTTTCTATGGCTTTTTGTATGGCGGTCTTGGTAATTTCGTGAAAAACAATGCGTTTTGTTTTATTCCTGTCCAGCTTCAATTCTTCCGCAAGGTGCCATGCAATAGCTTCCCCTTCGCGGTCTTCATCACTTGCCAGCCAAACCATTTCGGCATTTTTAGAAAGATCCCTGAGTTTTTTAACCAAAGCTTTTTTATCGGGAGAAACTTCATACTTAGGTTTAAAGCCATTCTCTACATCCACACCTATTTCCTTTGACGGAAGGTCGGCAATGTGTCCGTAGCTTGACTCCACCTGATAATCTTTCCCTAAAAATTTTTCTATGGTTTTTGCCTTTGCAGGCGACTCAACAATCACTAAATTCTTTGCCATCATACATTTGTTTGAGCGCAAAAGTATGCGAATTTTTTAAATATTAGATTTCTGCACAATTAAATGCATAGTTTTTTGGAAAAGATTAACCTTAAGTATACGCTGAAAATACCTACAAATTACAAATTGATGTAAAATAAATATTTTTTGTATCTTGTAATAACATCCAAAAAAAGAAGCTGATTATGAAACAGATGGAAATAAAATTACTACTACCCTATAATTGGGCACACGCAAGGAGGATAAGGGTTTATGACGATGCAGGCAACCTGCTTGTAAAAATTGCCCATAACGAACACCTGTTGGTGCAGGTGGATGATGGCTGCAAACACGTTGTTATAAAACTCGATTTTTATAAATCGGTAATTCCGGTACCGGATAATGCCGAAAAACTTTTTTTAGGGCTGTATATGGATTTCCGCGACCGTTTCCCCCATAAATATATCGATACGCTTAAACGAAAATGCCTTACCGGGCAGTTTATGACCGCCGAAGCATTTGATAATTTCGACCTGAGCTTTTATGAAAACGCGAGGGAATACCTTCCCACAGTTAATTATGATAACGCTTCGGTATTTTTAGGATTGCTTATTTCGGCAGGGCTTGTTATAACATCTGTAGTGCAGCAGGAAAATCCGTATCAGGACTTACTGTTCTTTATTGGGGTATCAAGTTTAATCTCACTGTTAATGGTAAGAGCCGAAAAAAACAAGATCCTTCTGTACGATTACAAAAGCCGCCTTATAGCTACTGCATTGGCTTTTGTGCTTGCCTTTATTTTTATAACACCATCTTTTGCCATAAATATGGTTTTCTTTCTGTTTATTTCCTTATACATAATACGTCTGCTCACTAATCTTAAAACCATTAAAAGCGCATAAACAAATCTGTCATCTTGTCATACAATTCAAATTAAATAGTATCTTTGCCAATTCAGAAAAAAGCACTACCGAGTGATTTATGGAAAAGATAATTGAAGAAAGCAAGCAGGGCCAAAGCCTTGTCTTAGAGCAGAAAACAGAGAATACCAAAAAACTTTTTATAGAAAGCTACGGCTGCCAGATGAACTTTTCTGACAGCGAAATTGTAGCGTCTATATTAGCCGGACAGGGCTACAACACCACCCAGAATATTGAGGAGGCCGACCTTGTTTTGGTTAATACCTGCTCTATTCGTGATAAAGCCGAGCAAACCGTTAGGAAAAGGCTGGATCAGTATAACAGTATAAAAAAAATAAACCCCGGCATGAAGGTGGGTGTGCTGGGCTGTATGGCAGAACGCCTTAAAAGCAAATTTCTTGAAGAAGAGAAAATTGTGGATATGGTGGTAGGGCCAGATGCCTATAAAGATATACCCAACCTGCTTAAAGAGGTAGATGAGGGCCGCGAAGCGGTTAACGTTATACTTAGTAAAGAAGAAACCTACGGAGATGTAGCACCTGTGCGCCTTAACAGTAATGGCGTTACCGCATTTGTTTCTATAACCCGTGGTTGCGACAACATGTGCACCTTTTGCGTTGTGCCGTTTACCCGTGGGCGCGAGCGTAGCCGCGAGCCGCAAAGTATAATGGGAGAAATAGCCGACCTGTGGCAGAGAGGCTTTAAAGAAATAACGCTGCTGGGACAAAATGTGGACAGCTACCTATGGTATGGCGGCGGGCTTAAAAAAGATTATGACAAAGCCAGCGAAATGCAAAAAGCTACTGCTGTGGGCTTTGCACAACTACTGGATATGGTGGCTACTGCCTTCCCTAAAATGCGTTTCCGTTTCAGCACTTCTAACCCGCAGGATATGCACCTTGAGGTGATAGAAGTAATGGCAAAGCACCATAATATATGTAAGTACATTCACCTGCCGGTACAAAGTGGCAGTACAAGGATATTGCAGGCCATGAACCGCCAGCACACCCGAGAGGAGTATATGGAGCTTATTGATAATATTTACCGTATAATACCTGACATTTCACTTTCGCAGGATATGATAGCAGGCTTCCCTACCGAAACCGAGGAAGACCACCGGGACACACTTAGCCTGATGGAGCATTGCAAATATGACTTCGGGTTTATGTTTGCCTATTCGGAACGCCCCGGTACACTTGCCGCACGAAAACTTGAAGATGATGTACCAACAGAGGTTAAGAACCGCAGGCTAACCGAAATAATAAACCTTCAGCAAAAAATGGCATGGGAGCGCACCAGGCGTTTTGTAGGCCAAACCGTTGAAGTACTGATAGAAAAACCATCAAAACGCAGCGATGCGCACTGGAGCGGACGCAACTCGCAAAACACTACCGTTGTATTCCCTAAGGGCGATTACAAGCCGGGCGACTTTGTAAACGTAAAAATTACTGAATGTACTTCGGCCACCCTTATTGGCGAAGCTATAGGTTACAGTGAAATGATGACAAGCCCCGTAAACCCCAAAGGGGATAATACAGAGGGCTTTCAAACAATCAATCAATAATACTAAATAAAATTCCCCCTTCGGGGGTTAGGGGGCTTATGGAAAGCGTACAAGCCATAAAACAACGATTTGAAATTATAGGGAACGACCCGCGCCTTAACCGTGCGTTGGAGAAAGCCATGCAGGTAGCCCCTACCGATATTTCGGTGCTGGTTACCGGAGAAAGCGGTGTGGGTAAGGAAAGTATCCCGAAAATTATACATGCCCTTTCGCACCGCAAGCACGGCAAATACATAGCGGTAAATTGTGGCGCCATACCGGAAGGTACAATAGACAGTGAACTTTTCGGGCATGAGAAAGGCGCTTTTACCGGGGCAACATCTACCCGCGAGGGCTATTTTGAGGTTGCCGACGGTGGTACTATTTTTTTGGATGAAGTAGGAGAACTGCCGCTTACTACACAGGTGCGCCTGCTGCGGGTGCTGGAAAACGGTGAGTTTATTAAAGTAGGTTCGAGCCAGGTACAAAAAACCAATGTGCGAATAGTAGCAGCTACCAATGTAAACATGACAGAGGCAATTGAGAAAGGAAAATTCAGGGAAGACCTGTATTACCGCCTCAGCACCGTAGAAATATCATTACCTCCGCTTCGCGAACGTAAAGATGACATACACCTGCTTTTCAGGAAATTTTCATCAGATTTTGCACAGAAATATAAAATGCCGCCTATAAGGCTGGAGGATGATGCTGTAATGCTGCTGCAAAAGTACCGCTGGAGCGGTAATATACGCCAGTTGCGAAATGTTGCCGAGCAAATATCAGTGCTTGAAACCAACCGCAACATTACAGGCAACACGTTAAGGGGTTACCTGCCCGAAGCAGGAACCAACCTGCCAGCTGTGGTAAGGGATAAAAAACCGGAGAGCGACTTTAGCAATGAAAGGGAGATATTATATAAGGTGTTGTTTGATATGCGCAGCGACCTTAACGACCTTAAGAAGCTGACAATGGAGCTGATGCAGAACGGTAACGGTGCTAAAGTTCAGGAATCTAATAAAAACCTTATTCAGCGTATATATGGCAACCCGCAGGAAGAAGGCAGGGTATTTGAAGAAATGTCGCGTAATGAAATGCTGTCTCCGCAACATACAAGCAGGCCGGAACCTATAGTAGAACACCATGAGGATGACGATGATGACGGGAATTACCTATTTGCGGAAACAGTTGAAGAGGAAGAAACACTGCGCCTTGATGAAAAAGAAGTGGAACTGATTAAAAAAGCATTAGAGCGCAACAAAGGCAAAAGAAAGGCAGCAGCCGATGAACTTGGTATAAGTGAAAGGACATTATACAGGAAAATAAAACAGTATGATCTTTAACAGATTAATGAAAAATATAAAATTTTTATTGCTGGCAGTTGTAGCTGTAATGCTTAACGGTTGCGGCATATATAACTTTACAGGAACCGGAAAAATTGACGCTGAAACATTTCAGGTGAACTACTTTCAGAACAACGCCGATATCGTAGAGCCCGGTGTAGAGTTAACTTTTACAAGAGCGTTACAAGACCTGATACAGAACCAAACCAACCTTAGCCTTACCAATAGCGGAGGCGACCTTGTTTATGAAGGAGAGATAACACAGTTCCGTATTACCCCTATGACGGCAACAGCCGACCAGCGCGCAGCGCAAAACAGGCTTACAGTAACTGTAAATGTAAGGTTTACCAACACAAAGAAAGAAGATGATAATTTTGAAAAGCCATTCAGCTTCTTTTATGATTATCCCGGCGACCAGCTATTAAGCGGTCAGTTACTTAATACCGCCCTTGATGAGATATTTGAAAGGATAACACAGGATATTTTTAATGAATCGTTGGCGAAATGGTAAATTGTCGCATGTCGGATGCCGGAAGTCCGATATATCATACCTAAACTATTAAAGATCCTCTAACTTCGGACATCGGACACCCAAATATCAAACAAGAACTTGAACACTAAAGAATACATAGCGCTGCTTAACAGGCCCTCCTCATTAAACGAGAAGCAGACTGTTGAACTGGAAAAGATACTTGCCGAGTTTCCTTTCCTGCAAAGTGCGCGTGCTATTTATTTAAAAGGTTTATATAATAACGACAGCTTCCGTTATAATACCGAGCTTAAAAAAACGGCAGCCTACACAACCGATAGGTCGGTGCTGTTTGATTTTATTACTTCAGAGCAGTTTCAGAGTATAGAGAAGGATTGTTTTGAAGCGGCAGAAAAAGCTGTTGAAGAAATTGCTGTCAACTATATCGAAGAAATAAAAGCTGAAGAACAAAAGCCTGCCGAACCTGTAAACAAGCTGGAAGAGTCTATAAAACTTACCATTAAAGAGTCGGAAGCAACACAGCCTGAAAAAGCAAGTACTGCGGCTGAAACTGTAAGCGAAAGCCCGCTAACAGAGGCAGAACAAAAACTCGAAATAGGCAAGCCACTACCATTCAGCAAAGAAGAAACACATTCGTTCAGTGAATGGCTGCAGCTTTCTAAAATAGCTCCTGTAAAGCGTGAAGAAAGCATACCGCAGCCAGAGAAGCAGGAAGATGAAAACGGGCTTGT
This sequence comes from Flavobacterium sp., assembly GCF_024305175.1. Classification (GTDB taxonomy): domain Bacteria; phylum Bacteroidota; class Bacteroidia; order Flavobacteriales; family Flavobacteriaceae; genus Flavobacterium. The sequence goes on from NZ_JAMWYY010000001.1 coordinate 125,044, forward strand.
TAAAAAACTCGACCTTATAGACCGTTTTATAGAGTCGAACCCTAAAATTGTACCGTCAAAAACCATAACGCCTGCGCCTGCCACAATAAACGAAACAGCAGACAACAGCAGCCTTATGACAGAAACGCTCGCAAAAGTTTACCTGGAGCAAAAAAAATATACAAAAGCCATACAGGCTTATGAAATTTTAATTTTGAAATATCCGGAAAAAAGTGTTTTCTTTGCAGACCGTATTTCAGAAATCAAAAATTTACAACAAAATAATAATTAAGTATAGAAATGGGATTTTCAATATTTTTAGCACTGATAGCATTTGTTTGCCTTTTACTGATAATATTCATCATGGTACAAAATCCAAAAGGTGGTGGTCTTTCTTCATCGTTTGGCGGATCTCAGGTAGTAGGTGGCGTACAGAAGACTTCTGACTTTCTGGATAAAGGTACATGGTTCCTTGCTACTGCACTTGTAGTTCTTATCATTCTGTCTACACTAAGCTTTTCTAACAGCTACGGCGGAGACAATAAATATATAGATGAGTCTGTCGTTGCACCTGCTGCAACAACTCCTGCCACTCCTGCACAGGGTGAAGGCGCTGCCACACCGGCTCCGGCTACTACACCTGCACAAGAGCCTGCACCTCAGCAATAACAATATTGTATAATATATACACAAATGCCGGCACTGACATGCTGGCATTTTTTTTTGCACTAATTGTCAGTTTTCTCAATTGGCATAATTTCTGAAAAAACAGAAAGCGTCAAACTTTAATAACAAACAAAATTTTAAATTATATGGCTTTAAACATTAAACCGCTTTCAAACCGTGTTCTGGTTGAACCGGTTGCTGCAGAAACACAAACTGCTTCCGGAATCATTATTCCTGACACTGCAAAAGAAAAACCGCAGAAAGGTGTTGTTGTAGCCGTAGGCAACGGCAGCAAAGATTATGAGATGACCGTTAAGGTGGGCGATACTGTTCTTTATGGCAAGTATGCAGGCACAGAGCTTAAATTTGAAGGTAAAGATTACCTGATAATGAAAGAAGACGAGATTTTCGCAGTAATCTAAAAAACAGTTTAATATTTAAAAACAATAACAACTAATACAATGGCAAAAGAAATAAAATTTGATATTGAAGCACGCGACGGTTTAAAGCGTGGTGTAGATGCATTGGCTAATGCTGTTAAGGTAACATTAGGCCCTAAAGGACGTAATGTTATCATCAGCAAATCGTTTGGAGCGCCAACAGTAACTAAAGATGGTGTATCTGTAGCTAAAGAGGTTGAGCTTACCGACCCGATTGAAAACATGGGTGCACAAATGGTTAAAGAGGTTGCCTCTAAAACAAACGACCTTGCAGGTGACGGTACTACAACAGCAACTGTACTTGCACAGGCTATAGTGAAAGAAGGCCTTAAAAACGTTGCCGCAGGTGCAAACCCTATGGACCTGAAGCGTGGTATAGACAAAGCTGTTGAGGCAATTGTTGCAGACCTTTCTAAGCAAACAAAAGAAGTAGGTACTTCTACAGATAAAATTAAGCAGGTAGCTTCTATATCTGCCAATAACGACGAAGCTATCGGTGAGCTTATAGCTACAGCTTTCGGTAAAGTTGGTAAAGAAGGTGTTATTACCGTTGAAGAAGCTAAGGGTACAGATACTTATGTAGATGTTGTGGAAGGTATGCAGTTTGACAGGGGTTACCTTTCGGCTTATTTCGTAACAAATTCAGAAAAAATGGAGGCTGAACTTGAGAGGCCATACATTTTACTATATGACAAAAAAGTATCTTCTATGAAAGACCTGCTTCCGGTACTTGAGCCGGTAGCACAAAGCGGTAAACCGCTTCTTATCATCGCAGAAGATGTAGATGGTGAGGCTCTTGCAACACTTGTGGTAAACAAACTTCGTGGTGCGCTTAAAATCGCGGCTGTTAAAGCTCCGGGATTCGGCGACAGGAGAAAAGCGTTGCTTGAAGATATTGCAATCCTTACAGGCGGTACCGTTATTGCAGAAGAGCAGGGCTATACTCTTGAGAATGCCACACTTGATATGCTGGGTACCTGCGAAAAAGTGACCATAGATAAAGATAACACTACTATAGTTAACGGTGCAGGTGATGCGGACATGATAAAAAACCGTGTTAACCAGATCAAATCGCAGATGGAAGCTACAACATCTGACTATGACAGGGAAAAACTACAGGAGCGCCTGGCAAAACTTGCCGGTGGTGTAGCCGTACTTTATGTAGGTGCTGCAAGCGAAGTGGAAATGAAGGAGAAAAAAGACCGTGTTGATGATGCATTACACGCCACAAGGGCTGCCGTAGAAGAAGGTATTGTTGCCGGTGGTGGTGTTGCATTACTAAGGGCTAAGCAGGTTCTTGCCAACATTCATGCTGAAAATGGTGATGAGGCTACAGGTATACAGATTGTATCGCGCGCTGTAGAGGCACCGCTACGCACCATTGTAGAGAACGCAGGCCTTGAAGGTTCTGTAGTAGTAGCTAAGGTTGCCGAAGGTACTGCTGATTTTGGTTATAATGCCAAAACAGATGAGTATGTTGATATGCTTAGCGCTGGTATTATAGACCCTAAAAAAGTAACACGTGTAGCGCTTGAAAATGCTGCTTCTGTTGCGGGTATGATACTAACCACAGAGTGTGCCCTTATAGACATTAAAGAAGAAAATGCCGGCGGCGGTATGCCAATGGGCGGCGGTATGCCGGGTATGATGTAATTTGCATCAAACTGCAATATATAACAAGGGAGATGTATTTCACATCTCCCTTTTGCTTTTTAACATTTATGGCTGCCGCTATTATAATAACATTATTATTTTAGCAAAAACATTTCCAACACTAATTACACATTAATGAAAAAGACGCTTTATATCTTTATTTTCATTTCCTGCATTACACCTTATTTAACTTTAGCTCAGGAAGCAAAAAAAGAAGAAATCAGTAAAGTTTTAAATGATTACTTCTTTTTGGAAAGAGAGAACATCCATGCACATTTTGATAAAGATGTTTTCCTTACCGATGAAAAAGTATGGTTTAAAGGGTATTTGTACCACCGTAAAACAGGAAAACCTTTCTACTCCTGTATTAATATTTTTGCAAATCTTATAGATGATTCCGGTAAAGTTTTAGACAGCCAGTTATTGTATGGCAATATGGGTACTTTCAGCGGCAGCTTTCAGCTACAGCCTGATATGCCGACGGGCAGGTATTACGTACAGTTTTACACAAACTGGATGAATAACTTCAGCGAGGATGAGTCTTTTGTAAAAGAAATAAGGGTTATAAATAAAAATGCACCTTCTTTACTGAATGCACCAAACTATTCGCAGATAAATATTGCATTACACCCCGAAGGCGGTAAACTGATAGCCGGTGTAGCCAACAGCATAGGTATAAACGTTACCGACTGTAACAACAGGCCGGTTACCGTTTTGGAGGAAGCCTATCTTATAGACTCACAAGGCACAGTATTAAAAACCGTTGCAATTAATGATAAAGGTTTCGGGAAATTTGATTACGTGCCGGAAACAGGCAAAGTAAATACCCTAAAAGTAAAAGTAAACGGGACAGAACATAGCCAGCCATTGCCTTATCCGCAGTTAACGGGAATAGCACTAGAGGTGAACAGCTTTGCAATGCCCGGAAAAACTATTGTAAAAGTACGTACCGCAAAAACTGATAAAAATAATAATTCATTATTTCTTGTAGCACACAAAGATGAAAAGTCGGTAATTTTTGATGTAAAATTCGACTCAGGCAAAAATGAAGAAGTACTGGTTATAAATAATACTGACCTATTTGAAGGACTTAATACAATACGCATACTGGACGGTAATTTAAATGAGTTGGCTAACAGGGTTTTCTACATTTATCCGAAAACTAACAGCAACAACATAAACCTGTCCTATACAAAAGACGCTCAAGGTAATATAGAGCTATCCGGAGATGTATATGCTCCGAATATGAACCTTAGTATTTCTATGCTTCCTTCAAATACGCTCACCGTAAACGAAGAAAGCGATATTTATAATTCACTTTTGCTTGCCCCTTATCTTTACAGCAGCCAGGGTATTGCCGCAAGAAATTATTTAAGCGATGCTAACCGCCGCAACCAGTATGAGCTTGACCTGTTTTTAATGGGCAAAAGCAGCAAATACAAATGGGCAAACATCAAGAGTAATCCGCCTTCCAGTACTTATACTTTTGATATCGGGCTGGCGCTTAAAGGCAAAATCAATCAGAATATACCCGGATCGGGAAAATATAAATTGCGTGTTTCGTCACTTTCCGGACAACTTGATGAAATAGTTGAAATAGACAATAACAACGAGTTTTATTTAGACCATCTTATCCTTGCAGACTCTACAAAACTGGATTTTATACTGCTTAAGGGAGATGAAAAGAAAGAAGTAAAGTTATATCCGCAGATATTTAATAACAAACGGACATACAATAAATCATATAAGCCTGTAGCTTCTTTGTGTACTGACACCAATACAGCTGTTGCAGGACAATTTCCTGAATTACCCGACTATCTCGCTCCCACTAACGCTACCATGCTGCAAGAGGTTAAAATAGAGGCTGACCCTACCCGGCTTAAATATAAAACTGCCTTTGGTAACTCACAACTTCGGCCCTATAAAATAACCGAAACTGACAGCAGGAGTTTCTTTTACATAACCGACCTGATACGCTATCATGGTTTTGACGTGACTATAAATGGTGGTTCGGTAAGTATAACGGGCAGGAGCGTGAGGACCATTAACGGACAAAAAACTACCCCGATGATATATATAGACAATATAATTGTGATGGACTATGATATATTGTTTATGATGCAGACATCTGATGTTGATGAGTTTTATGTAAACCAGCATGCTACAGTACCCAGTGTGGATAACCGGGAGGGTATCATAAAAATATACATGAAGAAAAATATCAGCTCAAAAGCGAAAACAAAATCGCCTACTTCATTTATGGTTGCAGAAGGTTTCAGTATTATAGATACCTTTAAAAACAGCCAGTACCTATCTACCACCACAAAAGGGTTTGAGAACTTTGGTATTATTGGGTGGGAGCCTATAATAGCAACCGACGAAAAGGGGCACTTTAAAGTATCTATGCCTTACAGCCAGCAGGATTCTGTAAAGGTTCTCATAGAAGGCATTGGCCCGGATGGCAGGATTATATCTCAGGTAAAAACCATTTCACTAAACTGATAGTAGTAGGGTTGTAAAGTATTTAATAATATATTTGTGGTACTAACCTAACTACATGGAACTATTTATATACATTTTTGCTGCACTTTTCTCTGTAATTAACCCCTTAGGTGCTGTGCCTATATTTGTAGGCCTTACGCAGGATGACACCAAAGCCGAACGCTCCCGTATATCGCTATGGGCGGCTATTAATGTTTTCCTTATTTTGCTTATATCCTTTTTTGTGGGGCAGTATGTGCTTAATTTTTTTGGCATAAGTATTAACGCGCTTCGCATTGCGGGAGGTTTTATAATTGTAAACAGCGGGTTTTCGCTGCTTACAGGTAAATTCAGTAAAACAAGGGGTATTAACAAAGAAGTAGAGAATGATGCGCAAAAACGTAACGACATTGCACTTACACCACTTGCCATACCTATGCTGGCAGGACCGGGCTCTATATCGCTCCTGATAGCTTTATATCAGGAATATACCGGCATTACAGAACAGGTAATTGCATGTTCTGCCATGTTTGCTGTAGCTATAAGCATTTTTCTTATTATGCGCAGTGCGCATTACCTGTCGCGTATACTTGGCGCTTCTGGCATTGTGGCAATTTCCAGGATTATTGGCTTTATTGTTATTGCTATTGGTGTAGAATATATAAGCAGTTCTATTGTAAACATACTTCAAACAGTGAACTTTAAATAAAAAAGGGCAATCAGTTTAATTAAACTAATTGCCCTTTTTGCTGTACTTTGTTGTGAGCAGAACTTTTATTTTGTAACGTTTAGATCAAGAAAATAAAATGTAATATTATCATCCTCTTTCCATGCATGGTAAGTTTCAAAAGTATGCTTATTGTATTTGTCTGCAGCTTCGTGCCATATAAAAATTACAATAAAGTTATTTCCCTGAGGGGTTACAAGCTGTTCATTTAAATAAGTATTTAATCTTTTTAAATCAGGAAGATCTTTAAAATACTTCTTTTTTAAGCCACTTACATCGCCTTTTCCGCATTGACTGATCAGAACATCCAACCTATGTTTTAATAACTTACCAGTATTGTCAATTATTAAGAATTTAGGTAATTCAAATCCTTCTTCAACTTCAAAAGCGCTTATAAACTTTTTAAATTCTTCTTCGTTTTTAAAAGACAATTCATTGATAGAATCTTTATAAATACCATATTTTTCCAGATACAGCCTGCTGTTACCCTGTGCAGATACAGTTAAACCCACCATGCAGAGAAATAATAATGATAAAATTTTCATTTCAGTTAATCTTAGTCATTAAATACTATTTCATAGCAACCATAAGTGCTGTCATAAGTAAAGTTATAGGTACCTGCTTTAATCAGGTAGTCAATATTAACTTCTACATCAGAGTCAGTATCCTGTAGCGTAAACTGGTAATCTTCTTCAAGTACAAGCGCCTCTGAATCAAAGTATTTCTTTACTTTTTCCATACCGGCGTCATCTATCAAAAGTGAAAAACCATTAGAATTGGGTGCAGGAGAAACATATGCCAGAACATCCCTGTCAGCTGATGACTTTGCCAGTGTAAAGTTTAAAGTACCCTGCTCAAATTTGATGTAGCCTGAAGTTTTTTCATGCCTGCATATTCCTATACCATCACAGCCTCTTGATTTACGGCCGATTGTCCAGACTGTTTTTACGCCACCCTCTTTAACTTTTGGCCAGTCTGACTTCATTACCATTTGATTGTTTTGATTGTTTTCGGTTTGATCCGAATCATTGCTACAAGAAGTAAAGCTGATAGCAAATAGTGTAACGGCGAATAATAAAATTCCTTTTTTCATTTTAGTTTGGATAAATTAAATTAGTTAATAATTAGTAAAATCTGCTCACAACTAATATTAATGTCAAAAGTAGAATGTT
>NZ_JAMWYY010000010.1 GCF_024305175.1 Flavobacterium sp.
CGTGGTAATGCCAGTATGAACCTGCGCGCGCTTATGGATTGGGGAATTATTTATAAAGACTTGAAGCCGGGCGAGCGCAAAGAATACTTTATTGCCGAAAAAGACCTTGACGAACTGGCGGTAAAAATTGCCAAAGAGCGCAGCCGCCGCGAAATTAAGCCTGCCCTTAAAGTGCTTAAAGATGTTTCGAGTGGGGTTAAAGACGATAAATCAGCTGAGGCAAAACATTTTACCAAAAAAACAGGTGAGCTTTATGATTTTGTATTAAAAGCAGATAACATGATAGAGAAAGTTACCGAAATGAAAGACAACTGGATGGCACGCCTTGTTATGAAGATCATGAGGTAAAAAATTTAAATATAAATTTCAATTTATTCTGAAAGTTTAATATTTACAAACGCATTTGATTTGATATGAAAACACTTGCCAATCAAACCCTTCTATATGATGAAGACTGCCCACTCTGTCAGGCTTATACAGGAGCATTTGTTAAAAACGGTATGCTCGACAATAAGGGAAGAAAACCTTATTCTGAACTCAATGATAGCGAACTAACCTTTGTAGATGCTGAGAAAGCAGTTAATGAAATTGCCCTGATAGACCGGGAAAACAATACTGTTACCTATGGCGTTGACAGCCTGATAAAAGTAATAGGAAACTCTTTCCCCATTGTGAGTACTGTCGGGAATATTAAACCGATAAAATTCTTACTTAAAAAGCTATACTCTTTTATTTCTTATAACCGCAAGGTAATTATTCCCGGTAAAAAGAATAATAATGTACTGCAATGTACGCCTGCTTTCAGCTATCGCTACCGCGTTGCCTTTATACTTTTTGCCACCATAGTAACCGCTGTAACCCTATTTAGTTATACTGCATTACTACCTATCCCGAAAGGGGGTTTTGGCCGCGAGGTAATACTTGCTGCAGGGCAGTTGGGTTTTCAGCTTATTTTTCTGTATAAGCTGGACAATAAAACAATACTAAATTACTTAGGCAATGTAATGACGGTTTCTTTGGCAGGTTCTATCGTGTTATTGCCAATTTTATTAATTAACAGCTTCATCACTCTTCCCGAAACAATAAACCTAGCTTGGTTCGGCATTACAGTAACCTTCATGTTTGCAGAACACTACCGCAGGATTAAAATACTGGAGCTTCCACCCTACTTATGCTTTACATGGGCAGCCTATCGACTGATTGCCCTTGCTATAATCTTAAATCCATAGCCATGAAAACACTACATAAAATAAATGTAATAGCTCTAATCACTACTTTACTGCTGTATATCACAGTACTATTGGGTATGTATGCACAAATACTTTTGGGGCCACTACAGTTAATTATCGCACTGATAGTCAGCTACAGTTACTATAAAAAGCTTAGCCCACGCCTGCAAAAAGGGATAATCCTTTACTGGATTGCCGCAGTGACAAGCTTAACCATCACTTACTTTTCATGGCTTGATTATCGGGCAAACGATTTTATTATCATCACACTGTTTGTTATACCAATGCTCATTGCCTGTTATTTTGCGAGGTTAACCTATTGCATTACAAAATACTTAAACATTACACAACCATGAAAAAAATAGTCATCGCCGCAGGCACAGGTTTTTTAGGGCAGGTGCTTGTAAACCATTTTAAAGACAGGGTTACAGATATTGTAGTCCTAACCCGGGGCAAAGCAAATGCATCAGGTAATGTGCGTTATATAAACTGGGATGCTAAAACCATGACAGGGTGGCAAAGTGAACTGGAAGGAGCCGACGCACTCATAAATTTAGCAGGCAAATCGGTAGATTGCCGCTATAACGAGCGCAACAAAAGCGAGATAATGGCCTCTCGGGTTGATAGTACAACATTGCTAAATAAGGCAGTGCTTGGCTGTAAAAAGCCGCCTGCGCACTGGCTTAACTCAAGTACTGCAACCATATACCGGCACAGCTTAGACAAGCAGATGGATGAGGAAACGGGCGAAACAGGGTTTGACTTTTCTATGAATGTTGCCAAAATGTGGGAGCGTGCCTTTTTTATGACTGAAACTCCCAAGACTTTGAAAACTGCCTTACGCACTTCTATAGTTTTAGGCAAAAAAGGTGGCGCCTACCCTATACTAAAACGGTTAGCACAAATTGGCTTCGGCGGCAGACAGGGAAACGGCAGGCAGTTTGTAGGCTGGATTCATGAGCAAGATTTTGCACGGGCTGTTGAATTTATACTTGAAAAGCAAATGCAGGGCGTGGTAAACATAGTTTCACCTGCACCAACACGCAATGCCGATTTTATGAAGGCTGTACGCAAACAAGTGAACATGCCTTTTGGTATTCCGCTAAGTAAAAATTTATTAGAGGTTGGTGCAGCAATTATTGGCACAGAAACAGAACTGATACTAAAAAGCCGTAATGTTATTCCGGCAAGGCTGCAACAGGCAGGGTTTCAATTCAAATATAGCAACCTGCATGATGCGTTAGGCAATCTCTAAAAATGCGAAACAAGCAATACCAGCCCAAGCCAGAAAATAGGAATACTCTCTACCCAGAATAACGTATAGTATTTTGGCCTTTCCGGTGTTGCATAAAGAGTAAATAAGGCAGTTGCCACTACAAGAACCACATTTACAGCCAACTGTTTTGCATCAACATCTGTTTTAAAGAATTCAAGGCAGTAAAAAAGGATTAGCAATATAATATTGACCTTTTTAGTATTCCTTACACCTATGCGCTGGGGTACCGTTTTTAGGAGCGGGTCGTCTTCCTTAGAGTCTATTATCTCAAAGACCAGGATAAGGATTATTACCAGTGCAAACCGCTGCACAAATTTAAGCAGCACATCTTGAGTGATGGCAACACCGGCATTAAGCAGCGGAAGCAGCGTTGTTATACCTGCCCAGCAAAGCGCTACCATATAAATCTTGATACCGGTCCAGTTGCGCATGTTCTTGCGGTTCGGGAAAAAAGGTACGGTATAAAGCAATGTAAGCCCGAAAAAGAACAATCCCCAAAGCTGTGCCGGCCTTGTTAACATTAAAAAGCTTATGCCTGCACCAATACCTGCAACAACAGTTATAACAGCATATAGCTTTACCTGAGTGCTTATCGGTTTGCGGTGGCGGAAAAGGCTTTCATATTTTACAAAATTATATCCGGCAACCGTTCCGCAAAAAGCAAAACATGCCGCAATACTATCAAAGGGCAGGGCAAACATATGCAGCGTCATAAGTGTAAGTGCCAGTACGGCAAAAGCCACATGTATGCTGCCGTGTATGTAAATGCCGAATAGCCTGCGCAGTGCCTTCATCACATAAAAATAATCAATGTGTTAAAAGTAATTGTTTTACAATGAAAAATTCACAAAATACAGCCCCGAAACAGATTTTAATTTGAAGATAAATAATTACTTTTGTGCCTTTAAAACACGCAACGAATTTTATGAGAACAGATGCTTTTGCTTTAAGACACATTGGCCCGAGGGAAAGCGACCTTGAGCATATGCTTGGTGTTATTGGTGCAGAATCTATAGACCAGCTTATATATGAAACCCTGCCGGATGATATCCGCCTTAAGGAGCCATTAAAGCTGGATCCTGCCATGACGGAATTTGAGTACATGAACCATATAAGGGAACTGGGCGGCAAAAACAAAATATACAGGTCTTACATTGGCCTTGGGTACCACTCTACCATAGTGCCCGGCCCGATACAACGTAACATTTTCGAAAACCCGGGCTGGTATACAGCTTATACACCATATCAGGCTGAAATAGCACAGGGAAGGCTTGAAGCACTCCTAAACTTCCAGACTACGGTAATAGAGCTTACCGGAATGGAAATAGCAAATGCTTCGTTACTTGACGAGGGTACTTCGGCTGCCGAAGCTATGGCACTTTTATTTGATGTGCGTACCCGCGACCAGAAAAAAAATAACGCAAACAAATTTTTTGTTTCGGAGGAGATACTTCCGCAAACACTTAGTGTGCTGCAAACACGCTCTACCCCTATCGGTGTTGAGCTTGTAGTAGGCAACCATGAAGAGTTTGATTTTTCTGAAGAATATTTCGGAGCCATACTGCAATATCCGGGTAAATTCGGGCAAGTATATGACTATGCTTCATTTATAGCAAAAGCAAAAGCAAAAGATATTAAAACAGCAGTAGCTGCCGATATATTAAGCCTTGTTAAGCTAACGCCTCCGGGAGAGCTTGGCGCCGATGTTGTAGTAGGAACTACACAGCGTTTTGGCATACCTATGGGCTATGGCGGACCTCATGCGGCGTTCTTTGCCACTAAAGAAGAATACAAACGCAGCATGCCCGGCAGGATTATAGGTGTAACTATTGATGCCAACGGTAACCGTGCACTGCGCATGGCACTGCAAACTCGCGAGCAGCACATTAAACGCGAAAAGGCTACCTCAAACATTTGTACTGCGCAGGTACTGCTTGCCGTAATGGCAGGTATGTATGCCGTATATCATGGGCCAAAAGGGCTTAATTATATAGCCGATAAAGTGCACCGCTCTGCGGTAACTACTGCCGATGCGCTTAATAAACTTGGCGTATATCAGGTAAACACAGCGTTTTTTGACACTATAGTTGTAAAAGCTGATGTTGCAAAAGTGCAGCCTGCTGCCGAAGCAAAACAAATAAACTTTTATTATGTAGACAGGGAAACCATCTCGATTTCATTTAACGAAACCACTTCCCTTAAAGATATTAACGACATAATTTCAGTGTTTGCTACAGCAGACGGAAAAGAAGCCGATGTTATTACCAAATTACTGGACGAAACGGCAATACCAGGATCTGTTCAGCGCACCAGCGATTTCCTTAAGCATGAGGTATTCAACAAATACCACTCGGAAACAGCTTTAATGCGTTACATTAAGATGCTGGAGCGTAAAGACCTTGCGCTTAACCATTCTATGATATCGCTTGGCTCTTGCACCATGAAGCTGAATGCGGCTACCGAGATGCTTCCGCTAAGCTTACCGTACTGGAACAGTATCCACCCGTTTGCCCCTGTAGAACAGGCAGAAGGCTACCAGATAATGCTTAAAAAACTGGAAGAGCAGTTAAACGTTATTACCGGTTTTGCAGGTACTACCCTACAACCAAACTCAGGCGCTCAGGGTGAGTATGCAGGGCTTATGGTTATACGCGCCTATCACCAGTCGCGTGGCGACCACCACAGGGATATTGCCCTTATACCGGCATCGGCACACGGAACCAACCCGGCTACCGCTACTATGGCAGGTATGCAGGTAGTGGTTACCAAAACATCTGAAAACGGAAATATAGATGTAGATGACCTTAGGGCTAAAGCAGAGCAATATAAAGACAGGCTTGCCTGCCTTATGGTAACCTATCCTTCTACACATGGCGTGTATGAAGCATCTATTAAAGAAATAACCAAAATAGTTCACGATAACGGCGGACAGGTGTATATGGACGGCGCTAACATGAATGCCCAGGTAGGGCTTACCAACCCTGCTACCATTGGCGCAGATGTTTGCCACCTTAACCTGCACAAAACATTTGCCATACCACACGGTGGCGGCGGCCCCGGTGTTGGCCCTATATGCGTGGCAGAGCACCTTGTGCCTTTCCTGCCTACAAACCCTGTAATACCAACAGGCGGCAGCAATGCCATTACGGCAATTTCGGCTGCACCATGGGGTTCTGCGCTTGTTTGCCTAATTTCTTACGGCTACATAACCATGCTTGGCGAAGAAGGCTTAACAATGTCTACCAAATATGCTATTGCCAATGCCAACTATATAAAAGAAAGGCTAAAAGGCCACTACGAAACCCTTTATACAGGTGAAATGGGCAGGGCTGCACACGAAATGATCATTGAGTGCCGTCCGTTCAAGCAAAAAGGTATTGAAGTTACCGATATTGCCAAGAGGCTTATGGACTATGGCTTCCATGCACCAACGGTATCTTTCCCTGTAGCCGGAACACTGATGATAGAGCCTACAGAGAGTGAGAACCTTGAGGAACTTGACCGTTTTTGCGATGCGATGATTGCCATCCGTAAAGAAATTGAGGAAGTTACCGCAGAGGATAAAGAAAACGTACTGAAAAATGCACCGCATACACTTGCAATGCTGACCACTGACAACTGGACACTTCCGTACACAAGGGAAAAAGCGGCATTCCCGCTGGATTACCTTCACGAAAATAAGTTCTGGCCATCAGTACGCAGAGTAGATGATGCCTATGGCGACCGAAACCTGGTTTGCTCCTGCGCGCCCATTGAGGCGTATATGGAAAGTTAAATCTATTAGAATATTGAAAGCTGCCTTATGGCAGCTTTTTTATTAAAATAAAATTATATGTCTATATAATGGAAATAATACTTGAAGGCAATAAATTAAAAACTGCTGAAGATTTTCAAGCGGAAATAAAACACATTTTAAAACTGCCTGATTATTATGGCAGAAATCTCGATGCTTTATGGGATTGTTTAAACGAAATTGAAATGCCACTAACATTAGTTTGGAAAAATTTCGAAATTAGTAGAACAAACATAGAAGCTTACGTAGACAAAATTTTACTTCTATTTAAAGAAGCTGAAAATGAAATCTATGGTTTTAAAATAAGACTCTTATAACCAATTTTAATTAATTCAACCATGCACGACATAAAAACCCGCGACGACCTTTTGCTGCTGATGCGTGCCTTTTACGGCAGGCTGCTTGCCGACCCTGCCATAAGCTATATCTTTACTGAGATTGCTAAAATTGACCTTGAAGCGCACCTGCCACACCTTGCTGATTTTTGGGAACAAACTTTGTTTTACACAGGCGGCTATAAAAAGAATGTTTTGCAGATTCATTTAGACCTCAACGCAAAAGAACAGCTAACTGCACAACATTTTGAAATCTGGCTGAATCATTTTTATGCTGCTACAGATAAAAACTTTACCGGAGCTAATTCAGAAAGAATCAAAACTAGGGCTGCATCTATAGCTACAGTTATGAAAATAAAATTATCAGAGACTTAAATTGCGAAATATTTAACTTATGAAGCCATCTTTAAAATATAAAATAATTATTATGCCTGCATAGCATTTTGCGTTTGTTGCTGTAATATTATTAGTTAACTTAGCTAAAAAGTAAAGTATGAATATCAGGATAACAGGCAGCGGAAGCTACATCCCGAATACAATAGTAACCAATCTGGAATTTGCAAAGCATTCTTTTTATGACGAGGCTGGCTTGCCCCTTAACTACAGTAATGAAGTTGTTGCAGAAAAATTTAAACAGATTACGGGAATAGAAGAACGCCGTTATGCTGATGATGATATGGTTACTTCTGATATTGCTTACTTGGCTGCCCAAAGGGCAATAGATGATGCCAATATTGATAAAGAAACGATAGATTATATTGTATTTGCGCATAATTTTGGTAATGTGAAAAGTGGTGCAATACAGTCGGATATGGTACCAAGCCTTGCTACCCGCGTTAAGCACAGCCTTGGCATTAAAAACCCCAAATGTGTGGCTTATGACATATTATTTGGCTGCCCCGGGTGGGTAGAGGGTGTAATACAGGCCCAGGCTTATATTAAGGCAGGCATGGCAAAACGATGCCTTGTTATAGGCGCCGAAACATTATCCCGGGTGGTAGACCCACATGATCGCGACAGCATGATATACAGCGATGGTGCCGGGGCAACTATAATAGAAGCAACCGATGAACCGGGCGGAATACTGGCACACGAATCGGCTTCCTATACACATGCTGAGGCCTATTTTCTGTTTTTTGGTAATTCTTATAATAAAGAGCTGCATCCTGATGTGCGCTACATAAAAATGTATGGCCGTAAAATATATGAATTTGCCTTAAACCATGTGCCTCAGGCTATGAAAGAATGCCTTGACAAAAGTGGCATTGCCATAGATGAGGTTACGAAAGTGCTGATACACCAGGCAAACGAAAAAATGGATGAAGCTATTATTCACCGCTTTTTTAAACTATATGACAGAACCCCGCCTGAGGGTGTTATGCCTATGAGCATACACAAACTGGGCAACAGTAGCGTTGCTACCATACCCACACTATACGACCTTCTGATAAAACACCAAATAGATAACCAGGAAATAAACAAAGGCGATGTATTACTTTTTGCCTCTGTAGGTGCAGGCATGAACATAAATGCTTTTGTTTACAGGGTATAAGGCCTTATTTAATCCCGGTATAGCGCAGGGTTTTATCTATCCACACATTTACCTGATAAACCAGTTTTAACCTGTAGGCTGCAAAAACATTAACAGCAACGGAAAGGCCAGTTTTATATATAAGGTCCAGTAAATGAGAACCTGTATCGGGCAGCAGGTAAATACCAATGCCCGACAAAACAAAAACCAATGCCAGCAGCATAAACTTTCTGTCGAATGGCAGCATACCGAATTTAACCTTTATAAACCAAAGCTTTGCTATATTAAATACAGCCATTGCAATAAGTGAAGCATAGGCAACGCCTGTTATGCCTAAATCTGTTTTATAGATAAAAAAGAAGTTAAGCCCTACATTAAGGAATATAAGCGACACAATGGTTATCATATTAAACCTGTAATATTTAGAGTAGCTTATCATTTCAGTATTAAAGCCTGTAGCTATATTAAGCAGAACGCTAAAGCCAAGAATATAAATTATGGGTATTGTTTCTTTAAGTGCCTCTTTAGCCGGCAAAAGGCTGAACAAGTCATCTATACCAAGATAGATGCAGCTTAAAAGCACTCCCCCTATAAAAAAAAGCAACCGGGCTGTTTCCCTGTATTTGGTTTTTAAGTCAGCCATGTTACCTGATGCAATGTAGTCGGATATCAGTGGCGCATATAGCGCGAACAAACCCACCGCAGGCACCTGTAACGTAGCAGCCATAGTAGAGCCGTTGCCGTAAATACCGTTAGCTTCTTCAGAGATCAGGTTAAAAATAAAGAGCCCGTCTATACGGAAAGCCAGTAGCGAGCCCAGGCTTGCAGCAAATGAATACAGGCTGTAATTGTAGTAATCTTTTCGGGACAGGGTTTCAAATAAGGGTTTAAACCTCATCGTAAATCCCGGTTTAAAATATTTATAAATATAAAAGCCTATTAACAGCAATATCAGTATATAACAGGCCATATAAATTAACAGCGCGGGCGTTTCCTGAAGGTAATTATAAACAAGCAACAGAAACACAACAGGCAGCACTACTTTCGGGATAATCTTTTCATACAAAGTAGGCAGGGCGAGTTTCTGGATATCCTGCGCCTGCTTGCGGAATAACTCTACAAAAGCAAGCGAGACACCTATGGGAAAAGCAATGTAGATATACTTTATATACTCATACCCAAACAACAGGTTGTAAAGAATTATACCACCCAGCACTATTATACTTAATGCCGCTATCGATAAAACACTGTAATTAAAAAGGTGCTTCCTCTTTTCTGTTTCAAGCAGTGGGTAAAAGCGGATAAGTGCATGAGATGCTCCTAAAACCATTATTGGGTAAAGCAGCTGCACAATGGTGTCTATAAATTTTATAGTGCCAGAAAATGCAAAATCAAGTGGATAGATGAACAATGCCGATATGATACCAATTGCAGTACCGGCATAATTGATTATGGTAAAAAATAATGCCTGCTTATGTAAATTTGAGCTTTTCAAGTTAAAATTATATTGCAGCAAACAAAGATAGGCTGAATTGTAACTGTAAATATACTTTTATTTATTTTTGAGGTCATAAAAGCAATTGCATGTACGAAAACACATTTCCACATAAAAGATATAAACATACGCTGGATTTTTTGCAGAAGCATATCTCAAAAAATGAACAAATCCTTGATTTAGGCATTACGAATCCTTTCTCTGAGATAATGAAGAAAGAAGGTTATAATGTAACAAATACTACAGGCGAAGACCTTGATTTTGACCAGTCAGCACTCATAAATAACAATTATACTGTTTTTACAGCGTTTGAAATTTTTGAGCACCTTCTTAACCCATTTACAGTGTTGCAGCACATAAAAAGCGATAAACTGATTATTTCTGTACCATTGCGACTGTGGTTCAGCCCGGCATACCGAAGTAAAACCGACATGTGGGACAGGCATTACCATGAATTTGAAGACTGGCAGCTGGACTGGCTTTTAGAGAAAACAGGGTGGGTAATTAAGGACAGGCACAAATGGACCAACCCTTCCGGTAAGATTGGCATAAGGCCATTGTTGCGAAAAATTACGCCCAGGTATTATATTATATATGCAGAGAGGAAATAACAGATGAGATATTATGTTGTCATACCCGCCTATAATGAAGCATCCTGTATCGGCAAAATGCTCGATTCGCTTGCAGGGCAAACAGTTTTGCCGGCAAAGGCAATTGTGGTAAATGACAATTCTGCCGACAGCACCGCTGATATTGTTACCAAGTATGCGAACGATTACGCCTGGCTTAGTTTAGTGAACAAACAATCAGAAGCGGCACACATGCCAGGCAGCAAAGTGATTAATGCATTTAATGCAGGCTATGAGCAGCTTGATGAAGACTATGATATAATAGTTAAACTGGATGCCGACCTAATTCTTCCCTTTGATTATTTTGAAGTTGTAATCAATACCTTTAAAAAGGATGTGAAAGTGGGTATGGCTGGTGGTTTTGCCTATGTAGAAAAAAATGGTGAATGGATTTTAGAAAGCCTTACTGATGCCGACCATATAAGGGGCGCTTTTAAAGCCTACCGCAAAGCATGTTTCCTTCAAATAGGCAAACTTAAACCCGCAATGGGTTGGGACACTGTTGATGAACTTCTTGCCAAATATTACGGATGGAAGGTAGTTACGTTAAAACAACTTAAAGTAAAGCACTTAAAGCCTACGGGTGCCAGCTATACTAAAGCAGCGCGCCACAAGCAGGGAGAAGCTTTTTACACCCTTGGTTATAGCCTTACAATTACGGCTATAGCAGGGGCTAAACTCGCAATGCGCAAAAAGAAGCCTTTACTGTTTATAGATTACATTAACGGCTATCTTAAAGCAAGCCGCGAGCATAAGCCTATGCTTGTTACACCAAAGCAGGCTGCGTTTGTAAAACAGTACCGCTGGAAGAAGATAAAACAGAAGCTCTTTTAATAAGGAAAGTATTAAAAAACTATTAACTACTATCAATAAGTGAGTACAATTCGGTACTTTAGCCGATATTTTTACCATAAATGATTAAAGCTTTACACCAGATTGGGCGCTATTTCCTGATGATAGGAGATATATTTTATAAACCTGTAAAATGGAAGGTTATGAAGCCATTGATTTTTAAGGAAATCGATGACCTCATCATAGGTTCTTTAGGAATTGTAGCGTTCATATCATTCTTTATAGGTGGGGTGGTTGCCATACAAACGGCACTTAACCTTACCAATCCGCTAATACCAAAATCCCTTATTGCATTTGCAACAAGGCAATCGGTAATATTAGAGTTCTCCCCTACTTTTATTTCAATAATCATGGCAGGGCGTGCAGGTTCTTACATTACATCAAGTATCGGGACCATGCGGGTAACAGAGCAGATAGATGCGCTGGAGGTTATGGGGGTTAATGCACTTAATTATTTAGTATTCCCTAAAATTGTTGCCTTTATACTTTACCCGTTTGTAATCTCAGTTTCGATGTTCCTTGGTGTACTTGGCGGTATGATGGCCGGCGTGTATGGGGGCTTTATAGGGATGGAAGAGTTTGTACAGGGTATACGTACCGATTTCATACCTTTTCATGTATTCTACGCCTTTTTAAAAACGTTTGTATTTGGTTTCCTGTTGGCAACCATACCTTCTTTCCACGGTTTTTATATGAAGGGCGGCGCGCTGGAGGTTGGTAAGGCAAGTACCACATCTTTTGTATGGACCAGCGTTGTAATAATCCTGGTTAACTATATAATTACACAATTACTGTTAAGCTAATGATAGAGGTTAATAACATAGAGAAGTCTTTTGGAGATACCCATGTATTAAAGGGTATATCTACAGTATTTGACACAGGCAAAACAAATCTTATTATAGGACGAAGCGGCTCTGGTAAAACCGTAATGCTTAAAACACTTTTGGGCATCCATACTCCTGAAAAGGGAACTATATCTTTTGACGGGAGGATATATTCTGACATGACCCCGGATGAAAAAAGAACCTTGCGTACCGAAATAGGGATGGTTTTTCAGGGTAGCGCACTGTTTGACTCTTTAACGGTTGAAGACAATGTGGGCTTCCCCCTAAAAATGTTTACCAGTAAACGAAGCCGAGAAATAAGGGAGAGGGTTAATGTGGTTTTAGACCGTGTTAACCTTAAAGATGCAAACAAGAAATATCCGGCAGAATTATCGGGCGGTATGCAAAAGCGTGTGGCAATTGCCAGGGCCATTGTAAACAACCCCAAATACCTTTTTTGTGATGAGCCTAACTCAGGGCTGGATCCTGAAACATCTATAGTTATAGATGAACTGATACAGGAAATTACAAAAGAGTATGAGATAACTACCGTTATAAACACCCACGACATGAACTCTGTATTACAGATTGGGGAGAAAATTGTTTTCCTTAAAAACGGTATTAAGGAGTGGGAAGGCACAAACGAGCAGATACTGGAAACACGCAACAAATCTATTGTGGAATTTGTTTACTCATCTGACCTGTTTAAAAAAGTAAGGGAAAGCCTCCTCGCCGAAGAAAACGAGGAGGACAATAAATAATAAACCTTATTAGTTTACCTGCCTTTGCAGGTATACCCAACCCGTCATTCTTTTACCTTCGGCTAAAGTAAGCACGTAAAAGTAAGTACCGGCAGGCAATTCACCTTTATCGCTCTGGCCATACCATTCGTTTACATAGTTTTGTTTTTCATAAACCTGTAAGCCGTAACGGTTAAATATCTGTATATCTTTTACATTAAGGTTAGAAAGGTCAAAATTCTGATTAAATTCATCGTCGTTTGGCGATATACCCCTCGGAATCATACAACCTGTGTTTTCTACCAAAGCAGTAGCCGTTACGCTGCAACCATCAGTATTAGTTATGGTAATCATATATTCGCCTGTGGACAAGTCTGTAATTACGGCTTCTTCACCTACATAATAATAACCGTCCGGGCCTGTCCATACATAATCTAAATCAGGTATTTCATCAGCATTCGCTACCGAGAGTGTATATTCAAAATCAACACAACCCTGCTCTAACACAATATCAAAACCGGTCGTGCCGGGCACTACCTCAAGCTGTTTTGTGGTTTCGCAACCGTTATTATTCACAGTTACTTTATAAGTACCTGTTTCAAATACTTCTATATCACCATCAGTAACATCCGCCAGTAGTTCATCGTTACGATACCACGCATACCCAGCAGCATTTGCATTAAAGTTTTCGGGGTTAACCGATAGCGTGGTGCTTTGCCCCTCGCATAGTGCGGTTTGCCCATCTATAGTAAAATCAGGCAGTGCGTTAACTGTAACGGCAACGCTTGATGCATCAGACGTACATCCGTTTGCAGTAGCTGTAACGGTATATGTGCCCGAGGCTGCGACTCCGGCGCCTGTAATAAGCGGACTCGCCCCTGTTGCGGTAAAGCCATCCGGCCCGTTCCACTGATAAGTTACACCAGGTTCTTCAGTTAATGATAGCTGTACATTTTCTCCTTCGCAAACATCGTTTACTGCTGCCACTACAGGAGGTTGCGGAGCATCATTCAGTGTTATTGTTACAACTGCATCATCAGTAAGTCCGCAAAGCCCGTTAATCGTATAGCGGAAACTATAGGTTCCGGCAGTTATGCCACTTGTATCAAAATTACTTCCTGTTAGGGCGCCTGTTAAATCAGTATCTTCCCATGTACCACCTGTATCATTCCCAACAAGATATGCCGTAAGGTTAAGGCTGCTGCCATCATTACATAGCACAACAGCGTTATCTTCGCCTGCATTAGGCAATGCGTTAGGTTGCAGTTCATATTCTAAAACTGTATTCATACACGAGGCAGGGTTAGCTGCGGTTAGCCTTACGAAATAAGTCCCTGAATCTGTATCAGAGTCAAAAGCAGGGAATGTAAGGCTGTTTGTTGTGCTTAGTATAGTATTAGGGTCAGATTCAGCATACCATTCGTAAGTAAGGAATGAGAATGGCTGAACAGCAAGAAAGCTCTCCTCGCCTTCACAAAAGCCTGTAGCCTGTATTTCTAAAGGCTCAGTTGCATTAATATTAAACTGGGCATTTAATATGTTACTGCACGCATCAGTAACCTGAAAGTTATAGTATGCAGGCTCGAGAGATGAAAATATGTTTGAATCGCCATTGTCTATAAGGAAAGGTTCACCGTCTTTTGTGGTTATTTTGTATGCAAATGGCGGCACACCTTCTACCTCAACGGCGACTTCAGTTAAACCGTCAGCACACGGAAAGCTGTATACTTCTGTAATAACAGGCCCCCCGGTAAAGCTAAATTCATGCAATATTTCAGTACACAGGTTATTAGATGTAGAGCCATTACTGTATGTGTAGAATGCCTTTACAATCCTGAAGTCGCCTATTGCCGAATAAAACGTAGAGTTATCATTAATATTAATATAGATAGAGTTAGAATTTAGCGGCAGCCCTGATGTATAAGGTGTACCAGTATAAGGGTGCCCCCATGTACCGCTAACCTCATCATAACGCTGCAACCAGAATGACTGTACATAGTTACCGTTGCTAAAATGGTCTAAATCTATCTGGAAAGAGCCGCAGTAAGGTATTACGTCAATCTCATTAACTGTTTTTGCATAGCCGGTTACCGTAACATCTCTTACCCTTACAAAATCACATTCATCTACAGTAGTAAACTCATAAAGGCCTTCAGGCAGTGAATTCATGTAGAAATCGCCATTACCGGCAATATTCCCCGAAACTACAACCGGATAACTATCGCTGAATCCGGCGGGGCCATCTGTAATAGATACTGTTACAAAATCTCCATCGGCATTAAGCCTTATAGAGCCGAATCCTTCTTCGCAACCCGGGCGCTGCAACAGGCTTATATTGGGGTTACCTCCAAAAACTTCCACTTCTATTTCCTCAGTATAAGTGTCTCCGCACTCATCTGTCAATTCAAACGTATAGGTACCTAATGGCAGGGTCATATCCAGTTTACCATCAACAAGCAAATCGGTAACATCATCAGGAAAAGGACCATATTCTACAGGGGCATCGGTAATCTCTGCCTCGGTTATATCCCTGCCTGGCAGTTCAATATGCAGAGACCCTGTGTCGCTGCCACATACAGCTTCTACAACTATCTGCGGTTCTATAATCGGGTCTGTCACTTCAAAAGTTTCAGTATAGGTACGCCCGCAGGAATCAGTAATAGAAACAGTATAATTGCCTATTGGCACAGCATTACCGGGAGCACCATATTCTGCCTCTCCGTCAAAGGTTGGATGTGAGGCATTATAATCCGCAGGGTTAAAGCCAGGCACAGGTACCGCATCAAAACTTATTGTTACAGGCCCTACATAGTTAAGCGGGTTTATTTTAAAACTTCTCTCGTCACATCCTTCATAATTAAACTCTACATTATAATCAAGCGATTGATTAACTATAATATCGTTTCTGTTCCATACATTTCCACAAGCATCGGTAACCTTCAGGTCATACTCATACTGTTGCCCGTGATAAAACGGAATTGTTTGAAAAACATCATTTATATCTGTTAAAGAGCCTATAGGGATGTTTTGTGTAATTACGGTAGGAGTACCGCCACCGGGAGGGAATACTGTGTATTGAAAGGTAAGTGGCCAGAATATATTTGCACCTCCGGAACCTAATGCATACGGTGTGTAAGCAATAATTAAATTACAGCCGGGTAATTCGTTACCATATATACCGGGCTCTAATATGTTCACGTTTGTAGTATCCTGTACTAACTGTACTGTTACAACCACAGCCTCTCCACAATTGTCATATACCCTTACACCATATATACCTACAGGCAGGTTATTAAATATATTTGATGCCTGTTGGGGAACAGTAACAGGACCCGTTAGTATTTCGTAAGAAACAGCAGTACCCGATGTTACGTTTACTGTTATCTGTCCATCATTACCACAACGTACCTTTGCAGGTGTAAGCGTATATACAAGCGGCTGAACCTGATTGGCAATCGTTGCGTTTGCAGATGCGGTATTAGAACTTGCCCCTAAAGACTGGGTTGCCACTACAAGATAATTTCCGGCAGCAAGCCCTGTAACTGTAGGTGATGTAACAACCGTTATGGGCGTAGTAGTGTTAGGCAGCAGGTAAATGGAATAATCTATTGATGCTGCGGGATTGGTACCCGAAACTGTAAAAGCCAAAGCACCGTTGCCAAGGCAGGTTTGCGGTGTAGGTGTTACAGTTAAGGTAAAATCGGGCAGTTGTGCGTAGCTAAAAATACTAAATAACAGCAAGCCTATAAGTGGCAGTACTTTTTTAATTGGCAGGTTGGTAATCATGTAGTATGAGTTTTGTTTTCTTTTAAAAGATGTGTGCTAAATATACAGCATTCCGTTACCGTAATTTTAACATAACATTCTAAAAGTATAAAACCCTACCTTATGATTTTATTTTTTTCAGAAATATTTACTGCCTGGTTACAATTTCTGCAAATTTTTTAATTTCCTGCTCTTTCTCTTTAGGATAAATAAGCAGTATATTTTCTTTATCTACTACAATATAATTATTAAGCCCGTCAACAACCACAATCTTTTCTTTATCTGTACGGATAATGTTATTTGTAGCATTTTCTATATATATATGCGCATTAACAACTGTATTATTATACACATCTTTATTAAGCTTGTCGTGCAGCGAACCCCATGTACCTAAATCATTCCAGTCAAAAGTGGCAGGAAGCACATATACGTTATCGGCATTTTCCATAACTGCATAGTCTATAGATATGTTTGCCGATTTTATATAATTTTCATGAATAAAATCTTTCTCCCCCGGCAGGTTATAATGATCGTAACCGTAATCGAAAAGTGTGTACATTACCGGCTGAAATTTTTCAAATGCAGCGGTTATCGATTTTATGCTCCATATAAAAATTCCTGCATTCCATAAAAAGTTACCGCTTTGCAAAAAAGTCTTTGCTGTTTCATAGTCCGGCTTTTCCCTGAAATGCGATACTTTTTTCACAACCTCAGTATCAGCTTTATTATATTCTATATAACCATAACCTGTGTTGGGAAAGGTAGGCTGTATGCCAAGTGTCATCAGTACATCCTGCCTTTCGGCGAACTCAAAAGCCTGTTGCAGGTCGCTGGTAAAGGCATCTTCATCCTCTATCCAGTGGTCGCTGGGCGCAACAACCATTACTGCATCAGGATTCATTTTTTTAATCTTTAAAGAAGCATATAATATACAGGGGGCAGTATTGCGCATAGCAGGCTCCAGCACTACCTGTTCCTGCTTTACCTGCGGCAGTTGCTGCAGCACAAGGTCATTATAAAGCTCATTGGTAAGTATCAGTATATTTTCCTGCGGTATTAATTTAGAAAGCCTACCAAAAGTTTTCTGGATAAGGGTTTCGCCCGTGCCAAGCATATCATGAAATTGTTTGGGAAACTGTGCGGTGCTTACAGGCCAAAAGCGTGAGCCTACCCCACCGGCCATTAATACAGCATAATAGTTGTTATTCATCTTACTGATTATCTTTAATCTGTTAGTAAAGGTTTTGATATTTCCTTTCAGTTCAAAGCGGTTTATTCTTTATTTAACACAAGCTAAGGCAGTAACTCTACCTCTGCATTCGGATTGAATAAATAAGTTTTTCCCGTACTTATTTCAAGGCATTCAAAACGCTTAACCCTCTGCGCGCCCTTCCTGAAAATTTTTCCGTTATGGATGCGGAACTGGCTGCCAAAGGGAATTTCAAAGATATAATTCTTTTCTGATTTTTCATCAAACTGCTTTAATGCAAGGGAAAGGGTAGCATCAGTATCGCTGCTCGCCTTTGGGTTGCGAAAATGCCTTGCAAGCAGGGGCAGTAATTGTGGCGGAAATATCTCGGGGCGTATAAAAGGAACCATTAACCGCTGAAAGGTAAGCTTCCACTCATTGCCGTGGGGTTTAATATTACGCCCGTATTTTTCAAATGCAGCAAGGTGCGCAATTTCATGCACCAGTGTTATCAGGAACCTGTATTTATTAAGGCTGGCATTAACGGTAATGCGGTGTGCGCCACTCCCGTCCCTGTGGTAGTCACCATGGCGGGTAACACGATCATTCACAATTTTAAGGTGTACGCCATAAACCCTTATCAGCTCAAAAACGGCATCAACGGCATGTTCGGGCAGGTATGGCTCAATAATGTGCTTCAAAATGTTATTTTACGGTGTGCTTGATGATACCTGTAACAGCTTGCCGTTATAATACCTGTTGCCTGTAAGGGCAAAATCATATATATAATCGGCCATCTCTGCCGCCGAGAGCGGCGCTTCATATCCGGGGAAAGCTTCCTGAAGCATCTCTGTATTTACCGCACCAAGTGCCAGTACGTTAAAAGCAACACCCTGTTCTTTATACTCTTCCGCAAGCAGTTCAGAAAGGGTTATTACCGCTCCTTTGCTGCTGCTGTAAGCAGAAAGCCCTGCAAACTTCATGCTGCCCTGCACACCACCCATACTGCTTATCGTTACCACGTGCCCGCCTTTGCTCATATAAGGCAATACAGCACGGTTTAAGGCCGCAACACCAAACACGTTTACTTTGTATATATATTCGAATTCTTCGGCTGTAATATCTTTAAAAGGCTTTAAAAGCAATGCGCCTGCATTATGGATAATAATATCTGCTTTTTGCCATGAGCCGGCTATAAATGCATCTACCTGTTCCAGTTGCTTTTCATCAGAAAGGTCTGTAGAAAGGCAGGTTATGTTCTGATGCTCTAAAAGTGCCTGCGGCATCTGTCTTGATAAGGCAAGCACATTATGCCCTGCATCTGCAAACTGTAGTGCAAGCTTATACCCTATGCCACGGCTGGCACCTGTAATAACTATATTCTTCATTAACCTTTTAAAACTATTTCTTTTGTTTTGGCATTTACCATTTTCTCTACAACCGGAATCATTTTATTGATGAAGCCTGCCATGTGGGCGGTATCCATATTCTCAAATTCATCATCAGGATGGTGGTAGTACGGGAAGGTGGTCATTTCTGTAGTGCTTACCGTGTGTGCCGGTATGTTGAACTCGGTAAAGAACGGGTAATTATCCGATGCCCTGAAAAGCTGGTATTTCATTTCAAACTCATTAGCGCCTATCATTTTTTTACCTGCATATTCGTTCAGCTTGTCTGCCATGTTACTACGCCCCATACCGGTGATATAAGCTTCGGTAGTACCGCCAAGCGGAACGCCTATCATCTCAAAATTAAGCATGGTATAAATATTGAAACCGGCAGCATGCAGTTTTTCAGCAAGGTGCTTACTGCCTAACAAACCTTTTTCTTCAGCCGAAAAGAAGCAGAACATAATACTGCGCTTATTGTTCTTTGCACTTCCAAAGTAATTTATCAGTTCCGCTACTGCGGTTGCTCCGGTTGCGTTATCATCGGCGCCGTTGTATATAGTGTCGCCTTTCACTTTGCGGTTTCCTGTACCGATATGATCGTAATGTGCCCCTATAACCACAAATTCATTTTTAAGTTTTGGGTCTGTGCCCTCAATCCATCCTACAATATTATAAGCTGGTTTCGCAAAATTAGAAAGGGTATCACGATAGGTTGCAAAGTAGGGTTTAAGGTTATTTTTAGCCATGATATCCTCAAGAAAAACAGCTGCTTTCTCAATCCCTTCGCTACCGCTGTCGCGGCCTGCAAGTTCATCTGACGAAAGAAATTTCAGCGTATTGGAAACCGACTCCTGTGTAGCCGTATAGTTGTTCCCCTGTTTTGTTTTTTGGGCATATCCTGTCGCAGTTATAAACAAACATGCGGCAAACATTACAATTCTATGCATACTGATTGCTTTAAAAGGCTAAAATACAAAAATAAAAATACCCGCCTTAAGGGCGGGTACCTATATAAGTAACAAATTATATTGTGCCTTTTTAAGCCAGCATGGTTACCGGATTCTCTATATACTGCTTAAGGGTTTGCAGGAATTGTGCACCTGTAGCGCCATCTACAGTCCTGTGGTCGCAGGTTAGGGTAACGGTCATGGTGTTGCCCACCACAATCTGGCCGTTCTTTACTACAGGCTTTTCTACTATTGCGCCTACAGAAAGTATGGCAGAGTTTGGCTGGTTTATGATAGAAGTAAACTCCTGTATGCCGAACATACCCAGGTTAGATACCGTAAAGGTACTGCCCTCCATATCGGCAGGGGCAAGCTTCTTACTGCGTGCTTTGCCTGCAAGGTCTTTAACATTGGCACCTATCTGAGACAGGCTCATCATATCGGCAAACTTAAGTACCGGTACTACAAGGCCGTCTTCTACTGCTACCGCCACACCAATGCTTATGTGCTTATTGTAAACAGTAACATCATCTTTCCATACAGTGTTTATCTGCGGATGTTTTCTTAGCGCCATTGCACAGGCTTTTATAACCATATCATTGAAAGATACCTTAGTATCAGGCAACGAGTTTATAACGCCGCGTGATGCTATGGCAGCATCCATATCAAGCTCTATGGTAAGGCTGTATTCCGGAGCCGTAAACTTCGATTCGGCAAGGCGGCGCGCAATGGTTTTACGCATCTGGTTGTTCTTAACCTCTTCTGTGCTTAATTCTCCTGCAGGGGTATATACCGGAGCTGCTGCCGTTTTTGCAGGAGCAGCCTGTTGCTGTGCTGCTGCGGGCTGTGCAGCCTCCTCTTTATAGCCTTCTATATCTTTGCGTACAATCCTTCCGTTTTCGCCTGTACCTTTTACTTTATTAAGGTCAACACCTTTTTCTTTAGCAAGTTTCCTTGCCAGCGGAGAAGCAAAAATGCGTCCGTTATCAGCAGTATCGCCTGATTCTTCGCTTTCTTCAGCTTTAGGCTGTTCTGCTGTGGCTTCGGCAGGTGCAGTTTCTTTTTCGTCTTCACTGCTTTCAGCAGCCTCACCGCCGTCTTTATCATAATTCTCGGCAATACCCGAAACATCTGTTCCTTCCGGGCCTATAATTGCAAGCACACTGTCAACAGGTGCCGACTGCCCTTCCTCAATACCAATATACAGTAAAGTACCCGCATTGAACGACTCAAATTCCATAGTGGCTTTGTCTGTCTCAATCTCTGCAAGTATATCGCCTTCATTTACTTTGTCGCCCACTTTTTTAAGCCATGTGGCAACAGTACCCTCTGTCATGGTATCGCTAAGGCGCGGCATGGTAATAACCTTAACGCCCTCAGGCAAACCACCGGATTTTTTAGCGGCTGGCTTTTCTTCTTTAGACGCTTCTTTTTTCTCTTCGGCTTTAGGCTCCTCTTTGTTTTCTTCTTTTTCGGCATCATCTGCCGACGCATCGCTGCCTTTTCCTTCAAGCAACGCTTTATAATCTTCGCCTTCTTTACCAATAATAGCAAGAACAGAATCTACAGCGGCAGTCTCGCCTTCCTGTACTCCTATGTACAAAAGGGTTCCGGCATCAAAAGCCTCAAACTCCATTGTTGCCTTATCGGTTTCAATTTCGGCAAGTATATCACCTTCGGTAACTTTATCTCCAACTTTCTTTAGCCACGTTGCTACAGTACCTTCGGTCATGGTATCGCTTAGGCGCGGCATTGTAATAATCTTTGCCATTTTTTATTGTAGTTTATGTGGTAAAAACGGATAATTTTCCTGTGCGTAAACAACATCATACATAATGTTAAGGTCCGGGTACGGAGACTCTTCTGCAAATTTCTCGCATTCGTCTACCAAATCCCTTACCCTTTGGTCTATCGCATCTATTTCTTCGTCTGTAGCGTAGTTATTTTCTTTAATTATATCAAGCACCTGGGTTATAGGGTCAATCTTTTTGTACTCCTCTACCTCATCTTTAGTACGATAATGCTGTGCATCACTCATAGAGTGCCCGCGGTAACGGTATGTCTTCATCTCAAGGAAGGTTGGCCCCTCGCCTTTGCGCGCCCTCTCCATTGCCTCGTGCATTGCCTCGGCAACTTTTACAGGGTTCATACCATCTACAGGGCCGCATGGCATTTCATAGCCAAGGCCAAGTTTCCATATATCGGTGTGGTTAGCAGTACGCTCTACAGATGTACCCATAGCGTAACCGTTATTCTCAACAATAAAAACCACAGGAAGTTTCCACAGCATAGCCATGTTAAACGCTTCGTGAAGCGAACCCTGGCGTGCTGCACCATCACCAAAATAGGTTAAGGTAACACCACCTGTTTCAAAATACTTATCGGCAAAGGCCAAACCGGCACCAAGCGGAATTTGCCCGCCAACAATACCATGCCCGCCATAAAAGCCATGCTCTTTAGAAAATATGTGCATAGAACCACCCAAACCTTTAGATGTTCCTGTTGCTTTCCCTAAAAGCTCTGCCATAACCTTACGCGGGTCTACACCCATGCCTATTGGCTGCACGTGGTTACGGTATGCGGTTATCATTTTATCTTTAGAAAGATCCATAGCATGAAGCGCACCTGCAAGTACGGCTTCCTGACCATTGTACAAGTGTAGGAAACCTCTAACTTTTTGCTGAATGTACAGTGCTGCAAGCTTGTCTTCAAACTTTCTCCAGAACTGCATATCCTCGTACCACTTCAGATAAACTTCTTTAGTTACTTCTTTCATTGCTGAATATTTGTTACTTAATGTGATTTAAAATAAACGGAAATAAACATTCGCAAAAAGTTTCCTCACACAAATTTGCGAAAGGCAAAAATAACACATCCCGCTTATAACTAAAAAAATAATATAAAGTATTTTAAATTATAATAACCCTTTGTACGGGAAATAAAAAAGGATTTCTTTACGAAATCCTTTTAGCTGATTATAAATATTTACTTTCAAACACCAACGGCAGCAAATTTTGCAGCGAAGGCGAATGATATACTTTTCCGGTTTCGCCCATAAAATAAATTTCTACAGGTACTTCCTGCTTCGATTCATATTCGGCAATCGATTGCCTGCACGAACCGCATGGCGGTATAGGGCTATCTACAACCTTATCTTCGGCGGCGGCAGAAATGGCAATCTTAATAATTTTTGCATCAGGGTAAACAGCACCTGCCTGAAAAACAGCCACACGCTCGGCGCAAAGCCCCGATGGGTATGCCGCGTTTTCCTGGTTTGAGCCCAGTACCACCCTGCCGTTATCCAGCAATGCGGCTGCGCCAACATGAAAATGCGAATATGGCGCATAAGATGTTTTCCTCACCTCAACTGCCTGCTGCATTAAATCTTTTACATCTTCCGGCAATTCATCTACCGACTGATATACATTAAAAGTTGATGTTATCGTGAGTTTCTCCATCTACTACCACTCGTCATAGGTGTTGTCTCCAAAATTGAAGGTAAGTGAAAAACGAAGTGTATTTTCAAGCGGGTTCCTTACGTTAGACGCAGAGAACAGGTAAGACACATCTATCTTAACCACCGTATATTTAAAGCCCGCACCAAGCGAGAAAAACTTACGCGCACCTTTTAGTTCGTTTTCATTAAAATAACCCAAGCGCAGCGCGAATGAATCCTGGTACATATATTCTGCACCTACCGAGTAAGTTACTTCTTTAAGTTCTTCACTAAAACCATCCGGCGCATCGCCAAACGATTTAAATATACCTGATACCCAGCTTGTCCTGTTGTAATCGTTAAGATCTGAAGCATATTGCTCATCTGCAATGTCTTCAGCGGCATCAACTTCAGAGTTGCTTATCTCGCCGTCGTTATTTAAGTCTATATAATTAGGCTCTGTAATTGCAGGAGGTGTTGGCACCAGTAGCTTTGCTATCTCTACGCTAACGCCTACTTTGTTATATTCGTCAAAAATAAAGTCGAAACCTGCACCAAGCCTCATGTTGGCAGGCAGGAAGTTAGAATTGCTGCTGTTGGTATCCTCATCGTTATTATAATTGATTTTAGGCCCCATGTTCTGGAAGTTAAAACCAGCTCTCCAACGCCCGTTAAAGTCTGAATACGCCACTTCTTCCGACTGGTAGAAACCGGCAACGTCAAACGCGAATGATGTAGCAGCACGTGCATCACCACCATCAGACGTTTCAGGTATCCTAAGGTTAGAACTTATAAAGCGCCCGGCAACCGCCATAGAAAAACGCTCGCTTAGCTTTAGTGAATAAGAAAGATCTAAAGCCAGTTCGTTAGGAGACCTTACCAGCGCAGGGTCTTCAGGATTTTGCCTTAATTCTATCTCACCAAGGCCAAAGTAACGAAGGCTACCTGCAAAGGCACTACGCTCGTTAAACCTGTTATAGTAATTTAGCTGTGCCAAAGATATGTCGCTTGCAATCTGGGTAAGGTATGGAGTATAGCTAACGCCTACTCCCTGCCCGTCTAAAGCAAAGGCATATTTGGCAGGGTTCCATTGCTGCGAATAAGCATCTGTAGAAGTTGCAACACCCTGGTCGGCCATACCGGCGGCACGGGCATCGGCTGCAATTAATAAAAACGGTACTCCTGTTGTAATTACTCTTTCATTTTGCGCCTTTGCAATATGCACTCCCAAAAGGCACAAAGCAAACAAGATAATTTTTTTCATTTCGGATTTTAAAATTTTAAGGGAAACAAATATAGTGTTTTTTACAGCAATACAAGTTTTTCATAACGGTATGCTGTTTTATTAGTTACGGTAGATCTTACAGTTAGCTTATATACATATACGCCTTTGCCTATTTTATCGCCAAAGTCGTCTCGCCCGTCCCACCTGATATCACGGCTTAAAAAGCCATCGGTTATTACCGACTGGTTAATTGTTTTTACCACCTTGCCCGATACCGTAAATATCTGCACCTGCACATCAAGCGGCTCAAAAGGCCTGTTATGGTTAAACCAGAATTCAGTATAGCTTACAAATGGGTTAGGGTAATTAAGCACCTTATCTATTGTAAGGGCATCATCTCCCGAAACCACAAACTGGATATCGGCAGTAACAAGGTTATTATACACATCCCATGCTTTAAAGGTTAGTGTATGTAATCCTTTTTCAAGATTGGCAAACGGAAAACGCACTGTTCCCCTTTTATAGGTATCAGGGTCGGCTTCATAATAATCGTTCATCAGGAACGGATTGTTTTCATCGCCATCCAGTATACCTATAATATCGTGGCCTATACCGCTGGCGGTATTAATACCGTGCTCATCTTCAAGAAAAGCAAGCAGCATGGGCGAATCATTCGTAATACCACCGCTCACAAAACTTTCGTCGTTCATGTACAGCCTCACAGAAGGCGCTGTCCTGTCTTCGGCGGCATTTTCGTTTATGCCCCCTATAAGGATGTCATTATCATGGCCTGTCTGGTCTTCTAAAATGTTATTGCGTTTGGCATAAAAGCTTACACGCCCGTTACCAACCGCTATTCGGATATCGCGTGGTACCACAAAGCCAACCTCAAACTGGCCGTTTGTTACCGTGGCACTACCCCTGAAAACCGTTTCGCCCAAGGTGCTAAATAAATAGGGAGTTGGTGTGTTGCCGTCGTTGTTAAGTGTCTGCCTTTGCACTTCTTTATCAAAAACTGTAACTTCAAGATCACCATTATAATTGGTGAGTACCGCGCCTCCTTCGGTAGTTACCTGGCCTTTTAGTGCAACATAATCAAGAGCCCTGATGGGCGCTGTGTTTTCGGCAACAGACACATCGTTTATATGGGTAAGCACAATTTTAGGTTTTGGCACTGCAAGCTTTAGTGCCGGGTCGCCCACAAATGCAATAACCCTGTAACCCGTACTGCTTGATGCCTGCACCTTGGTAAGCCTGAAAGCTTCTGCCATTGTAGGATATTCAGGCAGGTTAAAGGCATAAAGCCTTTCTGAAAGGTCTTTATTGAAATTATAAGCGCTGATTGTAAAGATAGCCCTTGTGGTGGTTATCATGGCAATAGCGCCGCCTTGTGGGTTCCAGTAAATAAATTCTCCCGCCGTTTGCCTGTATGGGTTGTCAAACTTGGTAAGGTCGCATGTTGCTGTTACAAACAACGGATATTTATACCTGTTGGTAAGCACCTGCGCATCGGCACTCTCCAGCATCCTTTCGCTTGCCATACCGTTCTCGCTGCCATGCCCCAGATAGTTAACCACCAACGTGCCGTAATTAATAGAACGTATAAGCTGGTCTTTGGCATCAGGGTAGCGTTCACCACCTGAAGACACCTGCTGCACAAATGAGTCGGTATAAATTTTCCTCACATTTACAAAAGGCCTGAAATCGTCAAGCTGGTTGGCAACTGTATCCTGTGTTGATGTAAACGGCACATCAGACGTGGTGTCTGCATCGTCTGCAACCAGTGTATATTCATTTCTCCACCTTCCGTATGATTCTTCCCCAAGGTATTCCGCTATTTTGTTTACCATTTCACGGGCCTGCTGAGTGCTGCTTACCAGCATCCGTCCAACTGCAATATCAGCTTCTTCACTATCACCGGCAATCCTTCCTTCTGCAGGATCCATCAATACAAAAAACTCATCTGTAGCAAAAGTACTTACTTCACTATAATTGGAAGAACCTGCATTTGTTTCGTTGTAATAGTGAAAAATCGGGACAATATTCGTGTTATTGGGTATCCTGTCTTTAAAATCGAAGGAAGCGTCGCCAAAAAGATTCACATATTTTACTTTGTTATCATCTGACGAGGCATTGTTATAAACGTATTTTATAAAGTTGCGGATTGCACCTATATCCTGTTTTCCTGATGCAAACTCCTGGTATATTTTTTCAAGCGTTACCACTTTAACTACCATACCCGAATTGGTCCTGTGGATACCGGCAAGCTCTTCGGCCTGGTTACGGAGAAACTCAGGAGTAATAATAAGGTACTCCACATCCTGAAACTGCCCCTGCGCATTATTAAAAATAGTACCTTTCAGGTTTTGGTTGGCTACCCTTGTGTTAGACTCCCTTAAAGGGGTAAGGTAGCCTGAAGATGTTACGGTAATATACTCCCTAACCTCGCCCATATTAGCCCTGAAGGCAAACTGGTTGCTGCTGTTTTCTGCTACCTGAGCGGCATTATATATATCTGTTATATCCCAGATGGCATTAATATCGCCTGCACCGGTAAACTGGTATTCTATTACCCCTATATTATTAGCTGCCTCATTATACCTGAAACGGAACTGCCCGTTACCGCCCCTGAGGCTGCGCTTGCATTCTATTGCTATATAATCCAGCCAGGCATCCGAAGTAGGCACACCATTGTTATTATAGCTCAGCGCAACAGTTATATCTTCTGCAGAGGCATTAAAGTTAGTGATAAGTGTGCCGTCAACACCCCCTGCAAGAGAGCCTACAGCGCCAAAGTTGATTGTACCTGCCGTTTGCCCGTTTACTGTTACCCCCATAGAGGTAGATGTAAGTGAGTTGGCTGCCGCCCTTACTGTTATTTTAGCTTCACCGGGCACTATATCAGGCACTGTAAAATCAAACTCCTGCTCATCTTCTATATCAAAAGCTTCGCCATGCCATTTGCGCCCTAACCTCGCTATACTTACAAGGTCGCGCTCGTGGTACACATATTCATCAAACTGTGTAGTAGTTATTGCGGGCGTGCCCGATGGCTGTGGCACAGCATTTATGCGCTTACCGTTACCTCCGTATGAAGTTACATAATAATATGACCTATTTGCATACAGGTTATTATGCGTGCCGTTTTCACGGCTAAAGTTATCTACACCTTCGGCATAAAATAATATGTAGTCAGAATTATCAAACTGCCCGTCCTGCTCGCCTACAAACATAATAGCGTTTTCGGCAAGGTCGGCAGGATAATCGGCAGAGTTAAGCAAAGGCAGCATGCGCCCGCCGTTACCATATATTTTTATCCTTCGCGGGTCTGCATTTACATCAAGCCCCAGTTGCTGCAAAAAACTTTTAGATAAACGGTATACGCCCGATTTCTCTACATAAAACCTGTACCACTCGCCTGCGGCTAGCACAGAGTTGGATATCGTATTGAAATCGTTAGTGCTCTTAAGCCTTTCGGCAGAAGCCCTGTATGAAAATGAATAGCTGAAAGATTTGACTCTTTTATAGGAATTGCCTTCTTTTATAATAGGATTTAAAGTAATAACAGCATAGTGGCTGTTGCGTGCTTTAGAAGCATTAACAACGGCATCCAGCTTTAGGGGTACTTTGTTTTTATCTATATCTCCCAGCGCTGCGGCATTAATATTTTCATAAACCACATTGGTAATGGTAAGTGAATTGGGGTCGGCTACCGAAGGCGCGGGTATTTTATACGAAAAAAGGAGCTGTTTGTTTACAAAATCAAAACCCATGTAATTTTGCTGAAACGAGGGTATCTGTAAATCTGTTTCAGCAAAAGATACTTTCTGGCTTTCGTTCCAGACAAGCTCAATAGCACCTGACTGCTGGCCGAAAACTGTAGCCGACAGCATCAATGTACATATATATAGGAGTATATTGTATTTCATCACACAACAAAACGCAAACAAAAAAAATATATTACAAAGCCGTTAAAATATTTTTTTGCCTGTACCGATGCAATATTACTTTAAAATAGCCGTTTAAGAAAGACACATTTAACATAAATTTGGATTTTTATTAAAAATTTTAAAATCGTGTTGCGGTTTAATGGTTAATTATTATATTGCGCCACGAAATTTATTACCTAGAGAAAGATGAGAATTAACAAGATGACTGCTTTAAAACTGGTTGTGGCACTGGCCATAACTTTTGGTTTTACCGCTTGTAGCAAGAAATCGGGAGGCTCTAATACCTCTACCGCTACGGGATGGAGAATTAATGACAAGAAAGGCGGATTTCAACACAACTCGCGCTACAAGCAGCAAGAGCCTGGGCCCGGACTTGTGGAAGTAGAAGGAGGAACTTTTACTATGGGTAGGGTTGCCGATGACGTTATGCACGACTGGAACAACACCCCTACGCAGCAGCACGTACAATCTTTCTACATGGATGAAACCGAGGTAACGAATGTTATGTACATGGAGTACCTTGACTGGCTAAAGAGGGTTTACCCGCCAAGCGAAGAGAACTATAAAAATATTTATGTTGGCGCACTGCCTGATACCCTTGTATGGAGGAGTGCACTTGGTTATAATGAAACCATGACCAACAACTACCTTAGGCACCCTGCTTATGGCAACTACCCGGTAGTTGGTGTTAACTGGATACAGGCTGTTGAATTCAGTAAATGGAGGACAGACCGTGTTAACGAGGCTTTACTTGAGCAGGAAGGTTATATTAAAAGAGATGCTAAAGTTACAGACGTAAGCGCTGAATCTACTTTCAGTACTGAGGCTTATCTTGAAAGCCCAAGCAAGAGCTATGGCGGTAATGAAGAAATTGTTTACAAAGGACGTAACAACAAACTTTCAGGAGACGAAGAAGCTAAAGGCGTTTATGCACAAAGAACATCAGGTTTAATTTTACCTGAATACAGGCTACCTACCGAAGCTGAGTGGGAATATGCTGCAATTGCACTTGTTGGTAACCGCGAGTACAACCTGTACAGGGGTAACAAAAAATACCCATGGAAAGGTCAGTACACCCGTAACTCAAGAAGGCAGAGCAAAGGCGACCAACTTGCAAACTTTAAGCAAGGTAAAGGTGACTACGGCGGAATTGCAGGATGGAGCGATGACAATGCAGATATTACTGCTCCTGTAAAAACATACCCTCCTAACGACTTTGGCCTTTATGATATGGCAGGTAACGTTGCTGAATGGGTTGCTGACGTTTACCGTCCGATAGTAGATGATGAAGCTAACGACTTTAACTACTACAGGGGTAACGTTTACATGAAAAACAAAATTGGCGATGACGGCAGGGCAGAACTTGTTACTGCAGAGACAATAGAATATGACACACTGGCTAACGGACGCATACAGTACCGTAACCTGCCGGGGCAAATTGCACAGGAAGCTATTACCCAGGAAGATGTTTTCTTGAGGCAAAACTACACCAGGAGTGATAACAGGGATTACAGGGATGGTGATGTACAGTCTTCACGTTTCTATAACTATGGTGCCACAGATGAAGGCGGACTTAGCGAAAACCAAAGGATGTATGATTCACCTAAGCACGAAGTAGGAAGCGACAGCCTTGGCGAAATGTACAAGAAATGGGACCCGTCTTCTGCAAGGACTACGCTTATTAACGATAACGTAAGGGTTTACAAAGGCGGCTCATGGAGAGACAGGGCTTACTGGCTAGATCCTGCACAAAGGAGGTATTTCCCTCAGGATATGGCAACCGACTATATCGGTTTCAGGTGTGCCATGAGTAAAGTAGGACCTAAAAACGGCAGGAAAACTGCAAGGAACTAAATAAATTTCAACTTAAATATTATAAATAAAGCCCTATCTTAGGGCTTTATTTTTTTGCCATATATGGAAACATCCAGCCTTTATCAATACTTTTTACAATGTGGTTCTGTATCAACCGATACCAGGAACATAATACCCGGCTCATTATTTTTTGCGTTGAAAGGCGATAACTTTAATGCCAATACTTTTGCGCAGGAAGCGCTTGCAAAAGGGGCAAAGTTTGCCGTGATAGACGAAGCTGAATATAAAACTGCCGATAATATGCTGCTGGTTAATGACAGCCTTACTGCCCTGCAGCAACTGGCTAACCACCACAGGAAGCAGCTTGGGCTGCCTGTAATAGCATTAACCGGAAGCAACGGCAAGACCACCACTAAAGAGCTTATAAACGCTGTGCTAAGCTCTAAATATACTACAAAGGCTACAGCAGGAAACCTAAATAACCATATCGGGGTACCGCTCACGCTTTTATCGTTTACCGACGAGACCGAGATAGGAATTGTAGAGATGGGGGCTAACCATCAAAAGGAAATTGAATTTTTGTGCAGCATCGCCGAACCTAACTTTGGGTACATAACCAATTTTGGAAAGGCACACCTTGAAGGATTTGGCGGTTATGAGGGCGTTATAAAAGGAAAAAGCGAACTTTATACGTACTTAAAAGAAAATATAAAAACGGTTTTCGTAAACCTGGATGATCCAATACAAAAAGAAAAAACAGAAGATATACCGCGATTTACCTTTGCTGTTGATAATTATAACAGCGACCTGCGTATCGAGAAAACAGAAGCAAATCCAATGGTTAGCATAACTTATAATGGTAATGAGATAAAAACAAATCTTATAGGCTCATATAATATCCCTAACATTTGTGCAGCAATTGCTATTGGTAATTATTTTAAGGTAAGTGATGCGAAAATTAAAGCCGCGCTTGAAGATTATACTCCCAATAATAACAGGTCGCAACTGGTACAGAGGGGCAGCAACAGCATTATCCTTGATGCCTATAATGCCAACCCAAGCAGTATGGCTGCCGCACTTAATAACTTTATCCAGCTTGAGAGAGCAAATAAAATAGCTGTTTTAGGCGATATGTTTGAGCTTGGGGATGAAAGTGCGGAAGAGCATAAAAAGATAGTCCATCTGCTTATAAACCATTCTGACAACGTTACATTTTACTTTGTAGGAAAAGAATTTTACAACCACAACCCGGAAAAAGCCAACATGAACTTCTTTGCCGATTATGACAGCTTTGCAAAGTATTTCAGCACTGTAAAGCCTCAGGGT
Organism: Flavobacterium sp.; assembly: GCF_024305175.1. GTDB lineage: Bacteria > Bacteroidota > Bacteroidia > Flavobacteriales > Flavobacteriaceae > Flavobacterium. The sequence continues at coordinate 31,749 of NZ_JAMWYY010000010.1, forward strand.
GCCACTATACTCATTAAAGGATCAAGAGGGATGGCTTTAGAAAGGACACTCGAACTCCTGTAATTAATTTAAATATTTCTTTTTGCTTATATAAACCTTCCACATCTTAAAGATAAAAAGTGTATTAAGCAAAAACAGGAATTGCAGCAACAGATATTTTTTTTGGAATATACTTTGGGTAAACAAATCAGTCATAGCTAATACTAAAAGTAATCCGCCAATTAACCAAAGGGCAGTAAGTACTACTGCCCTTTTTTTGGTAATAAGATGAAATAAGGCTTTATCCTTTAAGCTTATATTATTGCGTTGCTCCATATTATTCTTTTCCCCTAACTTTCTTTTCCCACTTCCATGCAGAGGCCAAGGCGTCTTCCATAGTTAGCCCTGCTTTCCAGCCCAGCACATTATTAGCTTTGGCAGTATCGGCATAGGCTTCGGTAATATCGCCTGCCCTGCGCGCTACAATTCTATAATTTAGCTTTTGCCCTGTCACTTTTTCAAAAGCATTTATTACCTCAAGTACGCTGTTACCTTTGCCTGTACCCAGGTTAAACACCTCAACTTTATCTGCATTCTTGTTATCGATGAGCCTTTTTAAAGCGGTAACGTGTGCTTTGGCGAGGTCAACCACGTGGATATAATCTCTAATGCAGGTACCGTCCGGAGTTGGATAATCATCTCCAAAAACTGAAAGCTGCTCACGAAGGCCTATAGCTGTTTGCGTAATAAAAGGCACTAAGTTTTGCGGTGTACCTTTTGGCAGTTCACCAATCATTACAGAATCATGTGCCCCTACAGGATTAAAATAGCGTAATAGTATAGCGTTAATATTCGACACGTTAGCAACATCGGTAATAATCTCTTCACCTATCTGCTTGGTATTGCCGTAAGGCGACATAGCAACCTGTATAGGTGCATCTTCCGTTATAGGCATTTTTTCGGCCTGCCCGTACACAGTGCACGACGAGCTGAATATAAAATGTGATTTCTCTTTTTGTTGCAGCCCCCGCAAAAGGTACACTAAAGAGCCTAAATTGTTCTCATAATACAGCAGAGGATTTTCTACACTCTCCCCCACGGCTTTAGATGCTGCAAAATGTATAATGCTTGCCACATCATTATACTTACTGAAAAATGCCTGAACCGCAGCCTTGTCGCGCAGGTCAATCTGTTCAAAATCGGGTTTTTTGCCGGTAATGGCAGTTATGCCGTCCAGCACTTCAATTGATGAATTAGAGAGGTCGTCTATCACCACTACATCAAAACCTTCATTTTGCAGTTCGACCACTGTGTGCGAGCCAATAAATCCGAGGCCACCGGTTACAAGTATTTTCATGGGTATGTTAATTGTTTGTTTGTTTATGTGCTTATATACTCAGGAAATCTAAAATGGTTTGGGTTATAAATTCTACCTGCTCATCATCCAGCTCGGTGTGCATTGGTAATGATATTACTTCTTTTACAAGCTGGTTGGTTACGGTAAAATCATCTTCATTGTAGCGACTGCTGGCATAAGCCTTTTGGCTGTGCAGCGGTATAGGGTAGTAAATAGCACACGGTATGCCTTTATCAAGCAGGTGCTTCATCAGTGTATTCCTGTCGGCATTCAGTATCCTCAATGTGTATTGATGAAAAACATGGCTCTCATCATCACCCTTTATTACCGGAGTAATAATATCGGCATGGCCTGCAAATGCCTTGCTGTACTTATCGGCAGCGGCACGGCGCGCTTTATTATAATCATCAAGATGCGGCAGCTTCGCATTTAGTACCGCAGCCTGAACACTGTCAAGCCTTGAGTTTACCCCTACCACATCATGGTGATAGCGCTCATACATACCGTGATTAACTATACCGCGTAGCTTGTGCGCAAGCTCATCATCATTGGTAAAAATGGCACCGCCGTCTCCATAGCAGCCCAGATTTTTAGATGGGAAGAAAGAAGTAGAAGCCACATGGCCTATAGTACCCGCTTTCTTTTTAGTGCCATCTGCAAAAGTATATTCAGCGCCAATTGCCTGAGCGTTATCTTCTATAACATACAGGTTATGCTCTTCTGCGAGCGCCATTATTGCTTCCATATCCGCTACCTGACCAAACAGGTGAACCGGCACTATAGCTTTGGTTTTAGGTGTTATGGCATTGCGTATGGCTTCTACAGAAATATTAAAACTATCAGGCTCTACATCCACCAGTACCGGGGTAAGCTGTAACAATGCAATAACCTCTACTGTAGCGGCAAAGGTAAAATCGGCGGTAATAACCTCATCACCCGGCTCAAGACCAAGGCCCATCATGGCTATCTGTAAAGCATCTGTACCGTTTGCACAAGGTATTACGTGCTTAACGCCGAGGTATTCTTCAAGGTTTTTCTGGAATTTATGTACCTCCGGCCCGTTAATATAGGTTGTTGTATCAAGCACTTCCTGTATAGAGGCATCTACAGTTTGTTTTATCTTATCATACTGACCCTTAAGGTCAACCATTTGTAATTTTTTCATTTGCTTTTCTAATTTAAGCCATCGCAAAACTACTAATTAAATAGCTCCCTGCCAATGAAAATGCCCTAAAGTGCGTATTTTAGCAGCACAATACATACACCATGCTTTTTCTTTACAACCTGCTTACCTATGTCGCTATGGGCGCACTAAAAATAATTGCGCTTTTTAGCCCCAAGATAAAACTGTTCGTTAACGGGCGAAAGCCTGTGTTTGAGATACTAAAGCAAAAAATTAGCCCCAACGATAAGGTTATATGGTTTCATGCCGCATCTTTGGGCGAGTTTGAGCAGGGGTTACCGGTAATGGAGCGCATCCGCGAAAGGCATCCGCAGCACAAAATACTGCTCACTTTTTTTTCGCCGTCGGGATATGAAGTGCGTAAAAATACCCCTGCTGCCGATGTGGTGGTTTACCTGCCGATGGACACAAAAGCCAACGCCGAAAGATTCATGGAGCTGGCGCACCCCGATATGGTGTTCTTTATTAAATATGAATTCTGGCCCAACTACCTGAATGCGGTAAGGAAGCGCAATACCGAAGCCTACCTTATTTCGGGGCTGTTTCGCGAAAAGCAGGTATTCTTTAAATGGTATGGCGGGTTTTACCGCGAGGCGCTAAAGGCATTCCGGCATTTTTTTGTGCAGTACGAAAACTCTAAGCAACTGCTGCACAACATAGGCTTTACCAATGTAACCGTTAGCGGCGATACCCGCTACGACCGCGTGAGTAAAATACTGGAACGCAACAACAGCCTGCCTTTTATAGAGCAGTTCATAAACGGAAAAACATCTTTGGTGTTCGGTAGCTCGTGGCCTAAGGGCGAGGCAATGTTTACAGGGTTCATTAACAAGTCAGAAGATATTAAATGCATTATCGCCCCTCACACAGTAGGCGAAAGCCATATAGCCGAACTAAAAAGCAGTATTACCAAAAAAACAGTATTGTTCTCTGAAATGGAAGGTAAAGACCTTTTAGCTTATGATGTTTTTATTGTAGATACCATTGGCATACTGGGCAAGATATACAGCTATGCAGATGCGGCCTATGTGGGCGGCGGCTTTGGCTCAGCGGGGCTGCACAACATACTGGAGCCCGCCGCGTTTGGCGTGCCCATTGTTATTGGCCCTAACCACGAGCGTTTTCCGGAGGCGGTGGCGTTGGTAAACCTGGGCGGCTGCCTGGTGGTGCACAACAGGGAAGAAATGGAAAACACCCTTACTAAACTGGCGTATGATGCTGCCTACCGCGCGGAGTGCGGCCATATTGCAGGGACTTTTGTACACATGAACCGCGGGGCGGTTGACACTATAATGAATAAAATAGCACAATAATGGAACATTTTAAGCCGATAGCGCAACAGGATATAGAGGTGGTTACCACCATGATGGAGGAGTTTTACGGCATAGACAACTACCCCATTAACATAGAAAAAACAAAAAGCCTGCTGAAAGAGTTTATTGTAAACGATGCACTGGGCAGCGGCTGGCTTATACTGCACAACGGGCAGGCTGTGGGCTATGTGATACTGACCTTTGTGTTTAGCTTTGAGTATGCCGGGCGCATTGCTATTTTAGATGAACTGTACATACGCAACGAGTGTCGCGGGCTTGGGCTGGGCGGCAACACCCTCGATTTTATACATGAACAGGCAAAACAACTGGGCATAAAAATTATTTACCTGGAAATTGAGAACCACAACGAAAAAGCCCGCAACCTGTACCTATCTAAAAACTACACCATGCACCACAGGGGTTCGATGAAGTTGGTGGTGGAGTAGTTATTTATTCACCAAATGGCTCATCGTATTCATAACTAATAACACCTTCCGTAATAATTAGTTCCTCGCCATTTGCATTAATTTTTCCTGCAAAAGTGGCATAAAAACATTCAGACCTGTTTACCAGGACGTTGCTTTCAAAATCATCATTAACAAGTTCATACGTACCTGTATGCGCCTCATCAAAATTGCTCAGCTTTAATAGATCTATAACATTGTTCCCTGTTTCTTTATATATCATTTCCAGCCTTAGCGTACCTTGTGTGCTTCCGTAAAACAGTAAGGATAAATCATATTGTCCCGTTCCCCATATAATATCTATTCCCCTCCCTCCGGTGGTAAAGGTTTTTAATTCTCCATTAATTTTCATTGAAATGTTAGTCGCACGACAACTCTGAGATGATTCATTGTCTTTTGAAGCTGACTCATCGTCTTTTGAACATGAAAGAAACAAAGAGGCTGAAACAACAATAAGGAAGATTAGCTTTTTCATAATTTTTTAGTTAATTATTCAAATAAATAAAATTCTGACTAATTAAGCAAGCGTCACGAATAAATTGTCATTGTAGATGATTTGTAAGGCTACAATGTAGACCGGTTTACATCATCTAAATGACATGCCCGCAACCTGTACCTTTCTAAAAACTACACCATGCATCACAGGGGTTCAATGAAGTTGGTGGTGGGATAAGATAAGTTTTACATATGAAAGATGGGAAATATTATTCTCCTGTAGCTATTAAAAAGCCAATTATTATTGGAGGTACTGTTATCATTATTGTATACCAACCATACACATCCCAGTAATAATTAATTTTGACCTTCCTAATATTCTTTTTAGTTACCTTTTCTGGTAGTAGTTCTTTAATATATCGCACATTATTAATCAAAAACATATCATAATCAATAGGCGCATGATTATGATAATTATTTAAAATATTTTGATATTTTTCCGATATATTTTTAGCGAAATTATAAGTTTCATATTCGCTCACATTCAATTTTAACGTTTTAAAAATCCTTAGTTCGTTGTATAATTCAGACAATTCTAGTCCACAATCATGAAAAATTTTAGCATTTAACTTATAATCTTGGGCACTTTCAAATTGACTAAATACTAAAACCAAAATAGAAAGTGCTGTAATAATATAGTTATATATATTAACTTGATCATCTTGATTTATGTTATAAACAGATATTAATCCTGCGATAATTAGATATGCTGAAATGATTGCTAAGCTAATATTTGACATTTTAGCTTTCGACTTTAATCTTTTATCTGCAAAAAAACGAGCTCCTTTTGTAGACCAAATTTTGTAATTTAACTCTTCCAAAAAGCTTTTTTCTAGATAACTTTTTTGAGGCGAATGTTTTTCAGTTCTATTGTCCATAACAATTTATTAGCTTTGAAATATTTTTATCAAAATTGAGGATCTAGGTTCATTTATATTAATTCTTTTAATTAATAATTCATCTACCTGTCTATCATCTTGCCACACTTTTCCAGTATGTGTAATACCATCTAAAATTATCTTGCAATAATTGTCTAGGTCAGCTTTACCTAACCTATCGCTCCCATTATAAACAATAATTTGCACCTTAAATCTATTTTTTGTCGCTAGAGAATTAATAGTAGAGAAAACTTTTGCCAAACAAAAATTTGTATCTGATATCAAGTTATAGCCTTTAGAGGACTTCCTTGGAAGACGTGGTTTTCTACCATCCAAATATTCAAAGGGGTATAATTTAAATTCAAAAGATTTTGAATTTAGTTTAACAGGCAAAAAAATTTCAGCATTTAAGTAATCCATCCGGCCTTTTTTTATTAATCAAATATATTTAATTTTACTATTATTATTCTGCGCAAAACTACCTGTTTTATCCCCACCGCAAAAATCCCTATCTTGCACCAATAATTTTTAATCAAACTATGAGAATATTACGATTACTGGCATTATTGCTGCTAACGCTTCCTGCCGTTGCCCAGCAGGGCGGCATGTGGATACCCTCGCTGCTAAAGGGCATGAACGAAAAAGAAATGAAAAGCCTGGGCATGAAAATGTCGGCTTCCGATATTTATGATGTAAACAACTCATCCTTAAAAGATGCCGTTCCGCATTTTGATGGCGGCTGCACCAGCGAGGTAATTTCGCCAAAGGGGCTGCTGCTTACCAACCACCATTGCGGGTATGATGCCATACAAAGCCACTCGACCGTACAGCACGACTACCTGGCTGACGGTTTTTGGGCCATGAGCATGGAAGAAGAACTGCCTAACCCCGGTATGGAAGTAACCTTTATCGTAAAGATAGAAGATGTTACCAACCAGGTACTGGAGGGCGTAAGCCTGCTGAAAAGCGAAGAAGAAAAGCAAAAGAAAATCCAGGAAAACATATCAAAGCTCACCAATTCTCTGCCGAAAGAATCGTGGCAGGAAAACATGATCCGCACGTTCTATGAGGGCAACCAGTATATGCGCTTTGTAACCGAAACGTTTAAAGACATCCGCCTGGTAGGTGCACCGCCTTCATCAATAGGTAAGTTCGGTTCAGATACCGATAACTGGGTTTGGCCGCGCCACACCGGCGATTTTTCGCTGTTCCGCATCTATGCCGGTAAAGACAACCGCCCTGCCGAGTACAGCAAAGACAACGTACCTTATACACCTAAGCACTACTTCCCTATTTCGCTTGGCGGTGTTAAAGAAGACGATTTTACGCTGGTATTCGGTTACCCGGGCCGCACGCAGGAATACCTGCCTGCCGTTGCCGTAGAGCAGATTGTAAACGTGCTTAACCCTGCCAAGATAGAAGTGCGCGATGCAGCCCTTAAGGTTGCCGACAGCTACATGCGCAAAGACAAGCAGATAAAAATTCAGTATGCCAGCAAATATGCCAGTATAGCCAACTACTGGAAAAAATGGATAGGCGAAACGCAGGGGCTAAAGCAAACCAATGCCGTTGCCGTTAAAAGAGCTTTTGAGAAAGACTTTTTGGCAAGGGCTGCAAAGGCAGGCAAGACTGCCGAATATGGAAACCTGTTCAACGATTTTGCAAGGCTGTACTCAGAAATTGAGCCTTACCAGCTAAGCCGCGATTATTTTATAGAGGTAGCGTTGCGCAATACAGAGCTGCTTACCGTAGGCTACAGGTTGTACCAGCTTGAGCAGGTGTATAATGCACGTGGCGAACAGTCCTTTAACGACCGCAGGAACAATACCGTTGCTTCGCTTGAGGGTACTTACAAAGATTTCAGCAAGGTGGTTGACGAGAAAATATTCGAGCAACTGATAGAGCTGTATGCTACCAAATCGCCGAAGCAGTTTTTACCGGATGTATTAAAGAATAAAGACTATAAAGCGCTAACGCAGGAGATATACAGCCAGTCGAAGCTTACAAGCTACAATGGCGTAAAGGAACTGCTTCAGGGCGATGCCAAGCAGGTAATGGAAAAACTGAACAACGATAAGGGCTACAGCCTGGTAAAAGCTATGGCTACCGCTTTTATAGAGAACGTAAACCCCAAATATGAAGAGCTTAACCTTGAAATAGCAGCATTGCAGCGCACCTATATGAAAGGCATACTGGAACTGAGCCCTAAAGATGCCCGCATCTTTCCTGATGCCAACAGTACCCTGCGTGTTACCTATGGTAAAGTGAAAGGCTATGAGCCGAGGGATGCCGTTTACTATGAGCCTGTAACCTATCTTGACGGGGTTATAGAAAAATATGTGCCCGGCGATTATGAGTTTGACGTACCGCAAAAGCTGATAGAGCTATACAACAAGAAAGATTATGGCCCGTATGGTGAAAACGGCAAGATGCCGGTATGCTTTATAGGCACTAACCACACCACAGGCGGTAACAGCGGCAGCCCTGCCATAGATGCAAAAGGCAACCTTATAGGCCTTAACTTCGACCGTGTTTGGGAAGGTACCATGAGCGACATTTATTATGATCCTTTAATTTGCCGTAACATAATGGTAGATATACGCTATGTATTGTTTGTGGTAGATAAATATGCGGGTGCAAAAAGGCTTATTGAAGAGATGAAACTGGTAGATGTAAAGAAAAAATAAGGTCGTTTTACGATAGTGCACAACAGCACTTTTACCCTTACAGCTATCTTTTGGGAAGATTTATAAATACCGACAATAATCTTTATACAAAAAAAATAGGAAAATACCGAAATTTAAGCACGTAAACCTCTGAATTTCAGCATAAGCATATTTTTAAAAAAAAACTGTGTAAATATTTTGCGGAATTAAAAAATTTATATCTTTGCTCCGAATTAATAATTAACCTTTATAATTTAGTAAGATGAAAAAAGTTGTTTTAAGCATGGCTCTAATCGCTATGATGAGTGTATCTTTCGTATCATGCAAAGAGAAAGCTGAAGAGGCTCCTGTAGAAGAAACTAACGTAGAAGTTGAGGCTCCTGTAACTGAAGAAGTTGCTCCAGTTGAAGCTGACACTATGGCTGTTGACACTACTGCTGCTGCTACTGAAGAAGCTGCTCACTAAGAGAAACAGTTTAAAAGCATTAAAAGCTCCGCATTGCGGGGCTTTTTTATTTATTGATAATCATAAACATACAAGATTACAAAAAGTTTATATCTTTACTCCGAATTAATAATTAACCTTTATAATTTAGTAAGATGAAAAAAGTTGTTTTAAGCATGGCCCTTATCGCTATGATGAGTGTATCTTTTGTATCATGCAAAGAGAAAGCTGAAGAGGCTCCGGTAGAAGAAACTAACGTAGAAGTTGAGGCTCGTGTAACTGAAGAAGTTACTCCTGCTGAAGAGGTTGCCCCGGTTGAAGCGGACACTATGCATACTGAAGAAGGCCACGACCACGAAGGACATTCTCACTAAGAGAAAAATTAAAGTATCAGAAGCTCCGCATTGCGGGGCTTTTTTATTTTATCTCATTATTCTTTTTTTCCTCATCTATAAGTTCCAGCCCGTATTCCCTTATCTGCTCAATAATTACCATCAGCCTCTTGCCTTTCATAGTTAAAGCATATTCAGTTTTAGGGGGCACAACCGCATATACCTTTCTTGATATAAGCCCGTCAGCCTCAAGCTGCCGCAACTGGGTAGTAAGCATTTTGTCTGATATATGGGGAATGTCTTTGCGCAGTTCTCCGTAGCGCTTTACCTCATTTCGTAAACGCCATAATATAGGGGCTTTCCATGTACCCCCAATCATCTCCATTACAAACTGTACCGGGTTATAGTATACTTTCCCTTTATAAATAAAATCAGGCATTTGCAGTCATCACGTTTTACTAATACTAACCTAAAGGTATGTATTATACTTTTAGGTAAGCAAAATACACCTGAAAAATAAAATAGTAAAATTTGTATTGAAAATAAAATAATACAAACATGAACAAATTAATTGTAATCCTGGTTTTACTGTTGTCTTCCTTACCTTCATTTTCGCAGCACAATGCAGGCACTAAAGGAAAAATACTAATGATAGTAAGCAACCCGGCCGTGAGCAAACAAACTAACTGGCCTATAGGCGTATGGTATTCCGAATTAACCCATCCGTACTGGATATTTTCAGAAAATGGCTACGCTGTAGATATTGCAAGTTTAGATGGCGGCGAAATTAAGTTTGACTCTTTTTCAGATCCTGAAGACGAAAGCGGGTATGCCGCTTTTGATTATATATCACTCGGTTTTAAAAAAGATCCAAATAAGGCGGCACTCATCAAAAATTCATTAAAATTATCTGCTGTTAATCCTCACGATTATAAAGCAATATTTGTATGTGGCGGGCAGGGGCCTATGTACACCATGTACAAAAACAAAGAAATAGAAAGGTTTTTCTCTGACTTTTACGAAACAGGAAAGCCATCTGCGGCTATATGCCATGGCACCTGTATTTTGCTCACCACCAAAGGCAGCAACGGCAGATTATTGGTAGAAGGCAAAAAGTGGACAGGTTTTGCAAGCAGCGAAGAACAATATGCCGACAACTACGTAGGGATGAAAATACAGCCATTCCGGATAGAGGATGAGGCTAAAAAAATACCCAATACTACATTTGTTACAGGGCATCCTTTTGAAGCCTTTGCCGTAAAGGACGGCAACCTTATAACAGGCCAGCAGCAAAATAGTGGTGCGGCAGCAGCTACCTTGGTTATTGATGAGCTGGAAAAACAGAAACAGAATTATCCAACGTATGTACTTGTGCATGGCGCATGGGCCGATGAAAGCGCATGGGGCTTTGTGCGCAATAGCCTGGCCGTTAATGCAAATGTAGAAGTTATAAACCTGCCCGCGCACGGCATTGATTTAACAGATGCAGCTAAAGTATCGTTATCAGATTATGTTGAGACAGTAGAAAACCGCATCAGGAACTATAAGGGCAAAGTAATACTTGTCGGGCACAGCATGGCGGGCATAATCATATCTCAGGTGGCAGAAAATATGCCTGATAAAATCGATAAACTTATCTATGTGTCGGCCTATCTCCCAAAAAACAGAGAAGACATTCTATCATTATCCAAAAGAGACAAGCAAAGCCTTGTGGGCAATGCGCTGCAATTCAATACCGGTTATACCGCTGCAACCATTAAAAAAGATGTTATAGCACCTGCTGTTTGTGCCGACTGCCCTGATTACATGAAAGACATACTGGTTAAATACCATAAAGAAGAACCCGTTAAACCTTTAGGAGACAAAGTAACACTCACAAAAGCGAAATTCGGCAGCATACCCAAATACTATATCCATACTACTAATGACAAAGCAGTAGGCTATGCCCTGCAACAACAAATGGTAAAAGACAATGGCGGTATTAAAGAGACATTTATGATGAACACATCGCACCTTCCATTCGTTGTAAAGCCGGATGAGTTTGTTACTATCATTAAATCAATAAAATAATTTACAGATGAATATAGCAGTAATAGGAGCAGGAAACGTTGGCGGTGCTCTGGCAAAAAAATGGGCAGGCAAAGGCCACACAATTTATTTAGGTGTAAGGGATATAGGAGGTTTTAAAGGAAACGCGATAGTAGCTCATGAAAATATTAAGGCACTAAGCATTGACGAAGCAGTACAAAAATCGGATATAATTTTACTGGCAGTACCCGCTGTTAACACCATAGAAGCTGTTAAGGCACTGGGCGACACCACCGGTAAAATAATTATAGATGCCATGAACATCATTATGAACAAAGGCCCGGAAGGGTTTACCAATACATCAGATGCTATATTAGCGAACACACAAACAAAAGATGTTGTTAAGTGCTTTAACACTACAGGCTATAATAATATGGCCGATACTGTTTATGATGAAATGCAGATTGACATGTTTGTTTGCGGCAACAGCACTAAGGGCAAAGAAGCGGCAACACAGTTAGCCATTGATGCCGGGTTTGGCAAATGCTATGATGTTGGCGGAAACGATAAATTCCTCCTTATGGAACAATTTGCCTGGTTCTGGATTAACCTTGCCATGTTTCAGGGGCAAGGCAGGGAGATTGGGTTTAAATTGTTAAGCAGGTAAAGAGTATAATTTAATATTTGACACAGATATTAAAGCATAAAAAAAGCTCCGGTTATATACCGGAGCTTGTATTGTGTACTCAAGGCGGGACTTGAACCCGCACGGGCATTACTGCCCACTGGATTTTAAGTCCAGCGTGTCTACCAATTCCACCACTCGAGCTTAATTAGGTAGTGTTGAGCGAAAAACGGGATTCGAACCCGCGACCTCCACCTTGGCAAGGTGGCGCTCTACCAACTGAGCTATTTTCGCATTATATCAATTACCGCTGTTTGGTTCAGTATTGCGAGTGCAAATGTAGCACATAATTTTATTTTTGCAAGTGTTTTTTGAAAAAAAATTCACCAAAAAACATAACCAATTGATAACGTTATCCTTAAAAATAAACTTTTTTTTCGCCCGTATAACCCTGCCTACCGCGCCAGCATCCGCTTAATCTCATTCAGCTTCATTAAAGCCTCTACAGGGGTAAGGGTGTTAATATCAATATTGATTATCTCCTCTTTAATTTCTTCCAGTAACGGGTCGTCAAGATTAAAAAAGCTAAGCTGCATTTCTTCTTTAGCCGATGTTTTTATATTGGCAAGCGCTTCGCCGCTGTGGTCTTTCTCCAGCTTTTTAAGCATTTTCTGGGCTTTCTGAACAACGGTTTGCGGCATACCCGCCATCTTGGCTACATGAATACCAAAACTGTGCGCAGAGCCGCCTTTTACAAGTTTGCGTATAAACAGCACCGTATCCTTTAATTCTTTTACAGAAACATTATAATTCTGGATGCGGGCAAATATATCCTGCATATCGTTGAGCTCGTGGTAATGCGTGGCAAAAAGCGTTTTGGGCTGTGCCGGGTGCTCGTGCAGGAACTCGGCAATGGCCCAGGCTATAGATATACCGTCATACGTGCTGGTGCCCCGCCCAATCTCGTCAAGCAATATCAGGCTGCGGTCGGATATGTTGTTAAGAATACTGGCTGTTTCATTCATTTCTACCATAAAAGTAGATTCGCCCATAGAAATATTGTCGCTTGCCCCTACCCTGGTAAAGATTTTATCTACCACGCCCATGCGCACGCTACCGGCAGGCACAAAGCTGCCCATCTGTGCGAGCAGTACAATAAGCGCCGTTTGCCTTAATATTGCCGATTTACCTGACATGTTGGGACCGGTTATCATAATAATTTGCTGCTGCTCCCTGTCCAGGTATACATCGTTGGTTATGTAGGGCGTGCCAACGGGCAGTTGCTTTTCTATCACGGGGTGTCGCCCATCTTTAATATCAAGCTCAAAACTGTCATCAATTTCGGGACAGATGTATTTATTATCCAGCGCCAGTTGCGCAAAAGATGCCAGGCAGTCCACCTGCGCAATTAGCCCCGCATTAAGCTGAACAGGCTTAATATAAGTGCCAATCCAAACTACGAGCTGTTCAAACAGGCGTGTTTCTATCTGCTGTATCTTTTCTTCGGCACCCAGTATTTTTGTTTCATACTCCTTCAGCTCTTCCGTAATGTAACGCTCGGCGTTTACAAGAGTCTGTTTACGAATCCACTCCGCAGGCACTTTATCTTTATGCGTATTGCGCACTTCTATATAATAGCCAAACACATTATTAAACGCTATTTTAAGCGATGTAATACCTGTGCGCTCTGCCTCCCTCTTTTCTATACCATCAAGAAATTCTTTCCCGCTATAAGCTATACGGCGCAGTTCGTCAAGCTCCTCGCTTATGCCTTTGGCAATGGCATTGCCTTTTGCTATGCTTACGGGCGCATCGGCGTTAAGCGTTTCCTTAATTTTTTCACGGAGCAGGTCGCAGCTGTGCAGGCTGTCGCCTATAGCTTTCAATGCATCGTTCTTACTCTCAAGTGCCAGGTGCTTAACAGGCACAATGGCATCAAGCGAATCTTTTAGGTAAATAACCTCACGCGGGCTAACCTTACCAGTCGCGATTTTAGAGATAAGCCGCTCAAGGTCGCTAATCTGCTTTACCTGCTGCTGTATTTTTTGCAGCACATTTTTATTTTCTGCTAAATACGATACTACCTGGTGGCGCGAACGTATTTTATGTGCATCCTTAAGCGGAAGCGCCAGCCAGCGCTTTAAGAGCCTGCCGCCCATAGGCGAAAGCGTACGGTCTATAACATCCAGCAGGGTTACGGCATTAGGGTTATTGCTTTGGTACAGCTCCAGGTTGCGAATGGTAAAACGGTCCATCCAGACATAGGCGTCTTCCGCTATGCGCTGAATGGCAGTTATATGCTGCACTTTGTTATGCTGGGTTTCGCCAAGATAATAAAGCACGGCTCCCGAAGCTATCACGCCTTCAGGCAGCTCATCTACACCAAAGCCTTTAAGCGAATTGGTCCCGAAATGGGTGGTAAGGCTTTCAAAAGCATAATCTTCTTTATATACCCAGTCCTCAAGGTAAAAGACGTGGTAGTCATCGCCAAAGGTGTCACGGAAGTTGTTCTTTTCGGCTTTTGGCACCAGTACTTCGCTTGGGCTGAAGTTTTGCAGCAGTTTGTCGATATACTCTTCATTCCCCTGTGCCGTTAAAAACTCGCCGGTAGAAACATCCAGGAAAGAAATTCCTAAAGTTTTACGCCCGAAATATACCGAAGCGAGGAAGTTATTTGATTTGGATTGTAGTACCTCATCATTAAGCGATACACCAGGCGTTACCAGTTCGGTTACTCCTCGCTTAACAATGGTCTTGGTCATTTTAGGGTCTTCAAGCTGGTCGCAAATGGCAACACGAAGCCCTGCCTTTACCAGCTTTGGCAAATAGGTATTGAGCGAGTGGTGCGGAAACCCCGCAAGCGCTGTTTCGGTTTCGCTGCCGTTGCCGCGTTTGGTAAGCACTATGCCCAGTATGCCCGCCGCCCTTATGGCATCTTCACCAAAAGTTTCATAAAAATCGCCCACGCGAAACAACAGGCAGGCATCAGGATATTTAGCCTTAATGCTGTTGTACTGCTTCATTAAAGGGGTTTCTTTTGCGCTTTTATCTTTAGTTGCCAAGGGTATCTGCTTTTTAATTAACCAAAAGGCGAATTTAATCAAAATACCAAAAACTAAACAGCTATGTTGGTAAGTGGTGGATAAGTAAACAGCAATAATGCTTACATTTGCTTTTTATGCAATTTATAAATGAGAAAACTGGAAAACAGCGAACTGGGAAGAAAAAGCATTGAAGATTTTAAGCAGGCCGAAAAAACACCGCTCATCATTATACTGGATGACATACGCAGCCTGCATAACATCGGCTCTGTGTTCCGTACCGCCGATGCCTTTCTGGTAGAAAAGATTTACCTGTGCGGCATAAGCGCCACACCGCCCAATAAAGAAATTAATAAAACAGCTCTTGGTGCTACCGAAACGGTTGCCTGGGAATACCGCAACGATGTGGTGGAACTGATAAAGGAACTCCGCGATAACGGCACCGAGGTATGGGCTATAGAGCAGGTGGATAGCGCAGTTTACCTTAATGGATTTGTACCGAAAAGCAACAGGAAATATGCTGTTATATTCGGCAACGAAGTAAAAGGAGTACGGCAGGAAGCTATACAGCTTTGCAACGGAGCGATAGAAATACCCCAGCTTGGCACTAAACATTCCCTCAACATTTCGGTTAGTGCAGGCATAGTTGTATGGGATATCTTTCAAAAAAACTATACACAGGCTGATATGCAGCCTTAACTTGCTATTTTTATAAAATGAACTTTATTTACCCTGATAATACTCCTTTTCGTTTAAAGCTGCTTTTTGCAGGATTAATAACCATATTGCTTTTGCCATTTACTGCAATGGCACAAAATAACCAGCCTCCTGTGCTTACAGCTACAGGCAACCAAGTGTACTGCCCCGGAAGCACTAATTTTATAACCACCGCATTTAATATTACCGATCCTGACGATACAGGGCTTGAGGCTATTTATATCCAGATTTCCTCTGGCTACCAGAATACTGAAGACGTGCTTTCACTAAATGGGACACTGCCGGGACTTACCGCTTCATGGAGCGCAGCCGAAGGTAAGCTCACCATTTCGGCAACCAACGGTCAGGACGTTTTATATGCCGATCTGATAAACGCGGTTCAGAATGTTATTTATACCAATACCGCGACTAACCCCACCACCGGAACGCGAACCTTTTCAATAACCGTGGGCCAGGCCAACTACCTTGAATCTACCGGTCATTATTACTTATATGTGCCCAGCCAGGGTATTAACTGGAATGCCGCAAGGGATGCTGCCGAAGCGAGCACGTATTATGGCTGGCAGGGTTATCTTGCCACAATACTATCGGCAGACGAAGCACAGCTTATAGGTGAGCAGGCACTTGGCACAGGCTGGATAGGCGGCACCGATTCTCAAACGGAGGGAGTATGGCGTTGGGTTACCGGCCCAGAGGCGGGAACTGTATTCTGGAATGGTGGCATTAACGGCAGTACGCCTAATTATGCTTTTTGGAATACAGGCGAACCCAACAATGCAGGCGATGAAGATTATGCGCATATAACTGCACCGGGTGTAGGCATACCCGGTTCGTGGAATGACCTGCCGGTAAACGGCAGTAGCGGGCCTTATGTGCCACAGGGCTATATCGTAGAGTATGGCGGCATGCCCGGCGACCAGCCACTGCAAATTTCGGCAACAACAACCATGCAGGTAGTAGCCATTACAGGCACAACACCGGGACAGGCCTGCGGCAGTGGCCCTGTAACGCTACAGGCAACCGTTTCGGGTGGAATTGTACGCTGGTACACGAGCGCTACTGGCGGAACACCCGTTTCTACAGGCTCAAGCTTTACAACACCTGCCATAACAAGCAGCACTACCTACTACGCCTCTTCTTACGGCGCCGATTGCGCTACAGGGCCACGCACTGCGGTTATAGCTACCATTAACCCATTGCCGACATTAACAGCAAACACACCACAGGCTATCTGCGGAAGCGGTACTGCACAATTGCAGGCTACACCATCTGCAGGTACTGTAAGCTGGTATAACACCGCTACAGGCGGCACTGCTATTGGCACGGGCAACAGCATTACAAGCCCAACTTTAAGCGCTACAACAACATTTTATGCCGAAGCCGTTACAACAAACGGCTGTGTGTCGGCACAGCGGACTCCTGTAACGGTAACAGTAAGCCCGTTGCCATCGGTAACATCAAACAATAGCCCTGTTTTGTGCGGGCCCGGCACAGCAAGCCTTACCGCTACTGCCAGCAGCGGCACCATCAGGTGGTTTACTGCCGACTCCGGAGGTATGCTTATTGGCGAAGGCACAATTATTACCAGTCCGCAGGTTAACCAGACAACTATTTTTTATGCAGAAGCGGTAACCCCGGAGGGTTGTGTATCACCTACACGCACACCTGTTACCATAACCATTAACCCAAATGTTGTTATAAGCGCTACACAACCTATATTTTATATATGTGAAGAAGGCAGCGCCACACTTGAAGTAACTACTGATAACCCCAATGCAATCGTAAACTGGTATGATTCCGAAACAGGCGGAAACCAGCTTGCAACAGGAAATAGCTATACCACACCGTTTTTAAATACTGACACTGTTTTTTATGCAGAGGCAGTATCTCCCGAAGGGTGCGTGAGCGACACCCGTACACCCGTTTCGGTTGTGGTGGCACAAAGGCCTACGGTATCAGCAGAAAGTGATGCTACGGCCTGTACCGGCAGCAGCGCACAGTTAGAAGCTACGCCATCGGCGGGTACAATTAACTGGTACACCGAAACAACAGGCGGAACACCTGTGGGTACAGGTGAATTTTTTACTACACCATTGCTTACAGAAGATACTGTTTATTATGCTGAAGCAGAAAGCAACGGCTGTACTTCATTAACACGACAGGCAGTAAGTGTAACTGTTGTTCCGCTACCCGAAGCACTACCTGATGAAAATGTTACTTTTTGCGAAAACAGCAGCTATCAACTTGATGCAGAAATTACAGAACCTGTAAACTACTTATGGTCTACCGGGGAAACTACTTCGAGTATTGATATAACCGAAGCAGGTGTTTATACCGTTACACTTACTAATACTAACGGATGTACCGACACTCAAACATTTACGGCAACCACACTTACCGCACCGCAAATTATTACCGTACAGGTAAATAATATAGATGATGCCACCATTATAATGCAGGACAACAGCCAGGCTTATGAATATTCTTTAGACGGGATTGACTATCAGGCTTCTCCGGTTTTCAGGGGGCTAAGGCAGGGCACTTACATAGCATTTGCGCGCTCGCTTAACGGCTGCGGCGTTGACACACGCAACTTTACCGTGTTGCTGGTACAGCCGTTTTTTACACCAAATAACGATTCGGTAAATGATGTTTTCAGCATAGCAGGTATGGAAAATTACCCTGATGCCACCGTTACGGTTTTTGACCGCTACGGCAAACTGATAACAAGGCTTAACCGCAGTAACCGATTTTGGGATGGCACGTTTAACGGCAACAAATTACCCGCAACAGATTACTGGTATATAATACAGCTCGACAGGTTCTCGCCTGAAATAAGGGGGCATGTAAGCCTTGTAAGATAGTTTTTCAGATGATTTGAAGGAGGTCTTCAGGATTGTTAAGCACATAGTCCGGTGGGTTTGCTGTTAATGCTTCCGGCGCATCATAGCCCCATGCTGCCCATGCTACAGGTATGCCGCATTTACGGCAGGCAATAATATCGCGCAGCTCATCACCTACATACAGTACCTCGTTAGGTTGAAATTTTTTCTGCTTCAGGAATTTTTTCATCAACCGGTGCTTACCAAAAACCTTACTGCTGGTGTATATTTCAGGACAGGACAGGTTTTGTAATTGAAAAAATCCGCTGATATTTCGCACTGCGTTAGTTGAGAGTATCGCATAGGATATTCCCTCTTTAGTCAGATTCCCTAATAAATCTTCAACACCGGGATTAAAGGTAAGCTGGTGAAGCGACTTGCCATACTGCTTTATAACATAGGCCGCAATAAAAGGTATTTTATACAACGGTACATTAAGCTCGCGGCAACGGCTTTTTATGCTGAGGCTTCGCAGCTTATCAATGTTATACGCTTCTATTTTGGTGTAACCCCTGCGTGCCGCAAGTTCATTATAAACAGAAAGCACGACCGGTTTACTGTCGGCAACAGTTCCGTCAAAATCAAAAAGGATGTATTTATAGCGTTCCATTGCTAACCGAGTTGTTCTTGTATCTTATCGAGTATCCAGATATAATCTTCCTGATCATTTACAAAATCACGGTCAGAAACATCTATCAATAAAACATTCAGCCCCGGTTGCGATTTTATATAATCAAGGTAACCCCTGTTTATTTTTTCCAGATACTCGGGCTGGATGTCCTGTTCATAGCTGCGTCCTCTTTTTTTAATGTGCTGCAACAGCCTTTCGGTATTGTGGTACAGGTACACATACAGGTCGGGCTTTGGCATTTCTTTATAAATAATATCAAACAGCTTGCGGTACAGGCGGTACTCATCTTCGTTAAGGGTAACTTTAGAGAAAATGAGCGACTTAAAAATATGGTAATCGGCTACGATAAAATCCCTGAAAAGGTCAAACTGAGCCAAATCATCTGATAACTGATGGTAGCGGTCGGCCAGGAAGGCCATTTCCAAAGAAAAGGCATAGCGTGGCTGGTCTTTATAAAATTTGGGTAGGAAAGGGTTATCAGCAAAACGTTCTAATACCAGCTTTGCATTAAAGTCTTCTGCTATTTTGCCCGAAAGGGTTGTTTTGCCTGCGCCTATGTTGCCCTCTATAGCGAGGTAGTTCATGGCAGAAAGGCTGTATTTCTTCAGCGGAAGCGCTAAAGAGCCAACTTTTTTTATAGGGCTTTCGTCAGTTGATGCGGCTATTAGCTGCGTTATTGTTAAACCCGATACAGGGTGTTCCCACAGCGGCGCAACATCTCTTAACGGATAGATCACAAAATTACGCTCGTGCATCCGCGGGTGTGGCACCTGTAATGTTTCGAGCTTAAGCACATCATCGTTAAAAGCAATTATATCAATATCAATAGTACGCGAAGAATACCCCTCTCCCTCCTGCCGCACACGGCCCGCATTATTTTCTGCTTCAAGTAATGATGCGAGTAAGTCTTCAGCCATTTTTTGGGTGTGGACAATAATGCAGCAATTATAAAAGTCTTCGCCGCTAAAGCCCCATGCAGGGGTTTCATAGATATCCGAAACGCTTACCACAGTAGCGATACGGTTATTTATATAGCTTATACAGCCTTCGAGGTTATCCTGCCTGTTGCCCATGTTGCTGCCCAGTGATAATATTGCGCGGTTTTGAAATTGCATAAGAAATGCAAAATAACTAAAAACAATTGGTAAACCTGCAAAGGCAAAACATAGTGTTGATAAATTTAAGCGTTTATTGAAAAGCTATAGTTTAATAACCCTGTAACATAATGCCTACTTTTGCTACTTATAGTAAAATTATAATTTAAAACAAGATGCAGTTTTTAAAGAATGTGCTTTCCACCATAGTGGGGCTTTTTATGTTTTGCGTAATAATGTTTTTTGTACTCATTATTATTGGCATTGCAGCCGGTGGCGGCGATAAGGATGTGGTTCAGGTAAAAGAGAATTCGGTAATAGAGCTGGACATAAGCAAAGTAAGCCAGGACTACGCCGGAATTTTTTACAGTGATGAGTTTGCTTTTCTTAATGAGGAGCCAACAGATGGTTTTATTGATGTGCTTAAAGCCATAGATGCCGCTAAAAAAGACGATAAAATAAAGGGTATTACCATAACCAACAGCTACAGCATGCTGGGCATGGCCCAAAACAAGGCGCTGAGGGACAAGCTTGCAGAGTTTAAGAAGTCAGGCAAGTTTGTCGTGGCTTATTCTGACACTTATACACAGGCTGATTACTACCTCAGCTCTGTTGCGGATACGATTTACATGAACCCTGTTGCGGAGCTTGAGTTTAAAGGACTATCCAGCGAAGTAATGTTCTTTAAAGATCTTCAGGAAAAAACCGGCATTAAGATGGAGGTTATCCGCCACGGTAAGTTTAAAGCAGCAGTAGAGCCATTTTTAAGCAACGAAATGAGCCCTGAAAACCGTGAGCAGCTCACTACACTGCTAAACGCTATGTGGAACAATGTGGTGGCAGATATAGCTGAAAGCCGCAAAATACCGGCAGACAGCCTTAACAGTATAGCCAATAACCTTTCGGCACGCACGCCTGAAATGGCAAAAGAGCGCGGACTGGTAGATAAAATAGGCTATATCGATCAGTTTCATGATGGGGTCCGCAAGGCTTTAAAAATCAAAAAAGACGAAGAGATTAATACCGTAGACATCCTTGATTATGCCGAGGCTAACAAGTTCAGCGACTTGCTTAGCGGTGCTGATGATGTAATTGCGGTTGTATATGCGCAGGGCGAAATTACAGGCGGTGAAGGGGGCATAAACAATATTGGCGAAATTGCCATGCGCAAAGCGCTAAAGGCTGCGGCTGACGATAAAAATGTAAAGGCTATCGTACTTCGTGTAGACTCACCCGGGGGCAGCGCACTGGCATCTGAACTGATTTGGAGGGATATTGAGCTTGCCAAGAAAAAGAAGCCCGTTGTGGTTTCTATGGGTAACCTTGCAGCATCGGGCGGTTACTATATATCATGCAACGCCAACCGTATCTTTACAGAGCCTACCACCATAACAGGCTCTATAGGGGTTTTTGGCGTACTGCCAAACTTTACACAACTAAGTAAAAACATAGGCATACATACCGAGCAGGTTAACACACACAAGCATTCATCGGGCTACAGCCTCTTTACCCCGCTTGAAGAAGATACCCGCGAGGTAATACAGCAAAGCGTGGAAAGTGTTTATGATACTTTTATTACCCGAGTTGCCAACGGCAGGAAAATGACAAAAGAGCAGGTAGATGCCATAGGTCAGGGCCGTGTATGGGCGGGCACAGATGCTGTAAGGATCGGGCTTGCCGACGAACTGGGCGGGCTTGACGATGCCATTGCCTATGCCGCAAAACTGGGCAAAACCACCAGCTATACCACCCAAAACTATCCGGAGTATGAGCGTAACTTAGAAGACCTGTTTGGCAGCCTTACCGGTATGCCTTTTGCCAAAACAAGGGAGCAGTTCATAGCAGAAGAAATAGGTGAGGAAAACTACAGGGTTATAGAACGTATAAGGCGCGTAAGCAAGCTAAGGGGAACACAGGTTATACTGCCTTATGAAATAACCATCAGGTAACATACGTTATATACTTTACAGCTTTCTTTGTATATTTATAGCAAACGATAAAGAACCATGGTTAAGAAAATATTAAAATGGACCGGCATACTACTGCTGGTCCTTATCATTCTGCTGGCGGCAGCGCCTTTCATTTTTAAGGATAAAATTAAATCGATGGTAGCCAAGGCCATAAATGAGCAGGTAGATGCTACCGTAGCCTTTGAAGATGTAAGCCTGAGCCTGTTCCGCGATTTCCCGATGGCAAGCGTGCAGATAGAAAAACTAAGTGTTCTCAACAAAGCCCCTTTTGAAGGTGATACACTTGTTTATATGGGCGAGGTAAACCTTAGCATGTCTTTAAAAGAACTTTTTAAAAGCGAAGGCGAACCCATGAGCCTTGAATACCTTGCCACTAAAGATGGTGTTGTAAACATCCTTTTTAATGAAAACGGTTTGGGTAATTTTGATATTGCCCTAAAAAACCAGGACGAAAAGCCTGCTGATGAAGCTTCGGAGAGTAAGCCCTTTGCACTTAACATGAAAGACTACAAAGTGGAGAACCTTCGCTTTCGTTACTTTGATGCCCGCTCTAAAATAAATATGGTAATAGACAGCCTGTACCACGAAGGGCACGGCAACTTTGAGCAAAGCAAGCTCGACCTTGATACGGAAACCACCGCCTACCTTACGCTGGATATGGATAAAGCCAACTACATGCGTAATGTAAAATTGAAACTGGATGCCGTATTGGGGCTTGACCTTGAAAACAGCATTTATACCTTTAAAGAAAACAAGGCATTTATAAACAAAATGCCCCTTGAGTTTGACGGCAGTGTGGCACTTAAAGAAGATGGCCAGCTTATTAACCTTACCTTTAAGACACCTACCTCATCTTTTAGTAACTTTCTGGCGCTTATACCACAGGCGTACGCAGGCAGTATAGAATCGGTTAAGACTGAGGGAGACTTTACCATAAACGGCAGGGTTAACGGTATGAACAGTGACACAACCGTACCAAAATTCAACATTGCAATAGCATCCAACAATGCTTCTTTTAAATATCCAGACCTTCCAAAATCAGTACAGGATATTATTATCGATACTAAAATAATAAACGAAACAGGTATATTAAACGACACATACGTTAACCTTGATAAACTGTCATTCCGCATAGACCGAGACGTGTTTGATGCCAGGGCTACCATCAAAAATGTGGTGGAAAACGCTTTGGTGAAAGCCGACCTTAAAGGAACCATAAACCTGGGGAGCCTGGGGCAGGCCTATCCTGTAGATGTGGATGTACCACTTACGGGTATACTTAAAGCAGATGTATCTACCAAGTTTGATATGCAGGCTGTTGAGAAAAGTGAATATGAAAAGATAGACAACAGGGGCAGCATCAGTATTTCAGGTGTTACTTATTCGGGTGATGCGCTGCCAAAGCCTGTTAAAATTGCGCAGGCCAGCCTTCAGTTTAACCCAAGCCGCGTTAACCTTAGCCAGTTTACAGCTACAACAGGCGCTTCGGATATGGCCCTAAGCGGAACACTGGATAACTTTTATGGTTTTATGTTTAAAGATCAGGTGCTGAAAGGCAATTTCAGCATGAAATCGGATAAGTTGGTGGTTTCCGATTTTATGGCTCCGGAACCTGCGACAAAACCTGCAGAAACCAAAACAACTGAAACAAAACCTTCAGCCGGTACAGGTGAAAGCGTAAAAATTCCTGCATTTTTAGATTGTACCATAACAACACAGGCTAACACAGTGATTTATGACAACCTGAACATGAAAAATGTTTCGGGTAAGATGATTATAAAAGATGAGGCTGTAAACATACAGAACCTTAAGACCAATATGTTTGAAGGGCTTATTACGGCTAACGGTACTGTTTCCACTAAAGGAAAAGTCCCAGTATTTAAAATGGATTTAGGCCTTAATAAAGTAGATATCCCGCAGGCCTTTACACAAATAACCATGCTAAAATCTATAGCGCCGATTGCAGAGGTTATTACCGGAAGGCTTAATACGGATATAAGCGTTTCGGGTAATTTAGACCCTAAAGAAATGACGCCCGACCTTAAAACACTTACCGGAAGCCTTGCTGGGCAATTACTGAATACAGGCGTTAAGGCCGATAACTCAAAACTATTAAGCACACTTGACAGTAATGTGAAGTTTATAGATTTCGACAAGCTAAAGCTGGACAACCTAAAAGCGAATATGACGTTTAACGACGGCAAGGTAAATATTAAGCCAATAGACTTTAAGTACCAGGACATTCCGATACAGGTAAGCGGACAGCACGGTTTCGACCAAAGCATGAGTTATAATGTTACTTTTGATGTCCCCGCCAAATATCTGGGTAATGATGTAAACAAACTTTTAAACTCTTTAGGCAGCGCAGAAGCAAGTAAGATATCTGTACCTGTAACGGCTGTACTTACCGGCAGCTTTAATAACCCCGAAGTTAGTACCGACCTTTCTAAAACGGTTACCACTCTTACGCAGCAATTAGTACAGCAACAAAAAGAAAAGCTGATAAATAAAGGTAAGGAGCAACTTGGGAACAAGCTTCAGGATCTTATCGGCGGCAATAAAAGCAGTTCTGATACTACAAAAACAACAGTACCGACTACTAAAGAGGAAGTTAAAGAAGAAGTAAAGAAACAGGCTGAAGACAAAGTTAAAGGGGCTGTAAGGGACCTATTTAACCGCAATAAAAAAGATAAAAATTAGCCTGTCTAAAAGATTGATCAATACGATAAATCCCCTGCTAATTCAAAGCAGGGGATTTTTATTATCATCTGCTTATACTATCCTAACAAAGTAAACCTATATTTTGAAGCATACATACTATTTGATAAAATCACTGCAGGCTGAATATAGTCTATTATAGGTACAACGGTAATTACTTATAACTTGTAATGAATAAAAAGCTCTATAATAGCAAATAAAAAAAGGCTGCCATAAAAATGACAGCCTCTTGTTATAAGTATAGATATCTAAATTATCTCACTACAAGTTTTTTAGTAGCTGTTTTGCCTTCTTCTGTAACTTTAACAATGTAAACACCAGAAGTTAAAGCAGATACATTAACAGTACCATTTATAACCTGAGCAGTTAAAACCTGCTTACCTAACACATCATAAACAGCAACTGTTTTATCAGCGTTGTTATCAGAAGTAATGTTAAGTACATTTCCTGTCAATGGGTTAGGATATACTTTTAAGCCTGCAATGTTGTTTTGGTTAAGGCTGTTAGTAGCAGCCGGCGTTACATCTTCCCATGCAGTGCTAACCCTTATTTCGTCAATTTCTATATTACCAGTACCCGTGGTAGTAGTTCCACCCTGCCTGATAGCAAATCCCATAATTGTTTCAGCAGCACTTTGTGTACCTGTATTGTTAGTAACATCAGAAGCAAATTCTGCCTGACCTAATGCAGGGTTAACCCACATGCTTGCTGTATTGTTTTCTAAAGTATGCTTAACAACAATCAGGTAAGTAGTGTTAACTAAATATTCAACATTTATGTATGTAGGAGTAGCACTACCACCACCACTGTTAAGAATACCAAAGTTAACCGTGTTATCGCCAGCTCCTTTCTTGATATATACCCTTCCATATAAGCCACTAACACCGCTTGAGCCTACTGTTTCAGTAACACTTAAAAAATAATCTCCGCTTACAGCAGCATTATCATGTAAACCTTCAGTATTTTGCACTTTAACTAAAGCGGAGTAATACACCACACTTGTAGCAGCTTCTGCAAGAGGTTTATTAACGTCTTCATTCTGCCCTGAAGCTATCGCAATCCTGTTACCTGAAGATGCAGGGAAACCTGTATATGATAAGCTATTGCCATTATCAGAAGTTGTTTCAAGAATAACAAGCTGGTCAGCAGTTCCACTGTGGGTTGTCCAGCCGTTGGTACTTAATGTACCTGTTCCTGTAAAAGAGTCGAATGTTTGTCCGAAAGACAAACCTGCTGCTAATAATAAAGATAAAGAGTAAAGTTTTTTCATGCTGTTTCGATTTTTAAATTGTTCTTACTTTCAGTAAACAAATATAAAAACAAAAAAGTTAAGCAGGAAAAAACTTAAACTAAAATTAAGATTGTATTAAGATTGATTTATCATTCCGGTTAATAGCAGAACTATTTAACTATCAGCTTTCGTGTTGCTGAAGCATCGCCTTCTTTAACCTTTATGATATATACGCCCGGAGTTAGCGACGCAATATTCAATTCTTTACCGGTTATACTGGCCTGAAGTATCTTCTTGCCAAGCACATCGTAAACCTCTACATCTTTAGACTGCATGTTTTTAGATGTAATGTATATCCTGTCAGCACTCACCGGGTTAGGATAAATGTTTAGTCCTTCGATGGCCTGAGAGCCACCGCCATTAGCTGCCACCGCTTTACTTTCCTGGGCTGAAGCACCAAGAGTAATAAAGAAGAACAGTAGTAAGGTGATATAAAAGTATTTTTTCTTCATGCTGATGATTGATTTGGTAAATATATAAAATAATTTCAAATATTATACCAAAAAAACATCTGCCTTTTGAGCAGATGTTTTTTAATATATCTTTATGACAATCAGACTGATTAGAAAGAATAACCTGTCCAGCCAAATACTGTAGCGTCAGCACCTGTGTTAGTAGTACCTTCAGTAATTGTAGCACCACCAACTGTAGTGTTTTTAACAGCACCACCTGCAAGGCTTGAATCTACAGTGTAGTTGATTGTAGTAGCATCGTTAGCATCACCAGCTGAATCTCTAAGGTCGATAAGGTCGCTTACAACAACACCTGCACCAAATTTAGCATAGAAGTTATTGATAGTAGCAGTTGCACCCCTTCTAACTTTGATAACGTCAACCATTGTAGCTTCAGAAGCAGCAGCATTATTGATGATGGTCATACCGTTTACTGTAAAGTTAGACTGGTTGATATCTGTTGGAGATAAACCATCAAGGTTTCCGTCAGCTTCGATACCCCTTGGGTCAGAAGTTACAGCAAGGTAACCAGCTTCACGAACACCGTAAGCATTTGTTATAGTACCAGTGTAACCCTGAGAAAAGTCGAACATATCATCTGTACAGTTTACAACAAGTATGTTAGAAGCATTTACAGTACCACCAAAGAATTCAATAGCATCGTCATCACCAGCTTTGATCATGATGTTGCTTAGGGTTGTACCACTACCAACACCGTTTAGTGTAAGGCCATTGTGCTCAGCACCATCATCAATCCTTGCACCTGTATATTCTATAACAACATAGTCAAGTATACCAGAGTTGTCAGTTGCATTGTTACCACCAAAAAGGATAGCAGTATTTATCTCTGTAGG
This sequence comes from Flavobacterium sp., assembly GCF_024305175.1. Classification (GTDB taxonomy): domain Bacteria; phylum Bacteroidota; class Bacteroidia; order Flavobacteriales; family Flavobacteriaceae; genus Flavobacterium. The sequence continues at coordinate 59,164 of NZ_JAMWYY010000010.1, forward strand.
AGCTTCGCTAACAGCACCATCCTGGCGGCTGATAGGAGCGCTACCGTTAATGATTACACCACCCCAGTCTCCTGCGGCAGGAGTAGCAGCATTAGATGTAAAGGTAATAGGAGCATCAGCAGTACCGTCAGCAATAATCCTGCCACCACGCTCTACTAAAACATATACACCTGTACCACCGGCAATAGCCTTTATTGTTGTTCCTGCAGGTATAGTAAGAGTTGCACCGTTTCTAACAATAAGTGCACCTGTTAAAGTATACTCTACATCAGCATCAAGAGTCATGTCCTCTGTAACGTTACCTGCAAGGTTTTGCTCTGTGTCAGGGTTTGTGTTGTTGTTGTTTGAATCATCATCACTAGAGCAGCTTGCAAATATTAAAGCAGCAGCAGCTAACATAGATAAAAATTTTGCTTTCATTTTTTTATAATTAAATTGTGTTATTTATCGATTGCAAAGCAACAGTTGTTGTTTAAACTAACTGTATGCTTAATATTAAGTAATGGTTAAAACTTGTAAGACAATCCTAAGCTAAGGTTAACACCTCTTTTATATGTTGCAAGCGTTGTTTCAGGTGCTATTGCACCTCCTTCACGAATCAATTGGAAATCAGGATTAAGCAGGTTTTGTGCTTTAAGGCTAAGCCCGAAGTGTTCTCCTAAAGATGATTTAGCAATAAAATCAAGCGTAGGTATTCCGGTTTCAATAATATTTTCATATCCCCTTGTTCCTATTGAGTAAATCCTGTCACTAAAGTAGTTAAACACTACCGATGTACTTATGTCGTAATTTTCACCTTCTTTAAAAAAAGTAAGGTCGGCGTTAGCCAGTACAGGAGAAGCTCCCTGCAGTTCGTCTTCATCTTTAGTAAATTGTGGTAGCGAAGCCTCAAGTTTTTGCCTGGTGTGCAGGTAAGAAATGTTTAAACCACCTGAAAACAACGTTTCTTTCCCTGTCTCTGTACTTTCTATCTTGTATAAGTTAACTTTTGTTTCAAGTTCTATACCGGCTACAGTAGCTGTACTACCTGTATTGAAGAAGGTAAGCGTGTTACCACCTACAGGAATTTCTGAACGGTTAATAGGGTTATCAATGTTCTTGTAAAAAGCTGTTACAGCAATAAGCTCGTCGCCTGATGGATAGAATTCATATTTCAGGTCGATATTGTAAGTTTCCGCAGGCACCAACTGGTTATTACCCTGTACTGAGAAGCTTACATCCTGATATTTAAACGGTGCAACCTCTATAAACTGTGGCAATGTATAACTCATACTTCCTGCAAGGCGAAGTATATTCTTTTCATTAAGTGAATACTTAAGGTTCAGACTCGGCAATATATAATCCTCATCAATTATTGCATCTCCAAAAGTTGCATTGGTTGCAATGTTAGTATTATAGTCTACTCTTTGGTATACATTTTCATACCTCACGCCGGCAGATAATATTAAGTCAGGTGTAAATGAATGGTTAAAAATGGCATAACCTGCATAGATGTTCCTTAAACCATCATACCAGAAAGGATCAAACGCAAAAGGGTTATTTTGTGTAGAAGCACGCTCTGTTTGCAGGCTGAACAAACCATTATCAAGCGACTGCTGGTTAAATAGCCCGTCAAAATTATTAATATCGATAGATTGCGATGAGTTAAAGAACCTGTGTGTAAATATTGTAGCGTCAAATTCCCTGATTGAATGCCTTGCATTTAAACCAAAGCTGACTTTTGACTCCTGCTCATTCATAAAGCTGTAAGAGAACACAGCCCTACCTGCCAACTCATTTTCTTTCATCTCATCAAAATAACGCTGGTGGTTACCTGCACTGTCAGAATTTGGCCTGTAGGTGCCATCGCGAAACAGTAATTCGTTAGACCTCCTGTCGGGCTCGCTCGAACGGATAATGTTGTAGGTTACACCCATATCAAGGTTTATCTTTTCGCTAAGCTGCATTTCAGAAAGTAACTGGTTTACAAATATATTGTTGTTATTAACCTGCTGCCTCCTCAGGTAAGCAAGGTCGGTAGTCTGCCCGTCAGCTCCGTTAAAACCAAAATAGTTACCTAAATCCTGCACATTATCATGCACATAAAGCGTGTTGAATGATAGTGTGTTATAAGTGCTGTATCTGTATTTAAAGCTTCCCATAGCTATCTGAGAAACATTATAAGTATAGCGTTCAAAATCCATATCCTGTATAAGGGCACCCTCATTACCGGTCTGCCTCACAACACCTTCCCTGTAAAGGTAGCCATTGCTGAAAGATGCCGTAAGAAACATGCTAAGGTTGTTGTCGCCTATCTGAAACCTTTTACCTCCTGATACACCTAAAGAGCTGTTAAGCTGTGTAGACTGCATATTAGGGTCCAGAGAGTTTTCAAAGGTATACTCGTTAAGATTGTTTACAGGCACATCATTATCAGTAAAACCTGTAAAAGTACCACCATCAATAGTAAAAAAGTCTTTATTTACGGTTTGTGTGTTAATGCCGCTTGCCACCCCTATTTCTATATAATCATCTCCAACAAATTCTTTAGAGATAATGTTAATATTAGCACCACTAACATCACCATAAAGTTCAGCACCGAAAGTTTTGTTTACACCAATGTTTTTAATAACATCTGATGAGAAGAAATCAAGCGACATGTTTTTTGTGCTTGGCTTTTCAGACGGTAACGGAAGCCCGTTTAGTGTAGTAGAATTATAACGGTCGCCAAGCCCGCGCACAAATACGTTTGTCTCGCCTTGCTGCTTAGATATACCACTAACCTTAGTAAGGGCAGATTCGGCATCACTTACACCTTTACGTGACATCTCTTGCGCACCAATGCTTTGTGTTATAGTTACCGCATTCTTCTGCTCCAGCAAAAGCGCCGATTCCTTTTCGCGGTTAACGGTTTTCTCTATAACAACGTCTTCAAGCTGTACGCTTGTAGAACCCATTGCCTGGTTTATGGTTTTGGTTTCGCCTGCTGTAATGGTAATAGGCATTTCTATAGTTTCATATCCTAAAAAGCCAAAAACAAGTATATGGCTTCCTGCAGGTACTTTAAGGCTGTACTGGCCGTTTTCATCAGTATTTGTACCAATGTTCGTACCTTTAATAGCCACACTTGCAAAAGGCAGCGTTTCATTGTTAAGGTCTTTGTCGGTAACAGTTCCTGTTATCGTACCGGTGTTTTGTGCAAAACTTAAGGTAAAGATAAACAGGGAGATAAATAGAAATTTAAGTTTCATTGCGTGTTGTTTAAATTTTGGTGCAAAGAAACCCCACCTATCCAAATGCTATGTTACCTAAAAGTTACCTTTGGATTTAGTATTTATTACCAAATTGTTAACAGATTAAATTATAGTTAAGCCGTTTCTTACTTTTGTATTATCTTTACCTTTACAACCGCTAAACAATACGTAAAGTGTCATTATGAAAAAAAAAGACATTAAGATTTTACTGGTTGATGATGAGCAGGATATCCTTGAAATTGTGGGGTATAACCTAACACAGGAAGGGTATCAGGTGGTAACTGCAGGCAACGGTAAAGAGGCCATTGCCAAAGCAAGGAAAGAGCTTCCGCATCTTATTATTATGGATGTAATGATGCCCGAAATGGATGGCATGGAAGCCTGCGAAAACATAAGGAAGATACCGGAGCTTAATAACGTTATCATAACATTCCTTACAGCCCGCAGTGAAGACTACTCTCAGGTAGCAGGTTTTGACGCGGGAGCTGATGATTATATAGCCAAACCGATAAAGCCGAAACTACTTATAAGCAAGGTTAAAGCATTATTGAGAAGGCTTAAGGAAGACGAAAACCAGGGCGATATACTTAGGGTTGGTACCATAGAGATTAACCGCGAAGAGTATAAAATTATAATGGACGACCGCGAAATAGTATTACCACGAAAAGAATTCGAACTTTTTTACCTGTTGGCAAGCAAGCCGGGCAAAGTATTTAAGAGAGAAGAAATACTGGATAAAGTTTGGGGTAACGAAGTGGTTGTTGGCGGCAGGACAATAGATGTACACATACGCAAACTGCGCGAAAAAATAGGTGACGAACTTTTTAAAACAATTAAGGGTGTGGGCTACAAGCTCGAAATGTAAGTGGCAATAAATTTTAAGAAATCATATCGTTTTGCTGTTAAGTCAGCTTTATTTATTACACTTTTTACCATAGTACTTCTTACAGTGCTTATGTATTTTTTTGCCGAGATTGATGTAACCATGATAGTGGTTTTTGCCGTAGCACTCTATATATTTTCTTTTTTTGTATTGCAATACAGGGTAGAGCATTTTATCTATCGCAGGGTTAAAAAAATATATGATGATGTTTCGCTGCTCGACTCAAGCACGTTGAGAAATAAACCCATAACCACCGATATGGCAACCCTTACCCGTGAAGTTGAAAAATTTGCACGGGATAAAAAAATAGAGATAGAAACCCTTAAGGTGCGCGAAGAGTACCGCCGCGAGTTTATGGGTAATGTTTCGCATGAGCTTAAAACACCGCTTTTCACCGTTCAGGGGTACATCCTTACCCTTCTTGATGGTGCCATGAACGATAAAAGCCTGCGCAAAAAATACCTGCAACGCGCCGAAAAAGGCGTAGAGCGGCTGGTATATATTGTACAGGATCTCGATATGATATCTAAGCTTGAGCTGGGCGACCTTAACCTTACATACACAAAATTTAATATTGTAGAAGTAATTCAAAGCGTTTTTGACCTGCTTGAAATGAAAGCTGACAGCAAAGGCATTATGCTGATGTTCGACATGAAGTACCTTAAGCCAATAATGGTGTTTGCTGATAAGGAGAAAATTCAGCAGGTGCTTACCAACCTTATAGATAACTCCATCAAGTACGGCCGCGAAGACGGCACTACCGAAGTAAGCATAGAAGACCTTGTAAACAACAAGGTTATAGTGCGCGTAAAAGACAACGGCGAAGGTATAGAGCATAAGCACATACCCCGCCTTTTTGAACGCTTTTACCGGGTAGATAAAAGCGGTGCACGCACAGAGGGTGGCTCAGGGCTGGGCCTTGCTATAGTAAAGCACATTATAGAAGGCCACGACGAAAAAATTTATGTGGAAAGTAAATTTGGCGAAGGCTCAGAGTTTTCATTTACTCTTGAAAAGACTAAATAAATCTTTCCAGCGCATATCACTCCCCAGGTTCTTTAATCCTTTATACATATCAATCTTTTCCAGGTCTTCAACCTTAAAAGCGCTTTGGCGCGCATAAGGCACAAGCCCCGTCTTCTTCAATTTATAAGCCAGGTACTCCTGTTCATACTGGCCGGGTGTAGGTATAAAAAAGGCTTTTTTGCCAAGCTGTGCCAAATCCATAATAGTGGTATAGCCGGAGCGGCATAACACTTTGTCGCTTTCATTAAAAGCCTGCTCTAGCGCAGCAGTATTCATAAAGTTATAATAAGTAATATTATCTTTAACAGTAATCTTTTCTTCGGGTTCTACAACACCCTTTACAAAAATAACCCTGCCTTTATATCGGGTAAGCTCTGTGCTTAGTTTCTCCTCCAGCATGGTGCGTTGCGGCTCAGGGCCAGATAGTATCGCCATGAGGTCGTACTTCTTTTCAAGAGGTTTTTTGTGAAGGCGGCTCAGCGGGCCTATATACTTAACCTTTAGCCCTTCATTTTCAATATGCCCCAGTTTACCTGAAAGATTAGGAGTTGTCTGTACATCCGGCACCCAGCATTCATTAAATTTTTTTATAAACTGTTGGTGTATCTTGCTTGTAAACCAGGTAGTGTTCCCTGTAAGCACATTAAGCTGGTGGGTAATAAATACAGAGGGTACTGTTTTACAAAATACACCCAAGCGGTTATCAGATATTATACCGCTTATAGTATACTCCTGCACTATTTGCTGCACAAGGGTATTTTCATTCCTTACAGCCTTAATCATTTTGGGTATCTGCCCTATCAGTTTCAGCTTAAAGAAAGCGCCGTTCTTGGCATACTCTATCTGGTACCCGGGCAGCTCTACAGCTTTAAGATGCGGAAACTCTTTTTTAAGCAGCGCCAGCGCAATTCCGTCTGATGCTATTACAGGCTCAAAACCATGATTTTCCAAAGCTTCGATAACGGGTATGCAGCGTGTGGCATGCCCTAAACCCCAGTTAAGCGGGGCAACTAAAATTCTTTTACGTTCTTGCAAAATCATGTTTTTTAAAAACTATTTTGCCCTGCAATGTAAAACTATTTCAGTTCTAATATATTTCCCTAATTTTACCAAAATTTTAAATTTACCCGTGGGAAGCAAAAATAAACTGAAGCGTTTTAAGGAAAACGAAACATTTAATAATGTAATTCAGCCTGAAAGAGAAGATGCCCTTGCCGGTAATTTTCCGCTTAAAGGCAACTGGCGGACAGGCTTTTTTAAAAATAATAATCCTGTAGTACTGGAGCTTGGCTGTGGCAAAGGCGAGTACAGCGTTGGGCTTGCACAGCATTACCCCGATAAAAACTTTATAGGTGTAGATATTAAGGGTGCCCGCTTTTGGCGCGGTGCTAAAACAGCGGTAGAGCAAGGGCTTACCAATGTTGCATTTTTGCGCACGCAGATTGAAATTATAGATGCTTTTTTTGCTGAAGGCGAAGTTGATGAAATATGGATAACATTCCCAGATCCACAAATAAAATACAAGCGCACCAAGCACAGGATGACCAACAGCGAGTTCCTGCAACGCTACAAAAAAATACTGAATACCAAAGGTGTGGTTAACCTTAAAACCGATAGTGAGTTTATGCACGGCTACACTTTGGGGCTTTTGCATGGCGAGGGGCATGAAGTGCTGTATGCCAACCATAACGTGTACCGCAATGAAGGTGCACCGGAGGAGGTTACAGGCATAAAAACATTTTATGAGCAGTATTATCTTGAGCAGGGTAAACCTATAACCTACATAAAATTTAAAATCAGATAACAGCTATGGATTTTATCCTGCCGGTGGTGTTAGGTTTTTTTATTGCTGCGGCAGGTATATTACTGCCGGGGCTGCTTAACATAACCGCGGCTAAAATTGGGCTGCGCGAAGGCAGGCAAAGAGCCATGATTTTTGCATTGGGCGCTACCAGCGTTATTTTTATACAAACCTATATTGCAGTATCATTTGCCAAATTTATAAACAGCAGGCCCGATATTATTCATCTGCTGGAAGAAATGGGGCTTGGCGTATTTACGGTACTTACCATCTACTTTTTATTCTTTGCCAAAAAACCCAAGCCAAAACTTGAAGATGAAGTAGTAGTGCTGCGCAGCCGCACTGGGGAATATTTTTTAGGGGTATTGCTTTCCGCCCTTAACTTCTTCCCTGTCCCCTACTATGTGTTTATGAGTGTTACACTCTCACGTCACGGCTATTTCTTTTTTGATTCTTTATTTATATTCCTTTTTGTTATGGGCGCAATAACAGGTTCATTTTTTTCATTTTATCTGTACATCATATTCTTCAGGAGGTTTGAGCATAAAGCCGACTTTTTCCTCAAAAACATAAACTTTTTCCTGGGGGGCATTACAGGGCTCGTCAGCATAATCACGCTCATAAAAATATTACGCGCATAAAGCTGCCGGTATGGACGAAAACATAAGCTTTTTCGAAAGGGTTTATCAGGTAGTAAGGCAGGTGCCTTATGGCAGGGTAACATCTTATGGCGCCATAGCCAGCTATCTTGGTGCAGCACGCTCTGCACGCATGGTGGGCTGGGCCATGAATGCAAGCCACGGGCATGATGATGTACCGGCGCACAGGGTGGTAAACCGACAGGGGCTGTTAACCGGCAAACACCATTTTGGCGGTACCAACCTTATGCAGCAATTACTGGAAAATGAGGGGATAAAAGTAAAAGAAAACAAGATTGTTGATTTTAAGAAACACTTTTGGAACCCCGCCGAAGCACTACAGCGTTAACCATCTTTTAAGCTTTGTAAAACTTTTAGATATCAGCTTTTCATACTATCTTTGCAATCTGTAACCAGTCTTAATTAAAAGGCTGTAACTGAAAGCTATAATATCATGAAACTCGATAGAAAAGAAATACTTAAAGCGCTCGAAACCATTACGCTTGCCGGAGAAGGGCAAAACATGGTAGAAAGCGGTGCGGTGCGCAATGTGCTTACCTTTGGCGATGAGGCCGTGGTAGAGCTTGTGCTGCACAACCCGGCTATGCACATCCGCAAACGTGCAGAAGCCGATATCATTAAAACCATACAGGAGAAAGTTAGCCCCGATGCTAAGGTTAAGGTAAACGTAAAAGTAGAAGCACCTGATAAGCCTGAAATTAAAGGCAAAGGTATACCCGGAATCAGCAATGTAATTGCAGTGTCGTCAGGTAAAGGCGGTGTTGGTAAGTCTACTATCACGGCAAATCTCGCCGTAGCGCTTGCCAAAATGGGTTTCAGGGTAGGTATTCTTGATGCCGATATATATGGCCCGTCAATGCCGATAATGTTTGATGTGGAGCGCGAAAGGCCCATATCTGTAACCGTTGACGGAAAATCTAAGATGAAGCCGATTACCAGCTATGGTGTAGAGATACTTTCTATAGGCTTTTTTACAACGCCGGAACAGGCAATAATATGGCGTGGGCCAATGGCATCTAAAGCGCTTAACCAGATGATTTTTGATGCCGACTGGGGCGAGCTTGACTTTATGCTGATAGACCTGCCGCCGGGAACAGGCGACATCCACCTGAGCATTATGCAGTCGTTGCCCGTAACGGGTGCTGTAGTGGTAAGTACTCCGCAGGCGGTTGCCCTTGCCGATGCCAAAAAAGGTGTGGCAATGTTCCGCCAGGAAAGCATAAATGTACCTGTACTGGGTATTATAGAGAACATGGCTTATTTTACCCCGGAAGAACTGCCGGATAATAAATATTACATTTTTGGTAAAGAAGGCGCTAAAAACCTTGCAGAAGATTTAGATGTGCCTTTCCTGGGTGAAATACCACTTGTACAAAGCATACGCGAGGCAGGCGATTACGGCCGCCCCGCTGCCATGCAAACCGCAACACCTATAGAAACTGCTTTTGAAGAACTGGCACGCTCTGTAGTACAGGAAACCGTAAACAGGAATGACAACCTTCCGCCTACAGAGGCAATAAAAATAACTACAATGGCGGGCTGCTCTGCAGTTAAAAAGAAATAATATGACAACAGAAGAAATAAAGCTGAGTGTGGAAAGGGCCCTTGACGAGATACGCCCATTCCTTGAGTCTGACGGAGGAAATATTTCGTTGGTGGACATAGAGGACGACAGGCACGTTAAAGTGCGCCTGGAAGGAGCCTGTGTAGGTTGCAGCGTTAACCAGATGACACTTAAAGCAGGTGTTGAGACCACTATTAAAAAATATGCCCCGCAAATAGAAACAGTTATAAATGTGGCTTAAAGAGCTACACAGCTGATATTTATCATAAAAATTGAAAACAGTTTTAAGGACATTTGTTCCCTGAAACTGTTTTTTAACGTAATAAAAAATGATTACAACAGATATATTAATTATTGGCGCGGGCCCAACAGGGCTTTTCGCTGTATTTGAAGCAGGACTTTTAAAACTTAAATGCCATATAATAGATGCTTTGCCGCAGCCGGGAGGCCAGCTTGCAGAGCTCTACCCTAAAAAGCCGATTTTCGATATACCGGGTTACCCATCGGTAATGGCAGGAGAACTTGTAGACAACCTGATGGAACAGATAAAGCAGTTTCAGCCTGGGTTTACCCTTAATGAGAGGGCTGAGACAATTGATAAGCTGGAAGACGGTACATTTATAGTAACTACCAACAAAGGTACAAAACACCACGCAAAAGCTGTAGCTATTGCAGGCGGGCTTGGCAGCTTTGAGCCACGCAAGCCGCTTATTGATAATATTGCTGATTATGAAGAAAAGGGTGTTGAGTATTTTGTAAAGAACCCTGAGCTGTTCCGCAACAAGCGCATTGTTATAGCAGGCGGTGGCGACTCTGCGCTTGACTGGAGTATATTCCTTAGCGATGTGGCAACCGAGGTTACACTGGTGCACAGGAGAAATGAATTTCGTGGTGCGCTTGACTCTGTTGAAAAAGTGCAGGAACTTAAAAAGCTGGGCAGGATTAACCTGATTACACCGGCAGAGGTTACCGCTATAAACGGTAATGGTAAAGTAGAATCGCTTACTATTGATGTTGAGGGTGAAAGCCAAACGATAGAAACTGACTATTTTATACCGCTTTTCGGGCTTACCCCTAAACTTGGGCCTATAGCTGACTGGGGGCTTGAAATTGAGAAAAATGCTATTAAAGTAAATAACGCGCTGGACTATCAAACCAATATAGAGGGTGTTTATGCTATTGGCGATGTTAACATTTATCCCGGTAAATTAAAGCTGATATTGTGTGGTTTTCATGAAGCTACTTTAATGTGCCAGAGCGTTTACAGCAGGCTTAACCCAGGTAAAAAATATGTGCTTAAATATACTACCGTTAGCGGTGTGGATGGTTTTGACGGCACGCGAAAAGAAGCAGAAAAGCAGGTAGTTAAAGCGATAAATTAAACTGTTTAAAGTTTAAAGTTCAAGGTTATATTTGTATACGGAGACATTATAGCCTTTGTAACATTAAACTTTAAACCTGAAACTAAGAATGTCATGGATATAACCATTAAAGTAACCGACAGGGATGGCGTGGTGCACGAGGTACTTGCCCCTACTGATATGGCTATGAACATTATGGAGCTGTGCCGTAGTTATGAGCTTGCGCCCGAAGGAACTATTGGCGTTTGCGGTGGTATGGCCATGTGCGCATCATGCCAGTGCTATGTGCTGAATGATGTGGTGTTACCGCCTATGGAAGCCGATGAAGAAGCAATGCTGTCTGAAGCATTTTATGTTAAACCAAACAGCAGGCTGGGCTGCCAGATTGCCATTACAGAAGATTTAAACGGGCTCGAAATTGAGCTGGCACCTGAAAGCTAAAAGAATGTAACAAAAAAAGCGGGACAATAAATCCCGCTTTTTAATTGCTGTTTTAAATTATTATTTCTTGATAAACTTGAGCACTTTACTTTCGTTACCTTTTTCTATTCTTATAAAATAGATTCCGTTGCTGTATGATGAAGTATCAATAGTAAGGCTTGAAGCAGAAGTTACGGTAACGCTTACCATAGCTTGGCCAAGGCTGTTGTAAACCATGTAACTGTCAGGTAAATCATTATCTGCAACAGCTATGTTAAGTACACTTGTAGCAGGGTTAGGATACAGGTTAATACCATTTAAAAGTTTAAAGTCTTCGCTGCCTGCAAGCGCAGAACATACATTAGAGGTTTTTAAAGAAGCCCTTCGTGGTGAATTATCAAGCACTGCCAGTATTCTCTCTTTTTGGTCCTGGGTAAATATATTCATACACGAGTCATAGGTATAATCCATATAGTTTTCAATCATGTCATAGCTTGTACAGCTGTAATGCTGCGAGCAACCGCTGTTAGGCCCGCTGGAAGTCGGGGTATCATCACAGTAGTCAGTGTAACTGCATGTATTATTAGACCATGAGTTGCCCCATATGTGCAGAAGCCCCAAAGCATGCCCTATTTCGTGGGTAGTTGTCCTTCCCTCATTATAAGGCTCGGCATAATTACCCTCAGGATAAATTGATTCTGAGCCAAAATATTTATAGCCTATAATTACACCGTCAGTACTGGCACTACCCTCGTTATTGTTAAGCCCGTTAAGCCCCGATTGTGAAGGGAACTGTGCATATCCTAATACATCTGAAAGATCTGACCCGAAATTACATACCCATATATTAAAATACTTTGTAGGATCCCATATTGTACCCGGCTTTAGCACATCCTCAACCTGAGATTCACTCCAGCTTGCCACATTCATGTTTACCCTGTTTATACCTGTGGTAGGCTGGCCGTCAGGATCAACCTGAGCAAGGCAAAATTCAATTTCTACGTCTGCCCCAACAGGGTTAGAGTTATAACCCGGCGTGCCAAGCATCCTTCTGTAGTCCTGGTTTAGTACTGTTATCTGAGAAAGCACCTGCTCGTCAGCTATATTTTCGTTATTGCCTAAAAAATCTCCGTTATGCACCACGTGCACCACTATCGGTATGGTTATTACCTCGGTAGTATTTTGAGCTGCAGCTGCACTTTTCGTTTTACGTGCAACAATCTTTTGAGCAATCCATTCTTCAAATTCTGCGTTTGTAGCCCTTTGTGGCGACTTCTGCTGAAGGTATTCTTCATATTCGGTAGTCACACAACGTATTTTTCCTGTTTCGGCATTTATACTTTCAGCATTAATTGTTTTACCAAATATTTTAGGCTGCTGCTGTGCGTTACACACCAAAGTTGCAAAAACAAGTAGTGCAGCTAAAAATATAGTATTGATGTTGTTATTGGTTTTCATTTATTAAAGAAATGTTAAAAAGTTATGCAAGATAGTTATAAAT
>NZ_JAMWYY010000100.1 GCF_024305175.1 Flavobacterium sp.
AGAACAGGAGGAGTGAGTTCATGATCGTAAAACAATAAACAACCCACCCATCAATTATATAAGTAAGGGGCTATCTTTTTAAGATAGCCCCTTTTTATTAATTATCACTTTGGTACCATTCGGCAAAAGATGTTTCTGTTTCCTGAAGCTTTAATGAGTGAAGTTGTATAGTTTCAGGTAGCCTTTTCTTTATTTTGTCAGCAAAATCAATAACCATGTTTTCACTGGTGGGCTGGTAATCCACCAAAAGCACATGGTGCCCGCGGGTACTCAGTTCTTTAGCCAGTTCTACGTGCGGTGTATTTTTATTAAACACAGTAGCATGATCAAAAATATCAACAATTTCTTCCTTTACAATTTTTTTAAGGTCGCCAAAATCGATTACCATGCCATACTTTACATTACTACTATCGGTTATAGGTGTCCCGATAACGGTAACAAATAGTTTATAGCTGTGGCCATGTACATTTTTGCATTTTCCGTCATAACCATATAATGCATGCCCGGTTTCAAAAGTAAATGATTTTGTAATCCTTATCCTGCTCATTTATAATTGTATTGAGTGGGCAAATTTACTAAATAAAAACCATCAAAATAATTTATTACAAGTTATTGGTTTTCAGATTATATTTGCGCACTTTTATTATATACCCTATGGAGGCTTTAGCGCTTAACCCACTGTATGAAAAGGTTATTACAGACCTTATGGAGCAACAGTACAGCATTATCGAAAATTTTTTTACTGCTGATGAAGTGCTTGCCCTGCGGGAAAGCCTGCTCGCCAAATATGACGAAGACTGTTTTAAAAAATCGGCAATCGGCAATATGGCCAACGAGGTTGTTATAGAAGCAATAAGGGGCGATTTTATTTACTGGCTCGATGAGCAAAACTACAACCCTGCAGAACAGGCTTTTTTTACTAAAATTATCGACTTTAAAGATTACCTTAACCGCACTTGTTTTATGGGTATAGCCGATCAGGAATTTCATTATGCGGTTTATCCTCCGGGAACGTTTTATAAGCGTCATCTTGATAGTTTCCAGAATGATAACCGCCGAAAAATATCGGTAGTTTGTTATCTTAACCACGAAGACTGGCAACCGGAGTTTGGTGGTGAGCTTACTATTTATAAAACTGTTAATGGTAAAGAAGAGGAACTTAATATTTATCCGGTTCAGGGCCGGATGGTGGTTTTTGAAAGCCAGTTGCTGGAACATGAAGTAAAACCTGTGAAACAAGAACGGCTGAGCATTACAGGATGGCTAAAATCGAGGCCGGAAGTATTATTCTAATTTTCATAAGATTATTTATGGCTGTAACTTTTTACGGTTAGTTTGTTATAAATATATTTTTAAAAGTGTTGAGCAGGTTATGCTGATTAAAACTTATTACATTTGTTAAATATGTTTTTAAAATTCACATAATAACAAAAATAGCTAACAAAAACCTAACTGAAAACCTCCACGCTTATGAAATTAAAACTACTCTTTTCGGGGCTGTTTTTAACTGCCTCGGCTTTCTCAACATTATCTGCACAGGAATGGGAACACCTTACAGTTGCATCCGGCTACAACCATGATGTAATAGCAAATGGTCTTGGTGCAGCTAATGCCTCTACTACAATTGGTGTAGATAACGCCAATTTTGCCTTTATGAGCAACGATTTCCAGGCTACGGCATCTAATACTCCGCCTGCCTATGCGTTGCCATCTACAGGACTGATAGCGTCTGTGCCAACACCCGGGCTTACCTATCAGCTTGGCAGCTATTCAGCAAATAACAGTTTGCGAATTGGCGGGTCAGAGTCTGGCTCTCCCATAACGGGAACACTTACATTTACAAACCAGGTATCTGCAAAAAAACTATATCTGCTAACTACCGGCGGCAGTGGTACAGCAACTATTACTGTAGTTGTACATTTTACAGACGCTACATCTCAAACCATAACCGGCTCTACAGTGCCTGACTGGTATAACAGTACGGCACTACCGGTTGCTGCATCGGGTTTTGGGCGGGTAAACAGGGCAAACAGTGTTTTAGAGAACCCATCGGGCAACCCAAGGATGTATCAGTTAATGCTGAATATTGATGCCGCTAACCAGCCTAAGCTTATATCTAGCATCGATATTAATAAAACCTCTGTAACAGAGGGCGCGGTTAATGTTTTTGCCGTTACGGCAGAATTACTGGGAACATGCCCGGCGCCTGAAGGGCTTACGGCTGTTTCTGATGTTGCAGGCGCAACGGTTAGCTGGAATCCGGCCATTATAACCCCGGGAGTTGGGTATGACTATTACTATGCAACTACATCTGCTGCACCAACAGCTTCTACTGAGCCAATGGGCAGTGTTGCGCCCGCTGTAACAACGGTTGATTTAGACAGTTTGCTAACTGGCCAGACGTATTATTTCTGGGTTAGAAGTAACTGTTCGGAATCGGACCAAGGGCCGTGGGTAATGATAAGCTTTACTACAGGGCAGGTAAGTGCAACCTATACTGATGGTGACATACAAACACTTTATAATGCATCACCTAATGCTAACTCTACTACAAGCTGCCCCGGTGTGCTAACCGTTACCGTTCCCGACGGATATCAGGCAACATCTGTGGCAACGTCCTATGCTATGACATCTGCAAGCAATGGTTACATGAGCGAGCAACGTTCTAAACTACACTGTATAAATACCAATATTGGCGAAACTACTCTTGCACAGGGTTCCGGTAATGTAGGTACTTTTAACTATAACCGCAGTGGCCTTAATATTGCTGATGGTGCAACAGGCGATGTTAATTTTGAAATGCGTGCCTGGAGAACGTGGCAGGGTGCAGGTACATGTAACACTACTTATAACAAAGTAAACAATAATACATGGGTGGTTACTGTAACCTATGAATGTGTAACGCCGCTTACGCCACAGGCAGCCGACCAGGCGCATTGCCCCGGCAGCACTGTTGCTGACCTTGTTGCGGAAACAGACTATGACAATGCCGTTTTAAGGTGGTATGACAGTGAATTGGCTACAGAGCCACTTGAAGCATCTGCAGTAATAGCATCGGGTACTTATTATGTGTCGCAGTACAGGTACACCTGCGAGAGCGAAAGGCAGGCAGTAGTTGTTACTGTTGGTACTCCGGAAGCTCCTGCTGCAGAAGCGCAAAGTTTATGCTCAGGTGCGGTAGTGGCAGATTTATCTGCGGAAACTGCAGAGGGTGCAACGTTAATATGGTACACTTCTGCAGATGCAACTGAACCTCTTGAAGATAATACGGTGGCAGCTACAGGCTCTTATTTTGCAGCCCAGTCTATAAACGGTTGTGAAAGCAGCAGGACAGAAGTTGCCGTTACAATAAACACTGTATTGGCTCCTGCTGCAGAGGGACAGATTGCATGTGTGGGGACTACTCTTTCCGAGCTTAGTGTTGAAGCAGAAGAAAATGCCGTGATAACATGGTATGCGGGTGCTGATACCCCTGATCCGCTAAGTGGTGAGGCAGAGGTACAGACAGGAAGTTACTATGTTTCGCAAACCGTAAACGGATGTGAAAGCGAAAGGGCAGAAGTAGCTGTACAGGTTATTAACCTGCCTGAGCCTGTTGTGGTGGCTGAACAAACGGTTTGTGAGGGTACAGAGTTATCTGATTTAATGGCTACACCTATAGAAGGGGCTGAACTTTACTGGTATGCTACTGCTGATTCGACTGAAGAGCTTGATGACGATGAAACAGTGCAGGAGGGAAGCTATTTTGTATCGCAGGCTGCTGAAGGGTGCGAAAGTACAAGGCTGGAAATTACAGTAACTGTAACTCCTTTACCTGAAATTCCTGTAGCGGAAGCTACACAGGAGTTTAACGAAGGTGAAACTATTGCAGCACTTGAGGTAACATTAACTGATGGCGCGGTTGCCAACTGGTATATTATGAATGATGAGTCGGAGCTTGTTGCTGTTGACCCTGCTGAAGCTTTAGTTGACGGGGGTGTTTATTATGTGAGTCAGACAGTTGGCAATTGTGAAAGCGATTATATGGCTATAACAGCAAGCGCAGCTATGGGCCTTAGTATAAAGAATAGTAACTACTTTAAGCTATACCCTAACCCTGCCAATAATGTGGTTACAATATCTGGTAATGCGGTTATAGTTAAAGCAGAGATAGTAAACCTGCTTGGGCAGACAGTAAAAGCTGTTAATGCTGGTACAGAAGAACTATTGCTTGATGTAGCCGGTTTACAGGCAGGTACCTATATTGTGAATATATATTCAGAAAAAGGTAGCGTTAACTCTGTTAAGCTGCTTAAGCAATAGCATTTAATTACAGGTTATTCAAATTAGAGGATGCTTTTAATACTGTTTAGGTATTGGGCATCCTTTTTTGTTTACAGTTTGTATTATAGCAAGCCGTTTGTTTTTACATAATTTAAAAGTTCTACAACATTTTTTGACTGATATTTATTTAGCAGGTTTCTTCGGTGTGTCTGAACGGTTAAAAAGCTTAAATGGAGGATATCTGATATTTCCTGTGTAGACTTACCATCTCTTAAAAGCAGTAAAACTTCTTTTTCCCTTAATGTGAGCCGCGGAATGTTCTTTATATCATTTATAGATACTTTATCAATAATTTCCTTTACCTGATTGCAGAATGTTTTTTTGCCTTCTGTTGCATCTAAAATACAATTTTTAAACTCAGTAAGCGAAGCACTTTTTAACAAAAAGCCATTGGCGCCATTTTGTAACATCTGCATTATAATGCTTCGTTCGGACTGGCTGCTCATAGCTAAGATTATTAGAGCGGGGTACTTCCTTTTTAATTTAAGGCAAACATCAATACCGTTACTGTCGCTAAGAAATACATCAAGAAGAATAATGTCAATATTTTTTAAACCCTGATATTCAAGAATGCTGTTACCATTATTAAAAGTTGCTTTAACTTCAATAAAATCTATTTCGCGTAGCAGGTTGCTTAGTCCTTCTATTACGATAGGGTGATCATCAACTATTGCAATATTATAATTACGATTCATTAGTAAACCTGACTTTTAATTCAATATTAAAAATAGTACCTACACCGGCTATATATTTTGCATCCATATTTCCATCAAGCAGATCAACACGGGTTTTTATATTCTTGAGCCCTAACCCTTTGTAGCTATCAAGGTTTTTAGTGTCAAATCCTGTTCCGTTATCTTCTACAGTAATTAAAAATAATGTATTGTTCTGACTACAATCAACAGTTACTTCAGTACAATCAGCATGCTTTAGTGCGTTATTTATTAACTCCTGAACAATCCTGAATATTGTAGTCTGCTGGGAAGATATAATGTCATTACTAATCTGGTTTGAGTTATAGTGAATGTTAACCGTAGCATTGCTCATTAAAAAACATAAATCTTTTAATGCCATATCCAAACCCAGTTCAGATAAGGTTTCCGGGATAAGGTTAAAAGCAGTTTGGCGTAAATCCTTAATTGCCAAAGCAAGGTTAGATGAAATTTTTTGATATTCAAAATGGCCATGCTCATTAGAGTTCAATTGCTCTATTTGCATTAGCAAAGAGGATAGCCTGCTTGCTACCCCATCATGAAGGTCTCTTGCAATACGTTTCCTTTCAGACTCTTCGCCTTCCATCATTGCCTGCATTAACTCTACTTCTTTCCGGGATTCTAAAAAAATAATATTTTGTTTATGAATAACTTCCTGTTGCTGATTTAGTTTTTTCTGGTTTTTGAAGTTTTTATATAAAAAAATGAACAGTATTATTACAATAATAAGAAC
>NZ_JAMWYY010000101.1 GCF_024305175.1 Flavobacterium sp.
GCCTGGGTTGTTGTCATCGCATAAAGGATAGTTCGATGGGGTAGGGATAGCGGGCTGAGGATATATTGTTACTGTAAATGAGCCTTCGGCAGTACAGTTATTAGGTGTTGTACCGGATTCGGCATATACATATATAGTTTGAGTTGTAGTAATAACCGTACCTTCATCCAGCATAGTGCCTTCGCCACCCGGCTGGGTATAGTAGTTACCTGCCGCAAGTGTTGGTAATGCATAACCGTCTACAAAACACGCAAAGCCATCAGCAGGCACTTCTACAACAGGTGTAGGTGTTACTGTTATCATGAATGATGTTGTGCTAAAACACTCTGCATCAAGATTGTTTGTAAGGCGTATGTAAACGTTTACAGTGCCAATATTTACTGTATAAGCTTCGGGTGTTGTAATAGCATTCTCATTGTTTTCGGCATCTTCAGCCGTCTCATGGTATGTTATTGTGTATAAATCAGGGTCTAAGCCCGAAAGTACTGTTCCGTCAAACTGGGTAAGGTCGAAAACTTCGAAATCATCGTTTTCAGGATTACAAACCTGAACATTCTCAGGAGCCTGTGGCTCTGAAGCCGGGCTCACAAATAGTTCAAGCGGTATATAGGTAACACAAGCTTCATCCGGAGCACCTTCCTGTATTGCACGGAAGTAAACCATTTGAGAAGCATCTTCTGTAGTTGTGTAAACCGGGTATGTCAGCGGGCTTGCATTATTTTGTGCATCCTGAAGTGTTGCGTACATAGTAAGATCAACATCTATATTAGGAGATGCAGCTAAAATTTCATTAACACGTTCTGTTAAATCGAATGTAGCGGTGTCATCATCGTCTTCCGGTTCACATATCGATATAGGCTCAAGGTCTACTTCAGCAGGCTTAAGAGAGATTATAATATCGAAAGACCATATAGCGAAACTATCCGGATCTTCGTTGTTTTGCACCCTTATATAGATAGTTTTAGTATTAGCGATAAAAGTAAGCGGGAAAGCCTGGTAGTTTGCAGGGTCTGCAATTACCTCACTGCCATCTTCTGCACCCAACTCCGTTTCATGATAGGTAATCGTAAAATCGGCCGGGTTTAACAGCGGGCTGTATATAGCTGTTGTATTCTGAGTAAGGTTAATAACCTCTGCCGCATCATGAGGCGTTTCTTTACAAAGCTCGATGTCATCCGGCGGAGTTAACGTATAAAGCTCAAAAGATTTAAGCGTATAACAATCGTTATCAAAACCTTTAATTGTTACATATACTGTTTGCCCGTCTGTACCGGCATAGGCATCGCTAGGAAACACCGGTATGGCTTCTTCCTCTTCAAGGCCTTCAATATTATCATAGTAGAACACTTCATAGAAGTCAGGGTTATCTAAACCTTCTGTAACTACCGCATTATTTTGTGTTAAATTCCAAGTTAGTGTCGGGTTGCTGCCATCGTCAAAAATTAAAAGGTCGGCTGGCTCCTGAGCATCAATATCAGGGATTTCTTCAATTACAATTGTATCTGTAAGCTGGCAGTCAGGGTCTGCAACATAAGTTGCAAGTACTGTATATTCACCTGGTTCTGTTACCGTTATTGTATCTGAGTTTATAGGATTGTTTTCATCATCAAGAAGGGTTGTACCATCAAGCTGCCACTCATAATTATATTCGGCATTACCGGCATCAACAGTAAGCTCATACGATTCATAAGAACATAATGCGGTACCGTTAGCCACTGTAAGGTTATCCGGAAGTTCCGGCTGGCCAATATCAAAACTGCCGGCTGCTATCCAAACTGCAGAGTCAAGAGCGGTATCGAGGTAATCTCCAATAGCAAGCTTAATCCTGTAGGTATGGCCGGGTATAACCGGAGATGAAGCAGTCATCACAACAGTTTGCCCATTCATATTTATTGCCGCAGCTGCAGGGTTAGCTGCATTTTGCTGCCCAAAATAGGCAACGTTTTGTGAGCTACAACCTGAATTATACAAGTTATTCCTGATGGTTGTTACCGAAACAGGAATATTAGTTCCCGGAATAACGGCAAGGTTAACGTTTGTTACACTACCATCTGTAAGGTCAGTTAGCAGGAAGGCAAACACATCACTATATGAACATTGGAAAACACCATATTCATTTGATGAAAACAGGAAGTCGAAACTCATCGTGTCGGTAAGCGGCACGAAGTTGAACTGTATAAATGTAACGTCATTTATACTGCCCCCCTGCCCGTTTGCGGCACTTACAGCCTGCAACTGGGCATCTCCGGTACCTGATGCAACAGAGGTAGTATTACCTCCTGTAAACGGACCCTCACTAAACTCTGCATTACCGCAACGTAATATAAGTCCGTCTTTTATAGGGAAATTGGAGTTATTCTTATGGAAGTAGCCAATACCATAGTTGCCCGTAAGGCTTCCTGCCTGTGATATAATGTTTGATACGTTAACACACTCTGCATCTATAAGTACATCTTCTACAAGCTCAGTAACAGTATAGGCATACTTATCTACGGTTACGTAATCAACCGCAGGCTCATCAAGATCTGTACAACCAGGACAGGCCGGAACAGGATCGGGTGTATCACTGGTAATGTTTACCACATTCTGCAGGTTTTCCACATAATCATCCGGCACCTGTATTGTTACAGTAAACTCAGCAGTTTCACCGGCAGCCAGTACAGGGATAGTGTGGGTTAACGGCCCAAAGCCGCCCACGTTATCGCCCTGCCACTGCATGAACTCTATATCAAAAGGAACAGGATCAAAAACACCTACATTATAAGCGTCACTCGGCCCCGGGTTTGTTATTGTTATATAATAAATTACCTCGCTGTCTTTAAGATAAGTATCCTGGTAGTTCGTTTTAAGCGTAACAAGGTTTGCCTGTGGGTCAGGCTCTGCCGTTATCGTGCAGGCATCGCAAGACGGGTCAGGATCTGTAGTATCGGTTGATACAACAACTGTGTTTACAATATCGGTTTCCTGATCAAAATTGCTTGGCACAGGTACAGTAAAAGTATATTGTACCGATTCGCCAACAGGCAAGAAAGCAATTACATCCTGGAGGTCTCCTGTGCCACTTGTACCATTACCAGACCAAAATACTGTAGTAGGGTCTATACCTGCAGGAACAGCATCTGAAACAGAAACGTTAACTGCATTGTCCGGACCGTTGTTGGTAACAGTAATAGTATAAACAGCATCAGCTCCCGCAGTATATGAAGTACCCTGATTTAGCGTATGCTCTACTACTATATCCGCTTCCGCGTTTGGATCAGAGTCCGTATCGGTACACGTATCGCAGGTTGTATCAGGGTCTGTACTATCGCTGGCAGCAGTCACTTCTGTAGTAAGCTCTCCTGAATATGTCGCAGGCACATCAATGGTAACAGTATAGCTCACACTTTGCCCTACATATAGTAATGCTATGTTATCAGCCAGGGCTCCGTTTCCGGAAGAACCATTACTGCCCGTCCATGAATATGAAGTTATACCGGTGGGCAGTGCACCCGCAACAGAAACGTTTTCTGCATTGTCCGGGCCATTATTTGTTACAGTTACAGTATAAACTGACTGCGTGCCGGGGGTATAAATATCCTGTCCGTTATCTACTTCTACAACAATGTCCGATTCATATTCAGGAAAATCCTGAGTATCTGTATCGGTACACCCTGTGCAGGTAGTATCAAAATCGTTATCGCTGCTTGTAGCCGCCACGGTAACAAGATCTCCTGTAAAATTCTCGGGTATATTTAGTGTGATTGAATATATGATAGTTTGTCCGGGAGCCATTGTAAGCGTCATCATCTGTAATGGCTGGTTAGTTACAGTTGTACTTCCGGATGTCCACTCATATTCTGTTATTTGTGAAGGAAAATCAAATGTAAGCAATACATTTTCTGCTGTGGCAGGCCCGTTATTGGTTACCGTGACGGTATATATAGCTTCGGTACCTGCAATATAAGTAGTCTGCCCATTGGTATTGGTAACTGTTACATCTGCACCATTTCCGGCAAGTACATCCGTATCATTACACTGCGGGCAATTAACAGATGCTTGTTCTGTATCTGTTGTAACAACTGCCTCAACAGAAATTACTGTTCCGGTATATGTTAAAGGCACTTCAAGATCTATAGTATAGGTAACTGTTTCGCCTGCAGCCAATGTTGCTATAGTGTCGGCTAAAGCTTCATCAGTACCTGACGAGCCGTTACTGCCGCTCCAGCTAAATAAAGTAATATCAGCAGGCATAGCAACACCAACCTGTACATTTTGTGCCGCACCGGGCCCGTTATTGGTTACAGTAACTGTATATTGAGAGGCAGAGCCGGGTGTAAAGTTTACCTGCCCGTTATCTACAACTGTAACTACATCAGCTATAGCTGATGACGTATCTATATCATTACAGTCAGGACATCCGGGCGCAGGATCTGTACTCCCTGTTGTAACTGATGCCTCACTGATTAAATTACCCGTAAAGTTTGCAGGTATATCTGCAATAAGGGTATAGGTAACTGTTTCACCAACACCCATAGCAGCAATAACATCTGTTAAAGCGCCTGAGCCTGAAGTACCGTTATCACCACTCCATGTAAATGAGGATATCCCGGCAGGTACCGGGTTACTTACAGTAATATTGTTAGCGGGGTACGGCCCCACGTTAGTTACTGTTAATGTATATGTGGTTTGTGTTCCCGGCGTGTAAAGCTGCTGTCCGTTTGTGTTTTCAACAACAATATTTGCTGTTGGCGGCACATCGGTATCTGTACATGGCGCACATGCGGGAGTAGGATCTATAAAAGGCCCGTTTACCGTTAGCTGGCTCGTTAACGGCCCGGTAAACCCGGCCGGAATATCTGCGGTTATAGTATAAGTAACAACCTGCCCCAGTGGCAGGTTTTGTAATTGGTTTGTAAGGTTTTGATTGGTGCCCGAAGAACCATTACTGCCTGTCCATGAAAAAGAAGTTATACCGGCAGGTATAGGGTTGCTAACGTTAATAGCAGAAGCAACTTCAGGGCCATAGTTAACTACAGACACCTCATATACAGCCTGAGACCCCGGTACATATACCGACTGGTTGTTGGTATAGCTAACCTGAACATCAGATTGTGTATTATACGTTACACTGATTACAGGCAAATCTGCCACATAATCGTTCGGTATCTTAATATTAATAGTGTAGGTAACCGTTTGGTTAACCCCTAAAGAAGGAATTGTATTGTTCAGGGCAAGGTTTGTACCCGCAGACCCGTTAGAACCTGTCCACCAAAACTTATTGAAGCCCGGCACAATAGTTATGCCCGCTGGTATAGGGTATGACACGTTAACGCCTTGTGCGGGGTTTGGCCCGTTATTTGTTACCATTACCGAAAACGACAGTATCTCGCCAACCTCGTATTCATAATCGGGGTTGGTGTTGAAAACAACTATATCAGACTGTGCATACAGGCCGACTGTTCCTAACAACAGTAAAAGAGAGAGTAATAATTTCTTCATATAGCGAATTTTTAACGTACTACTAATATTAATTAAGTGTAAAATATTCCTAAATTAACTATATTTTACATAAGACATCAAATATAAATATTCATCAACACTTTAGTGCTAATTTTTAAAAAAATCACAAATTCTTTTGAAATTTTTAAATTAAACAACTTTATTATTCTATATAAC
>NZ_JAMWYY010000102.1 GCF_024305175.1 Flavobacterium sp.
GGTAATACATATACTTATTTAGCCGATTCAGTGATATCGGTTAATTGAAGCAGCACTGAATGCTTGTTTACCGAATGTACTTTTGCGCCTGCTTCCCTTTTAAAGATTTTATTGTAAATGAAACGATTTTTAATTATGCCAAGCCTGTCTTTTAAGTCGGCAGACCTGATAGAAAATACATCTACCTCATTACGTTCGGGATGTGCAATAAGCTCAACCTGCTCTCCTGGCCTCAGGTCAAGGTTGTGCAGCAGTTTGGCATCCGATTCTATTTTTATCAGTTCTTTTGTTGGTTCTTTTTTATACTTGCCTACCAGGTAAACTACAAGCAGTACAACAATTCCTATGGCTATAATGGTTCCGAACATAACTAATTTTTTAATGGTTAGATTATAAAATTACAAAACGAAACGCCATGGCTGCCTTAAGCTAATGCCAAACATATTTTAAAATAAACACATTTCGTTTAATAGTAATTATTTTACATACAGCAGGCACCAAAAATGAGCCATCAATAAAAAAATTGATACATATCGATATTTTTTTAAATACTTTGTTTTTATAAGCGGTAAAAATCAGTAATTTCGCAACATCAACCGTAATAACACAATTTTACAATGAATAATAAAAAAGTAGTTATAGTATCAGCAGCGCGCACGCCAATAGGTAGTTTTATGGGTGCATTATCCACTGTCCCGGCTTCTCATCTTGGGGCTGCTGCAATAAAAGGAGCGCTTAATAAAATAAACCTTGACGGTAATCTTGTACAAGAGGTGCTTATGGGTAACGTAGTTCAGGCCGGTGTGGGCCAGGCTCCTGCAAGGCAGGCTTCAAGGCACGCGGGGCTTCCTGACAATGTTGTGGCTACTACTGTAAACAAAGTATGTGCATCGGGCATGAAAGCCGTTATGCAGGGTGCGCAAAGCATTATGTGCGGCGATGCAGATGTTGTGGTTGCCGGCGGTATGGAAAGCATGAGCCTTATTCCGCATTATGTGCAGATGAGAAACGGCAGTAAATTTGGGCCTGTTACCATGATTGACGGATTACAGAAAGACGGCCTTACCGATGCTTATGATAATAATGCAATGGGCGTTTGTGCCGACCTTTGTGCTACAGAATATAAAATAAGCCGCGAAGAGCAGGATAATTTTGCAATAGAATCGTATCAGCGTTCTGCCCGTGCGTGGGAAGAAGGTAAATTTGATAACGAAGTGGTTCCCGTAGCTGTGCCGCAACGTAAAGGCGACCCGATAATAGTAACCAAAGATGAAGAGTATACCAATGTTAAGCTGGATAAAATACCTTCACTTAATGCAGTATTTACTAAAGAAGGTACCGTAACTGCGGCAAATGCCTCTACTATAAATGACGGTGCGGCAGCACTTGTACTTATGAGCGAGGAAAAAGCTAACGAGCTTGGGCTTAAGCCGCTTGCTTACATTAAAGGCTATGCCGATGCAGAACAAGAACCAAAATGGTTTACAACATCGCCGGCAAAAGCATTACCAAAAGCGCTTGAAAAGGCAGGTATTACAAAAGATGATGTTGATTTCTTTGAATTTAACGAGGCTTTCTCTGTAGTAGGTATCGCCAATACAAAAATTCTTGGGTTAGACCCTGCTAAAGTAAATGTAAACGGTGGTGCTGTATCGCTTGGACACCCACTAGGCTGTTCAGGCGCAAGGATAATAGTTACCCTGCTGAGTGTACTTGAGCAAAACAATGGTAAAATAGGTGCTGCGGCTATTTGTAATGGCGGTGGCGGTGCATCTGCCATAGTTATAGAGAGGGCATAAATTATAAGTAAGCAGTAAAGCCATGAAAAGTCACGATGAGCGTATAGCAAGCATGACATTTGCCTCTGTGTACCCGCACTACCTTACTAAGGTGGAGAAAAAAGGGAGGACTAAAGAAGAACTGCACCGGGTAATAGAATGGCTTACAGGCTATACTGATGAAAAGCTGCAACAGCTTATAGATGAAAAAGTAACTTTTGAGCAGTTTTTTAATGATGCCGACTTAAACCCAAACTGCAACCTTATTACAGGAGTTATTTGCGGTTATCGGATAGAGGAAATAGAAAATCCTTTAACAAAAAAAGTAAGGTGTCTTGATAAGCTGGTAGATGAGTTGGCTAAAGGCCGTAAGATGGAAAAGATTTTACGTGAGGCGTAGATTACCTTAATAACTTATCTTAAAACAACAATAATGATTAGCGTTGCTTACGGAATTAACTACTATATTTGTGGTTAACCGGAGCAACGCTTTTTAATAACTAAATACTATATAACCCACATAATGTTTGGTATTTGTAACCTTGCTATTGTGCCACTGCGCCTTGAACCCAGCGACAGAAGCGAAATGACATCGCAGGTGCTTTTTGGCGAACACTTTAAAATACTGGAGCAAAACCAAAAATGGTCGCGCATAGCACTTGCATATGACAGCTATACAGGGTGGATAGATAACAAGCAGTTCAGGAATATTACTGAAGGCGAATACCAGCAACTTGAAAAAGTTCCGGCAGTACTTAATGCCGACCTCATTGAATATATTACCACTCCCGGAAACCAGCTGATGCCCATACCTATTGGCGCATCACTTTCTTTTTTAGACCATCCATCCATAAATACTGATAATTATACTTTTGAAGGGTTACGTGCTACAGGTGTAAACGGAAAACATAATCTTTTGCGTACAGCATTCATGTACCTCAACGCGCCTTATCTGTGGGGAGGAAAGACACCTTTTGGGATAGATTGTTCGGGCTTTACACAAATGGTTTACAAGCTTAATGGCTATAAGCTGTTACGTGATGCATCCCAACAGGCCACACAGGGAGAAGCCTTAAGCTTTATAGAGGAGAGCGAACCGGGTGACCTTGCATTTTTTGATAATGAAGAAGGAGCTATTATACACGTAGGTATTATAATGGAAGACAATTATATTATACACGGCCACGGCAAGGTGCGTATTGACAGGCTTGATCATTTAGGCATTTACAATATTGATACCCGAAGGCACACTCACAAACTCCGGGTAATAAAAAAGGTTATTTAGTTTGTATTTTATTTAACGTTACCGGGCATAGTAATTGTTGTTATTTGCACTAACAAATGTGCATAACCTAACAATAAAACTATGAAAAAGTTATTATTACTACCCCTGCTGTTTTTATTCCTGACTACAGGATGCAGTTCTGATGATGATAAAAACAATAATTCAACTGCGCCCCTTGCTGCAAAAGAGCTGTTTAATGTTGCCTATGGCAACCACAACCAGCAAAAAATGGATGTGTACCTCCCGGAGAACCGAACTAATGGTACAAAGGTTATTATATTAGTTCATGGCGGCTCGTGGGTAGCGGGGCAAAAAGAGGATATGAACTTTATAATCCCCACAATTAAGTCTGAATTCCCCAACCATGCCATAGTAAACATGAATTACAGGCTGGCCTCTGCACAAAATCCTGCCTACCCCATGCAGGTTGACGATATTAAAAGCGTGATAGAACATCTTGAGGAAAGCGACTACACGCTATCCGATGATTATGCCTTTATAGGCATTAGTGCAGGCGGTCATTTATCTATGTTGTACAGCTATAAGTATGATACCGATAATGATGTAAAAGCTGTTGTGAACATTGTAGGCCCTGCTGATTTTACAGACCCGGCCTATGCCGGGCATCCATTATATGAGCAGTCGGCAATAACTTTACTTGGCACTGCAAGCCCCACAGCAGAACAGATTGAAGCACTAAACCCAGTAGCCCATATAACCACAGAAGCGCCCCCTACCCTTTCCTTTTTTGGCGGGCAGGACCCATTGATACCTTCATCACAGGGACCGCTGCTTAAAGCTGCGCTGGATGAGGCAGGTATATATAACGAATATAATTTTTATCCTGATGGTGGGCATGGCGACTGGAACATCCAGACAATGCAGGAAGTATTCAGCAAAACCATAGTGTTCCTGTCGGATAGGTTTGAGTGATAAAAGCTGAGAATATTATTCCATTTCGGGCGTAACAAAGTAAAGCAAGAAATCTGATTGAAGATTTCCCGACTACGCCCGAAATGGAATTTTTTATTCAAATACACTTTCATCAAGCTCTAAATGCTGTAAAAAGGCAATGGTATTTTCTATATCATAATGCAGTATCCTGTCATCCTCAACAAGCGGGACTTCTTCCCTATATGATTTTATAAACGACTCTAAAAATTCGCTTGATTTTAAAGGCCTCCTGAATTCTATTGCCTGGCTGGCATTCATCAGTTCTATGGCAAGTATGCGCTCTAAGTTATCAATTACCTTAAGTGCCTTTGTTGCTGCATTAGCGCCCATGCTTACATGGTCTTCCTGCCCGTTAGATGATACTATGCTGTCAACACTTGCAGGAGTAGCCAGTTGCTTGTTCTGGCTTACAATACTTGCGGCGGTATATTGCGGAATCATAAACCCTGAGTTCAATCCCGGGTTGCTCACTAAAAACGGTGGTAAGCCGCGCAGGCCTGATATAAGCTGATAGGTACGTCTTTCGGATATGCTGCCAAGTTCGGCAAGGGCAATAACTAAAAAGTCGAGCGCAAGGGCAAGTGGCTGCCCGTGAAAGTTACCTCCAGATATGATTTCGTCGCTGTCAATAAAAATATTAGGGTTATCAGTAACCGAGTTAATTTCTGTGCGGAATACTTTTTTTACATAATCTATGGCATCTTTGCTGGCACCATGCACCTGCGGTATGCAACGGAAAGAGTATGGGTCCTGCACGTGCTTTTTATGCTGTGCAATAATTTCACTGCCCTCTAAAATTTCGTTCATACGCTTAGCAGTAACTATCTGTCCTTTGTGCGGCCTTATCAGGTGTATAAGCTCATTAAAAGGTTCTATCCTGCCGTCAAACCCTTCTAAGGAAACAGCACCTATCACATCTGATAGGTAACTAAGCTTAATTGATTTGATGAGTATATGAATGCCATAAGCCGCCATAAACTGTGTGCCGTTAAGCAGCGCAAGCCCTTCTTTAGATTTAAGCACAACCGGCTCCCACCCCATTTTAGAAAGTACCTTATTAGCAGGCTGCCTAAACCCATCGGCATAAACTTCGCCTTCGCCCAACAGTGGCAGCGAAAGATGTGCCAGTGGTGCAAGGTCGCCCGAAGCGCCAAGCGAACCCTGTGTGTAAACTACAGGCAGTATATCATTATTATAAAATTCGATAAGCCTTTCGACAGTTTCAAGCTGCACACCCGAATTACCATAGCTTAACGACTGTATTTTAAGCAACAACATTATTTTAACTATTGCTGCAGGTACTTCTTCACCTGTGCCGCAGGAGTGCGATTTTACCAGGTTTTCCTGTAACTTAGCAAGGTTGTCATTAGAAATTTTTACATTATATAAAGAACCGAAACCTGTATTAATACCATAAATGGGCTCGCTGTGCTCCTTCATTTTTTCATCAAGATAATTGCGGCACTTTTCTATATTTACCCTTGCCTCTTCAGAGAGTGCCAGTTTTTTATCCTGTGTTAATATATCTTTCAGTATTTCAAGCGATAGTATTTCGGAACTAATGTAATGTATGGTTTCCATTTTATGAATTGTTTGACAGGTCAAAATTCCTTAATCCATAACTAAAAAAC
>NZ_JAMWYY010000103.1 GCF_024305175.1 Flavobacterium sp.
CTTTTCGATTTGAACTTCCCGAAAAAAGTATCACGTTCTCCACGTTATTTCTAAAAAAACCTACCAAAAACAAACACAAATAATGAAAAAAATTTGTTTCACGCTAAGTTTGCTCTTTGCCGGGCTTGCGGTTACCGCTCAAAGCAAGGAAACTGAAACTGCCGACAAACTTTTCGGGCGTTTTGAGTACATAGAAGCCGCACAGGAATATCTTAAGCTGGCTAAAAAAGGTAAAGATCCTTATGTGTATAAGCAGTTAGGCGACAGCTATTATAATGTTTTCAACTCAAAGGAAGCTGTAAAATGGTACGCCAAAGCAGTAGAATCTAAACAGGATGCCGAAACCTATTACCGCTATGCACAAATGCTGAAGGCAGAAGGGCAGTATGAAGAAGCCAACAAGCAGATGCAGCAATTTGCAAAGCTGGCCCCAAAAGACCAGCGTGCCGTAATATTTAACCAGGACCCCAATTACCTGCCCAAGCTTCGTAACCAGACTAAACTCTTTGATGAGCGTATCTTAGACATTAACGACAAGCAATATGCTGATTTTGGGGCTGTGCTTGCCAACGATAATACATTATATTTTACCAGTGCACGCAATACGGCACGCCGCACTTACGGAAGGAACGAAGAGCCATACCTCGATATTTATACAGCAACCTATAATGAGCAAACAGGCCGCATAAGCGAACCGCAGGCTTTATCTGAAATTAATACTAAATGGCATGACGGGCCTGTGGCACTATCATCTGACGGTAAAACCATGTATTTTGCCAGTGAGAGCTTTGCCAATGGCGAATTTGAAAAAGATAACAGCAATATAAAGCAACGCACCGGGCTAATTTACCTGTTTGTAGCCACAAAAGCCGATGGTAAATGGGGCAATGTAAAACCTGTACCTTTTAACGGCACAAGCTGGAGTACAGGCAACCCGGCGCTGAGCAAAGACGGCAAAACGCTTTATTTTACCTCTAACAGGAAAGGCTCTGTAGGTGATACGGATATATGGAAGGTAGAAGTAAAAGGCGGTAATAAATTTGGAGAACCTGTAAACCTTGGTAAAGAAATAAATACCGAGGGCAAAGAAACCTTTCCGTATATTACTGACGACGGCAAGCTTTACTTCTCTTCTAACGGGCACAAAGGTTTTGGCGGCCTGGATATATTTATGGTGGATATTGCCAATAATGGCGAGGTTATTAACCTGGGTGCACCGATAAATTCACCACAGGATGATTTCTCTTTCAGCTTTAATTACGAAAAAAACATTGGTTTCTTTTCCAGCAACAGGAAAGATAAGGATAATATGTATTTAGCCATACCTGTTTGCGGTGTAGAAGCGCTTGTTAACGTTACCGATGTTAATACGGGCAAGGTTATACCTTCTGCAAAAGTTGCCATATTGGATGACAAGCAGAATGTTATAGAAACACGCACAACAGACGAAAACGGAAAACTGGTTTATAATGTTGACTGCGACAGGGCATACTCGCTTAAAGCAAGTGCAGACGGATATGAAACCAGCCTTTTTACCATCAATAAAACCCGTGGCGGCAAAGTAGATGTTATGGCAAAACTAAAGCCGATTACCAACCTTATTGTTGATGGCAAGGTACAGCTAAACACCATTTATTTTGAATATAATAAAAGCAACATAACCCCGGAAGCGGCATTTGAACTTGACAAGCTTGTAGAGGCGATGAAGCAGAAACCTGAAATTAAGATTGCGGTTAACGCTCATACCGATAGCAGAGGATCTGACGAATATAACCTTAACCTTTCTGACCAGCGCGCAAGGGCTGTAGTACAGTACGCTATATCTAAAGGAATTGCAAAAGAGCGCATTACCGGAAAAGGATTTGGTGAAACACAGCCAAAGGTAAACTGCGGTGACAACTGCACGGAAGAACAGCATGCCATAAACCGCCGCACAGAGTTCTTAATTGTAGAGTAAAAACTATTTACATATTGTTAAAAAAGCAGCTATTAATAGCTGCTTTTTTATTTTTGTAACTTAGTTAATAACTGTAAACACGTGCTGGCTTTAAAATTTCGCCATTACCCTATTTTACATTTAACTAACGCTTTATTAATTTTGTTGTAACAGAACCCGCACGTTATGCCATTACACTTAACCGAAATAGAAAGGGTAAAAACAATCTCTAAAGAAGATTTTATTAAAAACTATGTTCGCCCGCAAAAGCCGGTAGTAATAGAAAAACTTACGCAAGACTGGCCTGCTTATGAAAAGTGGAACCTTAACTATATAAAAGAAATTGCCGGTGATAAAGTAGTACCGCTTTATGATGACAGGCCTGTTTCGCATAAAGACGGGTTTAATGATGCCCATGCACAGATGAAGATGTCGGAGTATATAGACCTGTTGCAAAAGCAACCTACCAACTACAGAATATTTTTATATAACCTGATGAAAAAGGTGCCGGTACTGCAAAACGATTTCAGGTGGCCCGATCTGGGCTTAAACCTGGTTAAACAGTTACCCATGTTATTTTTCGGCGGCGAAAATTCAAAGGTATTTATCCACTATGATATAGATTACAGCAACATACTGCACTTTCATTTTCATGGCAAAAAGCGGTGCATATTATTTCATCCGGACCAGACACCCTACCTCTACAAAGTGCCTCACGCCCTTATTTCGAGAGAAGATATCGATTTTGATAACCCCGACTTTGAAAAATGGCCTGCGCTGAAACATGCACAGGGACTTGTTGCCAACCTTGAGCATGGTGAAATGCTGTATATGCCCGAAGGCTACTGGCATTATATGAAATATGAAACGCCGGGCTTCAGCATGAGCCTGCGCGCATTACCCAGAAAATGGAGCAACTTATCTAAAGCTGCCTATAATGTATTTATTATGCGCTATTTTGATAACTTTATGCGCAAATACAAAGGCCAGGCCTGGATAGATTACAAAAATGAGCAGGCGGTTGTAAGGACACACAAAAAACTGAAGCTGCCGGTTTAACCAAATAACTCCTATTCTTAAAATAAAGAATGGGTTGCTTAATATAATAATGCAGGGCAGCACACACAAAATATATACGGTTGAAGAGGCCAAGCGCAAGCTTGAACATTATTGTGCCTATCAGGAGCGCTGCCATGAAGAGGTGGTTAAAAAGCTGAGGGGCATGAATATGATTCCGCAGGCTGTTGATGCTGTTGTGGACCACCTGCTTGAACATAACTTTTTAAATGAAGAACGCTTTGCCCGAAGCTTTGCCCGCGGCAGGTTCAGGATTAAGCAATGGGGCAAGGTAAGGATTGTGAGAGAACTGAAAGCCCGCGATATCTCGCGTTACAATATTGACGCTGCTCTTAAAGAAATTGACAGTACTGATTATCTTACTACTTTTTATACCCTTGCCGAAAAGCAATGGAATGCCATTCGCGAAACAAATATCATAAAAAAGAAAAAGAAACTCTTTGATTTCCTGATGCGAAAAGGTTATGAAAGCAATCTCATTTATGAAGCTATACAAAACCTTGCAAACAACGATTAAAGTTAGCATAAATTCATAAAATTTTGTTAAATTGCAGTACCCTCCAACAGCTTTTCACCTTACTGCAACGCTATGGCAAAATTTTTATACGTACTACTGCTTTTTATACCATTAATTGCGACAGCGCAAGATAAAGGATATGACTTTAAAGAAGCTGAGGCTAAAACACGCAAACTGGTTTATACGTCGCCTGACAGTGCACTTGCCATAATTAAAACTACACTTTCGCAGGAAGGTAAACTACACGACACCATACTGGGTAACACATATAACCTTTACGGTTTATACTTCGGGATGACCGGCAATGCCGATTCATCTGTCTATTATTTTAAAAAGTCATTATCATATATAGATGATTATCCTAAGAACAGGCTACGCAGCCTTATGAACCTTTCTATTGGCTACAGGAACAAAGGTGATTATAAAACATCTATCAAATATCTTAATGAGGCACTTAAAGTAAGCCGTAAGGATAATAATAAGGTTGGCATTGCAATGGCTTATGGCGAACTGGCATCTAACTATAACTATATGGTTAAGTACGACAAATCTGTAGATTACCTGCTTAAAGCCATTAAAATACTCAAGTCTGAAAACAATACCGAGCAATTGGCGGCAATAAAGCAAAAACTTGCCAACACTTACCTGGGCATGGAGAACTTTAAGTTTGCCATAGATCTTTATAAAGAAACACTTGCAGAGTTTAAGGAGATAGGGATGGAAAAGAACTACTATCTTACCCTTATTAACTTAGGTGAGGCACACATAAGGCTGGAACAATATGATAAGGCAAAGCAATCTTTACAGGAAGCAGTACAAGGGCTTGAAAGGTTTGGTGACAAAGAACTGATAGGCATCACATATTCCAAAATAGGGAACATCGAGAAAATCGAAGGCCAAACTGATAAGGCTATGGCATCCTATCAAATGGCATTTGATTACCTTACAGAGACAAAATCGACAAGAATATTACGCATTGGCGGAGAATATATAGACCTGCTTAATGAAAATGGTATGTACCGGAAGGCACTTGGTATAATTGCAGAAGCCGAGTCCTACCGAAAAACAATTTACAGCAATATACATGACAGGATGGTATATGTAAAAGCTATAGCCGATACATACAGCCATACCGGCAATCCTGAAAAGGCTATAAAGGAATACCGTAATACCATAGCGATAAAAGACTCTATTGCGGCATCTGAAGCACAAGCCGCGGTACAGGAAATTCAGGCAAAATTCCAGACAGAATTGCAAAGGGAAAAAAACCTCGCCCTTGAAGCTAACAATAAAGCCCTTGAGCAAAAAATTGACAATGAGCAGATGCTTATGCTGATGTATATACTAGGCAGCATTGCCCTGCTAAGTATAATTTTGTTTATACTAAGAAGTTACTGGCTTAAAACGAAACTGCAAAAGGAGCAGCTTAAAAATACTGCGGCTGAGAATAAACTCATTAAGCAACAGCACGAATATGAACAACAGCTTGTAAGTGCCCAAAAGCAAACCATAGAGGAAAAGCAACGCGAGCTGACTGGCACTACGCTGCAAATGGCTAATTACCAAACCCATATAAACAGCATCATTAAAAAATGCAGTACAAATGAAATAAGCATACCCGATGTTAAAAGAGAGTTACAGCTTTTATTGAAACAAAGGGATTACTGGAAACAGTTTGAAACCCGCTTTAACAGCCTGCACCCTGATTTTGAGAAGAAACTAACAGGCAGGTTTGGAAAGCTTACTAAAAATGATGTTGAGTTTTGCTCTTTACTTAAATTGAATCTCAGCAATAAAGAAATTGCTTCATTACTACAGATTTCGCACGAAAGTGCCATTACCAAAAAATATCGCATTAAAAAGAAAATGGAAATTGCAGATGACGAAGAATTTGACAGGTTATTGTTGAATTTGTAGCATTGGCTTATAACTTACTCGTATTCAAACATATATTAAATTACAGGTATTAGCC
>NZ_JAMWYY010000104.1 GCF_024305175.1 Flavobacterium sp.
TACATAAACTTAATAAAAAAGCTAATGAAGCTGCTACAATTGAATTAGCTGATGATAGTTTAATGATAACTGAAAGGGAAATTTCATTTATCAAAAGTATTAAAGATGCCTATTATAAAAAGTCGAATCCAATTTATGGCGTTTTTGATGATAATAGAATTACGTTTCCCTATCAATCAATTTTAGATGAATATTTCCAAAATACTATCTCTTTTCTTGAATATAGTGTTCTATCAATGAGGCATTTATTAGGAACAATCGATAGAGTTAGTCCAGCTACCGGCGGATATGTAGTTTTCGCACATTATGAATTGAACGAAGATGACGACCCAAACATCGATGAAGCTGAACCGTATACAATGGTTGTAATGCTTAATGACAAAATTATATATAACGTAAATAACAGTTTAACTCTTGATGAATTATTTGGTTTGGATATTGAGAAAATCGATGTGGCGAACTTGGTTAATTACAATAGATGGGTTTCAAATGAAGAAACCTACTTGTCATTTGCTAGGGGACGAAAAGATGTTTCAAATTACTTCCGAACTTTTATCGGTTGTACTGATCAAAGATCTTCTTACGACTCTTCAAAATTACTAAAAAAGGCTGTTTTAGATTATCTAGGGACTTTAGATATTGATGATGATAGAAAGGAAGAAATTAGGAATAGCATATTTACTTATTGTATAAGTCAAACAAATAGTAATCAAGATATTTCTCTGGATCACGTTTCGAGTATCATCGATAATGATAATCCTGAGCGATTTTCGCAATTCGCTGCAGGGGAAAATTACAGAGTTAGCTCATCCATAAAGGGCAATAAGAAAGCTCTCAAAGATTTAAAGTATTATGTTTATAAAAGTAAAAAGTTGAGACTAGAATTCGATAGTGCTTTAGTTAATGACCAAATTTTCTATAATAGTGAAGATAACACTATTACGATTACTGACGTACCAGATGAGCTACAAGAACAACTTCGTAGAGATTTTTAAATAGTCATGTTAGATAATTTTGTCGAGATTAGGCGTATGCTAGTTGATGTTAGCGTTACTCGTAGTGTTATTATAGGGGAATTAACATATCAAGATAGTATTAGTCAAAAACTCCAATCTCTTGAAGATAACGAACTCATTGATAATGTTGCAACACATGTGCAACGGTCTGTTGATTTGAGAGATTTACAAGCGGGGCAAAACGTCGTAATAAAATTATACCCTATGATGCTAAAGGGATGTTTTTATTATGAAAGCAGCGATGAACTTATTAGACATTTCTCAAACTCCGAACCTACCGCGCCGTACTATATCCATGAGTTAGAATACTTTTCTGAACATTCGGAACATCCAGTTTTTATTAGAAATTATATTTCAACGGTGAATTTGATTCAATTTTTAATAACTGTTTCAGATTACCAAAAACCAATAGCGAACTGGTCTGAGCTGTTCTTTTTGCAGGAAAAGCATTTGATTTTACCAATACATTACGATGCAAGTAGTCTTAACTCATTAGATGGCGTAAGTGATTTGATTAATCATGTTTTAAGTTCAGTAGATAAAGAAGTACGGAAGGAACTGTTTGTAAATGAACTAATATTACTATTGTCTAACAATGATAAAAGCGAGCGTTTTAAAAAATTATTAAATAGATTTTCGGATTTAAACACAAGCTACAAAAATAGTTATAGCTTATATATTGAGAAATATTCATTTAATAAGATTAAAGCAGAGGTTGATAAGGAGTTGCTGGATTATATGAAAAAAATACAGAGTGTTATCAATGATGCTCAAACAAAGTTAATTAGCATTCCAGTTGCGTTTATACTTCTGACAGCTCAATTTGATATCACTGGAGAAGAAACCCCTAAAAATATCTTCCTTCTCATAGGAGCACTAGTTTTTGGTGTTCTTTTAGAAGTTTTAATTAGAAATCAATATTCTGCTTTAAGTTTTTTGAATAAAGATATTACAGAGTTTAAGAGGAGGATTTCAAATAATCAGCTCAAATTAGAAACAGATAAAATGTTCATTGATATTTTTAATGTACATAAAAAGCAAAAACAATATTTAAATCTCATTAGATTCCTGATATGGTTTGTGCCAAGTGTTGTTCTAATAGCGGTGGTATATACCGTAGCTAAGAATAATATTGATTTTACGGTTTTAAAATATTTCTATAAAACATTTGTAGTCAGGGGATTTTAATTAATTTAAATGATATTCGCCTCAACCCGCAACCCGCAACCCGTAACCCGCAACCCGTAACCCGCAACCCGTAACCCGTAACCCGCAACCCGTAACCCGTAACCCGCAACCCGTTACTCGCTTATCGCTTCGGGAGAGTCGCCGCGTATCTCGGTATGGCGTATTTCGCCACCGGTTGTTCCGGCGCGGGCGCTTAAAATAATGGTAACAATAGCGCAAACAAGTATAATCAGGTTAACCAAAGCGGTTAGCCTGTATTTTTTGTAGTTAACCCACAGCCCCAAAGCTGCGGCAAAGCCTAATATATAAGATGAAATAATAAATACCTCGGCAGCCTCTTCATGCTCGTGTATCAGTTCGTGGCTAAAGCCGGTCAGGTGCTCTGTGGCTTCTTCGGCACGTTCTCCGGTAGCCCCGGCTGCCAGGGCAGCCACCGCCCCAAAAATAAAGAGGGCACACGCCACACGTTTTATAACCGCAGAACGGGTTGCATAGCCGGTAATAAATACCAACAGCCCAAGCACGGGCGCAACAACAGGAAAATGGTTTACTATAAGGTGGAGGTGGGCATCGTTCATACTACTGTAATTTAATACCATAAAAGTATTGCATTTACAGCATGTACAGAAAGGCCCGCGTTACTCTTAAGCTACTTTTAAGTTACTGCCTGCCAAACACCTCTTCCGGCTTTTCGAGGTTATCCAGTTTGTGCACATAGTCTTCGGGTAGCAGGCTAAGCCCGTACTGGTAAGACGCATTCATCCACCCAAACCCCGACTTGGTTATGTAGGCAAACTCGGTGCCTACGTTGCCATACTCGGCATATACCTTATGGGTGCTGTTTACCACGTCATACTTTTCGGGTATGGTGCCGTTATAATCAACAGCATTCTGGGTTATCGTCCACAGCCAGCGGTAAATCATTTCGCGGGCTTCGGTTTCATAGCCATAATCTAAAAGGCCTTTCCATAACAGCAT
This sequence comes from Flavobacterium sp., assembly GCF_024305175.1. Taxonomy (GTDB): domain Bacteria; phylum Bacteroidota; class Bacteroidia; order Flavobacteriales; family Flavobacteriaceae; genus Flavobacterium. Next base: position 3,183 of record NZ_JAMWYY010000104.1, read on the forward strand.
CTGGTGCGGCGCCCAGCCGTTGGGGTAGTCCCACTGGCGCTGCACATCGTTAGTGGCATACTTTATTGTAGATGCCTTGCTTGATGCCAGTATGCCGCCCTGAGCTTTTAGCTCTGCCATCATTATGCTTACCAGGCTTTCGGCTTCATCTTCGGTACACAGCCCTGCCCACAACGGGAAGAAATTAGTCGCCGACATAAAATCGGTTAGCTTTTCGGTCTTTACATTATAATCAAAAAAGCACTGCTTTTCGGCATCCCATAAATACTGCTTCATTTTCATGCGGCGGGTAGCAGCCTTTTCGTGCCAGTATACAGTTGTATAGCTTTCGCCGTTTTCGGCAGTAAAGTCACCTTTAAAATAAGTATCAATTAAATACTCAAAATCCTTCTCATATTTATAGAGTAAAGAATTAAGGTCGACACAGTTCAGGTCGGCCGCCACATTATCAAGTCGCCATGTAGTATCATGCCCGCTCTCGCGCAGGGTGCGGTCGTGCACAAAATAACGGTCGAGTTCGGCATCTTTAATCTCGCCGCTTTTGTAGCGTTCCTCAAATGTGAGTACAGAAAGGCTATATTTATCGGCATATTCCTGAAGTATGCTCCTAAAGTGCCCCGGCTCTGTTTCCGGCGGAATGCCAATCCCCCCGGCATAGTAGCGGTTAAGCCCTGTTTCGGGTGTGTAGCGTTTGCCATCCATCCATACTTCTTCATATTCTTTTATCGCCATGCTAAGGGAGTGGGCAAGCCATTCGTTACTGCGCTCTTTTGCGGGTGTGGCCTCATACACCTCTCTTATAAATGAAGAGAGGAACGGCGGCTGCGTGCGGGTAAGGTAGTATGACCTGTTAGCGTTGAGTATCTTGCCGTAGTATTTTACCTGGTAGCAAAAGTTATCTACCATCGCTTTGGCAAGGTCGAGCCTTCCGTCTATAATAAGGCCTTTTCCTTCAAAGTAGCTGTCCCAGCCATACATTTCGTTAAACCTGCCGCCGGGCACTACAAAAGGTACGCCTTTGCCGTTCTCTATTTTTAAGGAGAGTATGCCGGGGCGGGTATTTATAGAGCGTACATATTCAGCACTTATAACAGGGGGCAGTATAACCACCTCAAGGTTTCGCCTGCGCTTTTGCAGCTCCAGGAAGTATTCTATACCTGTACTATCATGATAGGGTACATATATACGCTGGTGGCTGTCGTGCATTTTTTCGTCTTCGGTAATGCGGTTAAGCCCTTCTTCATCAATGGTGCGGGTAAGGTCGTCCCAAAAGTGGGTGCGTATGCGGCGTGATATGCGCTCGGCAGGGGGTTCCTGTATGCGGCTAAGGCTTATGCTGAGGGTGTCATGCTGCTCTTCGTGTGCAATGGCAAGCTCCTGCAACAGGTTAGAGAGGTAATAAGTATTGCGTATTATAACAGTGTCGCCCTTAGTACTTACCATATAGTAATCTTTTTGGGGTGCGTCGTCTTTCGTTATTTTTTTATCGCCGTCAGTATCATAGCCTGCCAGCAGGTCGTGCATGGTTTTATCAACAGGCAGATTAAAAAATGTTTGGCTTTCAGAAAATTTTTTACTGCAACTCATATATAAAAGTCCTGCAAGAATAGTACCCGTATATAGGGCAGCTTGCTTAAAATTATGCTTCTTCTTTGTTAGTAGTATAATGCCCATTCTCTTTTATTGGATAAGTGGGAGCATAAAAGTACTAAAATTCTGTCGTTAAGATTATCATTAATAAACAGGTTAACATATACTTAGTACATATTTTTTAATTTTTTATAAAATGTTTGATAGGTTGATGTGATTTATTTTCAGCTAATTATAATCTGTAAAATGATTTTAAATCGAAAATTGGAAGAAAAAAATAGCAAACATCCTTTGTTGTGTAAGAAAAT
>NZ_JAMWYY010000105.1 GCF_024305175.1 Flavobacterium sp.
ATGTAGGATTTTAACAATTATTATGATAAATTATAAAGCTGTAAACGCCTCTTTTCTGTGTTACAGCAGGTTAGGATATTTTTATCATTTACTCGAATTTCTTTTGGTAACTTTGCCCCGTAACACAACACAACAACACCTATGAAAATAGCTATTGGCAACGACCATGCCGGGCCCGACTATAAACAGGCCATTGTAAAACACCTTGAAAGCAAAGGTATAGAAGTTATTAACCACGGTACCGACAGTTTTGACAGCGTAGATTACCCCGACTTTGTGCATCCCGTAGCCAATGATGTCGCAAACGGCACAGCCGATTTTGGTATAATTATTTGCGGAAGCGGTAACGGTGTAGCAATGACAGCCAACAAACATCAAAAAATTCGTGCTGCCCTCTGCTGGACCAAAGAAATTTCGGCGCTGGCGCGCCAGCATAATGATGCCAACATAATAAGCATACCGGCCCGTTTTACCGCCATACCCCAGGCAGTAGAAATGGTAGATACATTCCTTAACACCACATTTGAAGGCGGACGCCACCAAAACCGGGTAAATAAAATTCCCTGCTAAAAATTACTGATTGAGTAATCACCCACACATACATAAACATGAAGTAAAGGGCAAAAACCTTGTCCTTTCTATACTGCTTAATATAGTTATAACAGTTGCACAGGTTGTCGGGGGTTTAATCTCCGGCAGCCTGGCGCTGCTTTCAGATGCGTTGCATAACTTTAGCGATGTGCTTTCGCTTATACTCAGTTATGTGGGGCATAAGCTGTCGCGCCGAAAGGCTACCATAGAGCACACCTTTGGCTACAAACGCTCAGAACTGCTGGCAGCTTTTATTAATGCGCTCATATTGGTGGGTGTAGCCGTTTACCTGATTATAGAGGCCGTACAACGCTTTTATGAACCTGTGTTTATAAAGCCCGGGCTGGTAATATGGCTTGCAGTATTGGGTATTGTAGTGAACGGATTATCGGTACTGTTGCTTAAAAAAGATGCAGCGCATAACCTCAATATGAAATCGGCTTATTTGCACCTGCTTACCGATATGATGGCATCGGTAGCAGTGCTTGTAGGCGGGCTTGCCATGAAATATTGGGAATTGTACTGGGTAGACAGCCTGATGACGCTGCTGATTGCCCTTTACCTGATAGTAGTGGGTGGTGGGCTGTTGCGTGACTCCACCAAAATGCTGATGCTGTTTACACCCGATTTTATCGATATTAAAGAAATGGTGCGCGAAGTGCACAAAATACCTGGCGTAAACAAACTGCACCACATACACGTGTGGCACCTTAACGAAGAAGAGTTGCACCTTGAGGCGCATTTAGATTGCACTGAAGACATAAACCTTTCTCAATTTAACGACCTGCTGATGCAGATAGAAGACGTGCTGTACCATAAATTCAACATTAACCATGTGAATATACAGCCCGAATACAAAAAAGAAGACCCGAAAGACTTTATCGTTCAGGATTAGTTTTTCAGGGTTTTAATGCTTCCACATCAATTTGTACTCCTCCAGCTTGGCAAATTCGTCTCTCATAAAATCAGGGTTGTTCATCGACTCGCGTATAGAGAGTATCGCATCAGCATAAGTATTCACACCTGCTTTAAACCACGGGAACTCACTTGTAAGCGAATCAAGCTTGGCCAACATGCTCACGGTTTCATTATTTTTATGCAGTACCACTGCGTGTTCATACCTGAAGTGCGGACAATAGTAATACTCATTCGCCATAGTGTCCCAGGCATCAAGCCCGGCTTCGCCGGCATTAAGGTATAAAGCTGCAAATACAGAAGAATCTATATAATCTACGCCGAAAAGGAAGAAATTAAGCAGGGCAATTTCCTGTTCGCCCAATGCTTTTATTTTCTTTTCGAGCACTTCCTGCATAAGCTGGTGTGCCTTCTCTTTGTCGGCTTGGTCGTCTGAAAGGTGCAGTACGCTTGCCAGCTCCGTTTTTACCATATCAAGGTCCGGGCGAAGCTTATAAGCGCCCTCTGCAAACAGTTTTGCATTGGCAACGGCATTAAGGCTTCGGTTCATCTTAGAAAGCGCCACAGGCAGCCTTATATCCATATAATCCTCCTCTGTAACCTTGCTCTTAAAGAAATCGAGCGCCTCAAGCGGCATCCTGTCGTTTACATAGCGCTGAATAACCTGCCATTTGGCAAGCTTTTGCAGTTCGGTATCATCCCACTGCTTATAAAATATCCCCATCCTGTCCCAGTAAGAGCGCACACCGCTCCATTCCTGATACGTGCCGCCAAACGCTTCATGCTCCCGGTAAACATCGCCGTTACTGTCGGTAAGGTTAAGCTTAAAATCCAAAGCAGGCTCATAATGGTAGCGCTTTAACGATTCATACATCTCAACCTTAAACTTTTCCTGAAGTGCCGTTTCTTCGGGGCTGCTGCTTTTGGTGTCGGCTGCACCGTCGCCTTCAGGCCGTTTTGTAGTTTTGTTTACAGTATCTTCTGGTTGTGGGTTGTTTTTGCCGAAAATTCTTTTAAAAAAGCTCATGTAAGGTTGATTTTAACCAAATATACATTAAAATACCCGGAAGGCTATATTAAATTTAGCACAACCGGGTAGTAATGGCTTTGGTTTTATGGGGTTAAACGGCGGCGTTTGTCATTCAAAATGCAGTGGAGAATCTATTTTAAGCACAGCATCAAGAAATTTCTGGGCCTCCATTTTCACATCATCTTCAATACGCTCAGGCGTGGTTTCATAGTAAGGGGTATTTTGTTCGCCAAAATCAAAATCAATCCAGGCCCAACTCAATAGATTCAAGGCTTCAAACTCCGGAACTAAGCCACGCTCATACAGTTTATCTATCTTTTTCATGCTTTCGCAAATTTGCTTTCCTTGCGTAATATTGCTGCAATACAAAGCCCCTGCTATGTAAAAAGATTTATCTATATTCTCCGGTGAAGGTTCCTTTACGTTAACTGCACGGTTCAGATACGGGATAATTTCAAGTGTTTCAGGATACTTTTCAAACGAAGCCAACATAAGGATATCAACATTGGTATTGCCGGCTTCAACACAATGCATTGCCCATTCAACAGCTAAGCTATAATCAAAGTCTTCAATAAGCTTATGGTAGGACATAAGCAAAGTTAAAATATCCTGCCGGGTCATTGTACTTTTGCTATAATTTTAGTTTTATTTCTTCCATGTAGAATGTAGCGCAGCGGAGTTGAGGCATCTCTAAACACCTAGTGCGAGGGTCACGCTTGGGTTATTATTTTACACGGTTTTAAAAGTAAGTAAAAAACTATCAGCAAGGCACTCAAAAGTTTCGTCTTTAAAAAAGAAGATAAAATGCTTTTGATTTTCTTTTTCGGGCGTCAAAACTACCGGTTCAGGAAAATTACTGTCTGCACCGCCTGTAATTTCATAGAATTCGCCCCAGGGCAACTGGTCCGGCTTTATGCGATATTGCCCAAAATAATAACCTTCATCATTGCAACTGTTTAATGTATATTTAGAGCAGCCGTTAAAAAAAATTTCCAGCCTGTCGCCTTCCTTATAACTTTTAAACGCAAAATAGTTAAGGTCTATATCAAGCAGCAAGCCGTAGTCCTGAATCTTTATTTTAACCTCAGGCGACACCGGGTCTGCATTCCACCCTATGGAAAGCTGCTTATAATCAATACTTTGTATAACTGGCGGATTTTCCTTCTGAAAGAGCTTTTTTAGATAATTCTTCACCATGCCCTGGTTTGTTTATGTTTTAGCATGAGCAAGGATGCTCGGGCTAGCGCAGCCAAACGTAACTAATTCTAATTGAGTTTAGCACATATAAATTTTTATAATAACTGCTTTTAAATTTTTACTTTATCAATTATAGATTTTAACATTTCTAATAACTTATCTGCGGGCATTTGAGATATATCATTTTCATTGATATAATTAATATCTTTGGATTCTGAGGAAAGAAGTTTAATAATAAGTTTTTCTTCAAACTCATTAATTTTCTCATTTTGCATTAGTTGATGTGAGATAAAAATATTCGATTTTTGTATATATTCCTCGTGGAAATATTTATAATCGTTGATTAGTGATCTATATTGTTTTAATAGATAAAAGGATATTGATTGGATAAAAATCAAAATTAATGAGGGTCTGATAATTAATATAAAATAATTAGATTTATCTTTTACATCATTAATTTCGGGCAAAGTAAAATAAAAGACGACAATCCCTACAACGGCAATCAATAAGCCTAAAATTAACATTAATGTAGATCTATTATATAGTTCAATTGATTTGCGTTCTGCTTTAACAGTATCTATATATAATATAGATTCGCTAACGTTATCAAATTTATATTTTTCAAGATTATCTCTTACTCTATCTACTAACTTTTTTAAATGATCTATTTCAAGTTGTGTTACTCTATCTCTATTAAGAACCTTTTGTACTTTATCTATTATAGATTTATCTGTCTTTATGTTTTCTATGGTATCTTGAACATTATTCTTACTTTTTAAACCTATACGGTTTATAAAAAAATTTAGAATTGAGTAAGCCAATACTATGAATATGGCAATAGCTAAGTAGTCATATCTGATTTTCTTAATATATTTATATTCAGTATTGATATAATTACCATATTTAATACTATCTTCAATAAAATTTGATTTTGATGATTGCAATATTATATTCAATTTTTCAAAATCAATTTCAAATGTAGTCTGTAATTTTTCTAATTCAAGAAAAGGAGACGTTGTTTTTTCAACATCAATATTAAATCTATATTTATTTTCTATACTTCTTAACTTGCTTAAAATCAAATATTTTTTAAATTCTTTACTATCTTGACTATTATTTATAATTGTGTCAAACGACGAAAATTTCTTATCATTAATATAACCCTTTATAT
>NZ_JAMWYY010000106.1 GCF_024305175.1 Flavobacterium sp.
ACGCAAAAAAATTATAGATTTAGAGCTTTAGCTGATAAATATTATATAAAAGAGCTATGGGAAGAACACTTGTAATTGGCGACATACATGGCGCTTACAGGGCTTTACAGCAGGTTTTGGAACGTGCCGGGGTTACAAAACATGACGAACTGATTTTTTTAGGCGATTATGTTGACGGATGGGGAGAATCGCCGCAGGTTATAGATTACCTTATTAAATTAAAATCGCAATACCGATGCATTTTTATGCGTGGTAACCATGATGACCTGCTTTTAGAGTGGCTTAAAACGGGTGAATATACCGAGCAGTGGTTTACCCACGGCGGGCAGCTTACTACCGAAAAGTATAAGGATTTAACAAAGGAGCGTCTCGAACTGCATATATTATTTTTAGAAAGCCTGGAAGATTATTATCTCGACGCGCACAACCGCCTTTTTGTGCATGCCGGCTTTACCAACCTGAATGGTGTTAAGCATGAGTATTTTACGCGCATGTTTTACTGGGAGCGCACACTTTGGGAAACAGCCCTTGCCCTTGATGACAGGCTGGACCATAACCACCCGCAGTACCCTAAGCGTTTTACGCTGTACCACGAAATCTTTATTGGGCACACACCGGTAACGCGTATAGGTGAAACCACGCCCCAGCTAAAAGCTAATGTATGGAATGTAGATACCGGCGCTGCCTTTAAAGGGCCTCTAACCGTAATGGATGCTGATACCAAAGAATTCTGGCAAAGCGAGCCGGTTTATAAACTGTACCCGGAAGAAAACGGAAGGAACTGATTACATCCTCTTCATGTACTGCTTAATATCTTTATAAGGCAGAAGCAGCTCTTTAGGGCCTTCGGCATAAGACGATATCTCATAAGTATTGTAATACAGCAGTAGCCCGTCTTTTTTAAAGAAAATGGCATCGGGCAGGGCAAAGGTTTCATCTTCAAATAAAAAACCTGTTCCATTAATGGGCTGCATCTCATTTATTTTAAATTTTTTCCTGAACTGCTTTTCGGCATAATCAGTAAAGCCCTTAACATCATTAAAAAGATCGCGGTGAGTAAGGCTGTGGCCTGTGGTGGGGTCAAATAAAAGCGAACGGTTACCCTCATAGCCATGCGCGCCACCGGTAAACATATAATTATTCAGTTTTATGTTTATTATACTGTCGGTTTTGTAGCTAACCTCGCCTTTAATCCTGCCTTCCCAGCCCAGTGTCTCCTTAGGAAAATCACTCTTAAGTTCTTTATACGATTTCATAAAAGAATTCATGATCTCGTCATAAGAGGTAGCCTGATACGGTTTCTCCCCAAAATATACTATAGAGCGAACCACCTCGAACACGCGCTTGTTAATGCTGTCGGCAGCAGGTTGCCTGCCTTCGGCTTCCGGTACTTCTATAGTTACCATCGGGCAGTTTTCCTTACAGTCGGTATCGCTGGTTTTCTTGTAGTAACGGGTTTCAAACGTAAGCGGCTTTACCGCTTCATTTTCAATGGCTTCATTATCATCCTGGTTTTTCTTCTCATCCTGGCAGCCATACAGTAAAAAAGCAGCCAGAAACAGGGCTAAGTATTGTTTCATAATAATGTTATTGTTTTGTAAAAGGGGCTGAATCCTTATGCAAGGATAAACAAATTCCAGTAAATTTGCTCAAAATTTATATAAACCCGAACTTAAATTATATGAAATTTAACACGAAAGCCATACACGGGGGGCAGCAGCATGAGCCGGCAACAGGGGCTGTAATGCCTCCCGTATTCCAGACATCTACATTTGCACAAACCAGCCCGGGCGTTCACAGCGGTTATGAGTACAGCCGTGCGGCAAACCCCACGCGCACCGCTCTGGAAAATGCACTTGCCAGTATAGAGAATGGCGCACGCGGGCTTGCCTTTTCATCGGGCCTTGCCGCTACCGATTGTGTTATGAAGCTGCTTAAGCCTAATGATGAGGTTATTGCAATGGACGACCTGTATGGCGGTACTTACCGTATGTTTAGCCGCATATACAGCCACTTTGGTATTAAGTTCCATTTTGTGGATATGAACGACCTTGACAAGTTTAAAAGCCTTTTTAACGAAAATACAAAGCTGGTTTGGGTAGAAACGCCAACCAACCCGCTGATGAAGCTTGCCGACATAGAAGCTATTGCCGCTATATGCAAAGAAAAGCAGGTGCTGTTTGCGGTAGATAACACTTTTGCAACCCCATACCTGCAGCAGCCCCTTAACCTGGGTGCCGATATTGTTATGCACAGCGCCACCAAATACCTGGGCGGGCATAGTGATGTTATAGCGGGAGCACTGGTTGCCAAAACCGAAGAGCTTGGCGAAAAGCTACATTTTGCACAGTTTGCCACCGGTGCCACGCTTGGGCCTCAGGACAGCTACCTGGTGCTTAGGGGCATCAAAACCCTGCACCTGCGCATGCAGCGCCATTGTGAGAACGGGCAAAGGGTTGCCGAATATTTGGAACAGCATCCGGCAGTAGGTAAAGTGTTTTACCCGGGGCTGGAAAGCCACCCCTACAACAACATAGCCAAAAAGCAAATGAAAGGCGGTTTTGGCGGTATGGTAACCTTTACTTTTAAATCGGGTAAAAAAGAAGACAGTATTGCCTTTTTAGAGAAGGTAAAGGTGTTTACACTTGCAGAATCTTTGGGCGGGGTAGAATCTTTAGCTAACCATCCGGCACTGATGACGCACGCCTCTATACCTGAAGAGAACAGGAAGGCGCTTGGTATTACAGATGATATGGTAAGGCTTAGCGTTGGGGTAGAGGATATAGACGATCTTATTGCCGACCTGGAGCAGGCTTTTAACGAATAAAATATAGCTTTAACATGTTGCTGTGCAAAACATTAACAGTATAACGGTTTAAAAATAAACAATCGGCAAAATTATATAGCTGTATATTAGAAAAATGTATATTTGCCGGTAATTAACGAAAACGTTTTCTTAAACACTAAAATCTTTACAATATGAGTGAAAGTGTACAGTCTTTTATGGACGTAGTTTCTAAAAAGAACCCTAACGAACCGGAATTCCTTCAGGCAGTGCATGAGGTTGCCGAAACGGTAATCCCGTTTATAGAAAAGAACCCTAAATACCAGGGCAAAATGCTGTTAGAGCGCATGGCAGAGCCTGAAAGGGTTATCATGTTCCGTGTAACGTGGCTTGATGATGCAGGCAACGTTCAGGTAAACAGGGGTTACAGGATACAAATGAATTCGGCAATAGGGCCATACAAAGGCGGGCTTCGTTTTCACCCATCTGTAAACCTTAGTATATTAAAATTCCTTGCGTTTGAGCAAACGTTTAAAAACAGTCTTACAACCCTGCCTATGGGTGGTGGTAAGGGTGGTTCTGACTTTGATCCTAAAGGGAAATCGGATAACGAGATAATGAAATTCTGCCAGGCTTTCATGACAGAGCTTTGCAAGCACATTGGCGCTGACACTGATGTGCCTGCGGGTGATATTGGTGTGGGCGGGCGCGAGGTTGGCTATATGTACGGGCAGTACAAAAGGATACGTAATGAGTTTACCGGAGTACTTACAGGTAAGGGCATCAGCTTTGGCGGTTCATTAATACGTCCTGAAGCTACAGGCTATGGCTGTGTATATTTTGCACAGAGCATGCTTGCAACCCGCGATACCAGTTTTATCGGTAAAACAGTTGTAATATCAGGTTCTGGCAACGTGGCACAATATGCTGCCGAAAAAGCCATGCAGCTTGGCGGTAAAGTGGTTACCATGAGCGACAGCAGCGGATATATTTATGATGAAGAAGGTCTTAACGAAGAAAAGCTTTCTTATATAATGGATATTAAAAACGTTCGTTACGGCAGGATAAAAGAATATACAGATAAGTATACTAATGCCAAATATGTTGATGGCGGACAGCCATGGGAAGTAACCTGTGATATTGCCCTGCCATGTGCCACTCAAAATGAAGTTAATGGTAATGAAGCAGAAATGCTTATTAAAAATGGCTGTATATGTGTGGCAGAAGGTGCCAATATGCCATGTACACCAGAGGCTGTAATAGCATTCCAGAAAGCAAAACTGCTATTTGCACCCGGCAAGGCAAGTAACGCCGGTGGTGTTGCAACTTCAGGCCTCGAAATGTCACAAAACTCACTCCGCCTAAGCTGGACAAGGGAAGAGGTAGATGAAAAACTAAAGTCTATCATGGCTAACATACATCAAGCATGTTTAACTTTCGGTACACAGGAAGATGGTTATATAGACTATGTAAAAGGCGCTAATATTGCAGGTTTTGTAAAGGTAGCAGATGCTATGCTTGCGCAAGGGGCAGTGTAACGCACATACTTACATAAATATTAAAAAAAGCAGCTTATATAAGCTGCTTTTTTTGTTGCTAAATATGTTTAAAACTTTTAAGATATATCACCTATTATGTTATATAGTTTTTGTCAGAAGTATTTTTATCTTAAAAAATACATTATATAATGTTAATTATAATAAAATGTTATTTAT
>NZ_JAMWYY010000107.1 GCF_024305175.1 Flavobacterium sp.
GTGTATAAGAGACAGTTCATAGACATAAGAACTACATCTTATTTCTTATTATCAAATATCCAAATCAAATGCCTTTCTTAGTAACTCTATTGTTGGATTAAGCGCTTTAAGTTTTTCAAATTTTTCCTGTGGGGTAAACGCATGCCGTGTAGAAGCGACTTCATTTACATGCGTTTCTATAATAATATCATGATTGTGCAGTTTCCCCCGAAGGTAGCCCAATAATTCAATCTTGTTATTATCAAAGTCAACCTTACTGCCCTCAACAGGTAATTCGAGCCTGATGGTTACCCCGTCTTTATCAAGCACCGGGTCATTAATCTGCATATAGGTTGCCATGATCTTCTGTCCGGTATCGCTAAGGCGTTGTGCAAATTTATTCCACATCAGCAGCATATCAGTTTCCGTAAAAGGTTCGCGCGGCAGTTCGTCATGCTTTTTTAATTCGGCTTTCTGGGTTTCCTGTAGTTCACGCTTCATTTTAATGCTCGAAAGCGAAAACGCCGAAACCTTTGGCCTGCCGTCATCTTCGGGTATTTGTACAACCGGTGGCTTAATGATTTCAGGCGCATCAACCTCAATTTTATTAACAGGTAACGGAGAAATACCTTCGGGCTTTTCAGGTACTGCCGTATTAGCTGTTACTACAGAAGATTGATTTCCTGCAGGCTTAGCGGGCGTGCTGTCCGTAAAATAATGTGCGGGAATTATAAATTGGTCAGCTTTTTTTTTTCTCCGTCAAAGGTGACAGAGGCAAGCTGCATAAGGCATAGCTCTACTAACAGCCTTTGGTTTTGGCTGGTTTTGTACTTAAGGTCGCAATCGTTGGTAATATCAATAGCCTCAAGCAAAAACTGCTGGCTGGCTTTTTGAGATTGCTGTGCATACATGGCCTGCGCTGTTTCTCCTGCTTCGAGCAGTACCAGCGTTGCAGGTGTTTTGCATACCAACAGGTCGCGGAAGTGCGATGCAAGCCCCGCTACAAAGTGGTGCGCATCAAAACCTTTGGCAAGTATGTCGTTAAAAGCAAGCAATAGTTCCGGTATGCGGTTTTCAAGTATCAGGTCGGTTACCTTAATGTAGTACTCATAATCAAGAACATTAAGGTTTTCTGTAACGGCCTGGCGTGTAAGGTTACTACCGCAATAGCTTACTACCCTGTCAAAAATAGAAAGCGCGTCGCGCATGGCGCCATCCGCTTTCTGGGCGATGATGTGCAGCGCATCATCTTCAAAGGTAATGCCCTGGCTCGTGGCTACCTCGGCAAGGTGTTCTTTGGCATCTTTAACCGTTATCCGCTTAAAATCGAATATCTGGCAGCGCGACAATATGGTAGGTATTATTTTATGCTTCTCTGTAGTGGCAAGTATAAAAATGGCATGTCTTGGCGGTTCTTCCAGCGTTTTAAGAAAAGCATTAAATGCCGCCTGAGAGAGCATGTGCACCTCATCTATAATATATACTTTATACTTGCCTGTTTGCGGCGGTATCCTTACCTGGTCTATCAGGTTACGGATGTCATCTACCGAGTTGTTGGAAGCCGCATCCAGCTCAAACACATTAAAGGCAAAATCTTCATTCGGGTCGTCATAACCTTCCTGGTTTATTTTGCGGGCCAGTATGCGTGCGCAGGTTGTTTTGCCCACACCACGCGGGCCGGTAAATAACAATGCCTGTGCTAAGTGGTTATTCTCTATGGCGTTGAGCAGCGTATTGGTAATAGCCTGCTGGCCCACAACATCCTTAAAGGTTTGCGGGCGGTATTTACGGGCTGATACGATGAATTGTTCCATAGTGATATATGCAGGGCAAATATACTATTTTATAATTGTAGATTGAAAATTTAAGATTTAAGAGTTGTCAACAGCTCAATTTTCAAATTACCACATTTTCAAATTAATTAAGCGATTACCTCTGCAATGTTTTCATTGCTTAAAAGATTAAGCAATGCCCTTTCTTCGGCGTTGAGGTCGCCGTTTTCGGTTTCATTCTCACAAATGTATTTGGATATGTTTCCGTTTTCGTATGCTGCAATTACAGTGGGGTGCACATAATATTTTTTGCAGACCGAGCGGGTATTGCCCAGTTTTTTTGCCACCGAATCAAGCACGCCTACAATTTTCTTTTTGCAGTCGGTCATGCTGGTGTGGTCGCCTGCTTCATAAAATGCACACAAAGCGTTGAGGCTGCCTGCCCACGCACGAAAGTCTTTAGCGGTAAAATCTTCGCCGGTTATTTCTTTTATATAATTATTTACATCTGCCGAGCCAATACTGTGGTGGGTGCCATCATCGTCATAGTACTGAAACAGTTCATAACCCGGAACCTCTTTACAGCGCTTTACCAGGTTTGCCAGCCTGCGGCTTTGCAGCTTTATTTTATGTTTAACGCCCTTTTTGCCTGTAAACTCAAAATCTACTGCTTCGCCTTTAAATTTTACATGCTTGTCGCGCAAAGTAGTAAGCCCGAATGAGCCATACAGTTTTTTATAAGCATCATTACCAATACGGATGTTGGTAAGCTCTATCAGTTTTACTACAAGTGCCACCACTTTTTCGTAGGGAAGCCCCTTGCGGTTCAGGTCGGCTTCTACCTGCTTACGTATGGCAGGCAGGGCATTGGCAAAACGCCTGAGCCTGTAAAATTTAGACTGGTTGCGTATTTTATTCCACTCCGGGTGATAGCGGTACTGCTTGCGCCCGCGGACATCGGTGCCCGTTACCTGCAGGTGCCCGTGCGGGTAAGGCGATATCCATACATCCTGCCATGCCGGGGGTATAACCAGTTTTTTAATCCTGTCCAGCACTTCCTTCTCTTTTACCGTGTTGCCCTCGTGGTCTTTATAGGTAAAGCCGCTGCCTTTGCGCTTCCTGTAATAGCCTTTATCAGACTGCAGGGCATAGCGCAAGCCAGCGGCTTTGGCGGTAACCTTAGGGTCGCTGCCTATTTTTTCGAGTTTTTTCTGTAACCTGTTCATTTAGCCCGTTGGCTATTCGTCTTTTCTTCCTTTAATACTCATTTCGTGCAGCATTTTGGCAGCGCTTTTTTCGGTATAGGCGCCGTGGCCTGCCACAAAAACACCTTTTTCTCCGTCTTTAGATTGTATACCGTAAACCGTAGCCTCATCGCCCGGGTCGGTTTCGCCCTCGTAGCGGTAAATGTGCTCTATGGTAAAGTCTTCGCAGTGATTTACTATGCGCTCTTCCTCAAGGTTAAAGTCTGTTGTAAATCCTTTTTGTGCCAACTCTTCAAGTGCTTTAGATACTGTGGCATAATGATACATCTGTCTGTCCATGTGTGTAGTTTTTTAAAGAGGTTTGTTTTACAGTATTAAAATTACGGCTTTAGAAAATTGGCTGCTGCCAACGAAATGTTAAACATGGTTTAGTCATGATGTCAAGAGTCTAAAGTCGAAAGGAGAAAGTTTAGATGTCAGATGAAAGGTGTCGGACGAACAAGGCTCCCTCTCCTTTGGAAAGGGGTTTGGGGTGAGGCTGACTTTATGACTTTCGACTCCCCACTTTGTGACTTAAAAAAAACTATCTTTGCCCCGCAGGCCGCCTTATCGCTGCTCCCGCTTCGGTGTGGGGTGGAGGAAAGTCCGGACACCACAGGGCAGCATAGCGGGTAACGCCCGTCACTGTGCCGCAAGGCGCGGGAGGACAAGTGCAACAGAAAGTATGTACAGGTAATGCTGTAGTGAAACCAGGTAAACTCTATGCGGTGAAATGCCAAGTATACCGGCAATTAAGGGCTGCCCGCCCAATGCCGGAGGGTAGGCAGATAGAGCGTAACAGCAATGTTGCGCCCAGATAAATGATAAGGCTTCTAAATTTATTTAGTTGACAGAATCCGGCTTACAGGCCTGCATTATTTTCTAAACTTTGTTCTTCAATTTCTTTTAAAGAAAGTCCATCAGCATTTTTCCAAACGTTGCGACCATTTACTGAATAACCTAATGTTACAGCAGCAGCAGCAGATGGACTATTAAACAATTGATTTTTCGTAAACATAAGTTTTCCTACTTCGTCTCTGCTTATAGTTCCATCAAGTTCAAGGCTTTCTCTTAACGAACTATATCCGAAAGGTCTCTTTTTTTCTGCTACAGATGAATTTTTCAAAATTACAATTCCTTCATCTGTTTGTACAGCTTCTGCACAAATACCTTTCACATTAAGATAAAGTTTTGTATTGTCATTCTCATTTTTGATTATAACCTGCTTTGAAGTTATAGGAGTATTAATTATTGGATTTTCTGTAATTATTGTTGGATTCTCAAGAAATTTATGACCTAATGTGCCATTCAAAATTTTTACATTTAGTATAAAATCTTCCATTGAGT
>NZ_JAMWYY010000108.1 GCF_024305175.1 Flavobacterium sp.
ACCTTGGCAACACAACCGCCACAGTTAATGTTTGTTTTAAATTTCATTTCGCTTTTCATATTATTCTTATTAAATACTTTATATTTTTTTCATTTTAAGCAGCAGGCTGTTGCTAACCACACTAACGCTGCTCAATGCCATTGCCGCGCCTGCAATCATAGGGCTGAGTAAAAACCCGTTTACCGGATACAGCACACCCGCCGCAAGGGGTATCCCTATTATGTTATAAATAAAAGCCCAGAACAAATTCTGCCTTATCGTGGCAACTGTTTTGGCTGACAACTGTATTGCCTGTGGCACTTTAAGTAAATCGCCTGAAATCAGGGTTATACTCGCTACATCCATTGCAATATCGCTGCCTTTGCCCATAGCAATACCCACATCGGCCTGTGCAAGGGCGGCACTGTCGTTTATGCCATCACCCACCATGGCAACTGTTTTGCCTTTCTGCTGCAATTGGCTTATAAATTCTAACTTTTCCTGCGGTAATACCCCAGCCCGGTAATTCTTTATACCTGTATCAGCGGCAACTGCTGCTGCGGTTTCGCTATTATCTCCGGTAAGCATATATACTTCTATGCCTTCATCCTGCAACTGCTTTATAGCCTTTACAGAAGTGCCTTTAATGGTATCGGCTATAGCTATACCGCAAAGCACCTCATTATCATTGCAGAACAATACCACAGTATTGGCTTTGTTAAGTTTGTCCTGCATCCAGTCGTTTACCTCACCATCTAAATTTATACTGCGCTTTTGGGTAAGCGCGCTGTTACCAATACTGTAAATCTTGCCATTGTAAGCAGCCTCTACTCCCCTGCCTTCTATGTTCTGTATTGTAATGTTATTTATAAACTGTGCCTTATTGCTAAGGTAACGGGCAATGGCATCGCCCAATGGATGTTCAGATGATTTTTCTATGGTATATAATATATTCGTGTACTCCTCTTTTTCCTCGGCAAACCATTTAACAGCAACCACTTTTGGCTTACCTTCGGTTATAGTACCTGTTTTATCCAGCACTACGGCATTTACTTTCTTGGCAGTTTCAAGGCTTTGTGCATCTTTAATCAGTATACCGTTTTGTGCCCCTTTGCCTACCCCAACCATTATAGCTGTAGGTGTGGCAAGACCAAGCGCGCAGGGGCAGGCAATTACCAAAACAGTAATCATGGCAAGCAGCCCATGTGTAAGGCTGTTTTCGCCACCAAAAATGAGCCATACGGCAAGCGTTATAAGTGCCAGTATAATTACTACAGGTACAAAAATGCCCGCAACTTTATCTACAAGGCGTTGCACGGGCGCTTTGCTGCCCTGCGCATCCTGCACGGTCTTTATAATTTGCGATAACAGCGTCTGGCTGCCTACTTTTTGCGCTTTGAAGGTAAAGCTGCCTTTTTGATTGATTGTACCTGCATATACAGTACTGCCTTTTGTTTTTTCTACCGCTATGGGTTCGCCGCTAATCATGCTTTCATCAACAAAAGAGCCGCCTGAAATCACCTCGCCGTCTACTGCAATCTTTTCACCTGGTTTTACCAGAATCCTGTCACCGATATTTAAATCGGCAACAGGCACTTCCTCTTGCCCTGTTTCTGTAATTATGGTAACGGTTTTCGGCTGCAGCCCCATCAGGTTTTTTATGGCTGATGATGTGCTGCCTTTTGCTTTTTCTTCCAAAAGCTTGCCTAACAGGATAAAGGCGATTACCACAGCCGCGGCCTCAAAATATACATGGGCGTGCAGGCCCCTGTTATGCCACACCTGCGGAAAAAGCGTATTAAAAACACTGAACAGGTAAGCCGTACCGGTACTTACCGCAACAAGTGTGTCCATATTGGCCGATTTATGCCTCGCCTGCCTGTAAGCACCTGAAAAGAACTGCCTGCCAAAAAATAACACAACAGGAGTTGCCAATGCCCACATGGCATAATTTGCCCACCACATCTCCATCAGCAATGGCACCATGCCTATAACTACCAAAGGCACACTAAGCGCTATGGCCCAAAAAGTACGTTTCTTAAGTTGGCTATAATGCTTTTGCTGTATTGCTTCGATAGTATCTGTTTCTTCATTACCCTCATTTAGAATAAGGTCATATCCTACAGATTGCAGTGCAGATTTCAGTTTTTGGGGAGAGTTAATCGTTGGAATATATTCAACTGTTCCGTTGCCATTTGCATAATTAACGGCTGCATTAACCACACCCTGCTGCATCATAAGCACATCCTGGCTTGATGCCGCACAAGAGGCACAGCTCATGCCGGTAACAGGAAAGCTTTGTTTTACAGTAGTTACACCATAACCAAGTCCCCGAATCTTTTGTACTGCTGCGGGCAGTGCTACAGGTGCATCTGTGGTTGTAATAACCGCCCTGTTGTTATTAAGCTCAACACGGTGTGCAGTAACAGCTTTAACTTCATCAAGACCTTTATCAACTATCATTGCGCAGTGTTCGCTGTCAACACCTTCTAAGGGTAAATAAATTATATTGTCAGGCATATCCATTACTTTCAGATTTATATTGCAAAGTTCGAAAGTATAGGTGTATCGGCTGTTACAGAATTAAGGAAACGGTTTACAGATTTTTGGAAACCGCATCAAGCGGCTTTCGCGAATTTGCTCCGCTTTTGCGAAACTCTGTTGGTGTTATACCGGTTACCTTCCTGAATTGTGCCGAAAGGTGGGATACACTGCTATAGCCAAGTTTATAAGCGATTTCGCTAAGGGTTAGCCGATTATAAAGCAGCAGTTCTTTAACCTTTTCGGTTTTCTGAAGAATAATAAAATGCTCTATGGTGATACCTTCATGTACCGAAAAAAGTTTACTCAGTCCTGAATAATCTTTATGGAGCTCTGATACCAGAAGCTCAGAAAATACTACTGCGCCTCCATCAGAGTGATGTATATGATTTATGATAACAGATTTTATACCCTCTACCACAATATCTTTAGTATCACCAAGCAATTCAAAACCCTGTTCTTTCAGTCGTTCACTAAGTAATGATAACTGCTCGGGGCCGGCTTCCTTTTTAGTTTCGGCCTCGCCCAAAGTAATACTTTCTGGCTCTAAATCAAGACCTTTAAAAATTTGTGTAACAGCTGCTACACAGCGGGGGCAAACCATATTTTTTATATAAAACTTCATTACTGTAAATTTAACCAATATCTGTTACTATATACTGTTAAACATATCTAATAT
>NZ_JAMWYY010000109.1 GCF_024305175.1 Flavobacterium sp.
CAGGGCATAAATGTTTTATTTATGTCAATTTTATGTAAATTTCGCGTTTTAAAAAAATACCTTTTCAAATGAAGAAAAATTATTTATTACTGCTGCTGTTAAGCTTATTAGGACTTACCACCTTTGCCCAGGCTCCCGGTTGTCCTGATGTAACTGCAGGCGCAGTGCCCGCAATTTGCCAGCCTCCGCAGCCTGGTGAAGAATGTCGTACGCTTACTGCCGACTATTTTGAGACAGGTGCTACTACGTCTTATTCGGTTTCATCCGTTCCATATTCACCACCCTATCCTTTTATTGGTGGTACGCAAATATCAGTTGATACGGATGACGTATGGTCTTCGGCGGTCAACCTGCCGTTCAGCTTTTGTTTTTATGGTAATAACTACACAAGTGCCTTTATCGGCTCTAACGGTGTTATTACTTTTAATACGCAAACAGCAGGAGGCTTTTGTAACTACGCGTTTAGCCAGGCTATACCAAATACAGGTTTTCCTATCAGAAATGCTATTTATGGCGTGTATCAGGATATAGACCCAAGTGTTGACAATAACTTTGCGAATCCTAATATTAACTATCAGGTTTTAGGTGCATATCCATGCCGTACATTGGTTGTTAACTTCTCTGAAGTTGCACAGTTTGGTGGCGCTTGCGCTAATAACGCTAATATTGGTGCTCAAACATCTCAGATAGTTTTATACGAAACTACTAATGTTATCGAGGTTTATGTTGAGAGAAGGGTACCTTGTACTTCATGGCAAAATGGTGTAGGTTTAATAGGTATACAAAACTCTGCCGGTACTCAGGCTTCAGTTCCTCCGGGACGTAATACCGGTTCATGGACAGCTATCCAGGAAGCATGGAGGTTTACCCCAACAGGTCCTTCAATAGTAGATTTTGCATGGTTAGATGGTACTACAGAGATAGCATCAGGAACTTCTGTAACTGTATGCCCTGAAGAAACTACAACTTATACTGCTGTTGCAACCTACAACAGGTGTGACGGAACAACTGTTATAAAGACAGCTAACGTTACAGTAGAAGTGGCTGACCCTCTTGACTTGGGTGAGCCGGAAGACTTTTTCATCTGCGAAAGCGGCCCTGGCCCTTTTACTTTTGATTTAACTGAAAATTCAGAAACCATATTAAATGGGCTCGACCCTTTTGTAAACGTTATAACTTTCCATAATTCCGAACTTGATGCCACAGAAGGCTTTAGCCCGATATCTGACGCTGACGCCGCGAACTATGTAACTGACGGTGAACTTGAAACTATCTGGGTCCGTGTGGAGAATTATTTTACATCATGTATAGCAACAACATCATTTACAATAGAGGCCAGTACTGCCCCGGAGGCAGGTACACCGGCAAATATTCAGGTTTGCGATCCTGAAAATGACGGAGTTGAAACTTTTGACCTGACAGCTCTTGATGGCGATGTACTGCAAGGGCAGGATCCGAATCAATTTGTGGTAACCTACCATACATCTCAGGCAGATGCAGAAAATAATGTAAATGCTATAACTACACCCGAAGCCTATACAACAGGCAGTGCCACTATATATGTAAGGTTAACTAATACAACAGATGAAGACTGCTATTCTACATCATCATTTCTTATTATTGTTACCCCTACACCTGTTGTAGATGAGCTTGAAGATGTGTTTGCGTGTGATGATACAGGATATGTACTTCCTGAGCTTACTGTTGGTGGTTATTTTAGCCAGCCAAATGGTGTAGGCCCAATAGCGGAAGGTACAACAGTAATAGCTACTCAAACAATATATATTTATGCAGAATCGGGAACTATGCCTAATAACTGTACTGATGAGAGCAGCTTTGTTGTTACAGTATATGAAAAACCCGAAGTAGATACCCCTGCAGATGTTGATGCGTGTGAAAGTTATGTACTTCCCGCACTTACAGAGGGCAACTATTATACAGGTCCCGGCGGAACAGGCTCACAGCTAAATGCTGGTGATGAAATTACCGTTACCCGGGATATCTATATTTATGCTAATTCAGGTATTGAAGTTGAATGTTCAGATGAGCATGTCTTTAATGTAGAAGTTTTTTATCCGCCTGTTCTTGTACCGGCTACAACAATAGAGGTTTGTGATGATAACTTTGATGACTTTGGTATATTTAACCTTCTTCCTGCCGGGCAGGAAGTTATAAATGGTCAGTCAGGCCTTACGGTAACTTTCCACGAAACTATTGAAGGAGCAGAGTTTGGCTCTAACGCTATCAATAATCCTGGAAGCTATTCAGCAATTACCGGTGAAATTTACATAAGGGTAGTACAGGAAGGCAGCACAATCAACTGTCCATCAATAGAGCCTTTACAACTTATTGTAAACCCAAGGCCCGCTATCCCTACCCCATCGAACTATCCTTTATGCGATGACAACAACCCAGGC
>NZ_JAMWYY010000011.1 GCF_024305175.1 Flavobacterium sp.
GCATTATATGAAGGCTATTTGAATTATTTAATCCAAATTTAATTACTTTCTTTGAGGACATTCTATAGAAATTTTAAAGTTAGACTACTAACATACAAAATATTGCCTTACAAAAATTATCTTAAAACTATTTTTTAAATATCCTCATAAAATATCCCGTTATCTTTGCACCCTAAACGCAAAGCATGACCATTACCCAATATATAGCGGCGCAGGTAAACGCTCCCGCCAAAAGCATAGAAGCCGTATTGCAGCTCCTTCAGGAAGACTGCACCATACCCTTTATAGCCCGTTACCGTAAAGACCGCACCTGCAACCTTGATGAGGTAGCCATAGAGCAGATAGCCAAAGGCAGCCGTGATTATGAAGCCATTGTAAAACGCAAGGAAGCCATTGCCAAAAGCATTGAGGAGCAGGGAGCGCTAACGCCCGAGCTTTCGGCAAAAATTGAGGGCAGCTTTAACCTTACCGAGCTGGAAGACCTGTACCTGCCTTACAAAAAACGCCGCAAAACCAAAGCCGACACCGCCCGTGAGAACGGTCTGGAGCCGCTTGCCAAGATAATCATGGCGCAAAACGCCGACGATATAGAGTACATCGCATCCAGATACCTTAACGGAAACGTACCCAACGAAGACGAAGCCCTGCAGGGCGCGCGCGACATAATAGCCGAATGGGTAAACGAAAACGTGTATATCAGGAAAACGCTGCGTCGCATTTTTGGCCGCAAAGCGGCCATTACCACTAAACCCGTTAAAGGTGCCGACCCGGAGAAAGCCCAGAAGTTTGAGCAGTACCTCGACTGGAGCGAGAACCTGGCTAAGGCCCCATCGCACCGCCTCCTGGCCATGCTCCGCGCCGAGGCTGAGGGCATTATCAAATTCAAAATAGAAATAGACGACACCGAAGCACTTGCCTTTATGGAGGAGTCGGTTATAAAAAACCCGAAAAAGGAAACGGCAGCCCACCTGCAAAAAGCCATCGCCGACAGTTACAAACGCCTGTTGGCTCCCGCCATAAGCAACGAGGTATTGCAGGAAGCCAAAACCAAAGCCGATGCCGTAGCCATTCAGGTATTTGCCGCCAACCTGCAACAATTGCTGTTAGCGCCACCATTGGGCGAAAAACGCATACTGGCGATAGACCCCGGTTACCGCACCGGCTGCAAAATTGTGTGCCTTGACGAGCAGGGTGGCCTGCTGTATAACGAAACCATTTTCCCCCATGCGCCGCAGCGGGAAACTGCCCAGGCCATGAAAAAAATACGCTCTATGGTCAACGCCTATAAGATAGATGCTATATCGATAGGCAACGGAACTGCCAGCCGCGAAACCGAGCAGTTTATTAAAAAAATAGCCTTTGATAAGCCTTTGCAGGTGTTTGTGGTAAGCGAGGCGGGGGCTTCGGTATATTCCGCTTCTAAAATTGCCCGTGATGAATTCCCGAATTATGATGTTACCGTGCGCGGTGCGGTGTCTATAGGCCGCAGGCTGAGCGACCCGCTTGCCGAACTGGTTAAAATAGAGCCAAAAGCAATTGGAGTGGGGCAGTACCAGCACGATGTAGACCAAAGTCAGCTAAAAGCAGAGCTTGACACGGTCGTTATGCGCTGCGTGAACAGCGTGGGCGTAAACCTTAACACGGCAAGTAAGTCGCTGTTGGGGTATGTGTCGGGCATAGGCGAAAAGCTTGCCGAGAACATTGTGGCTTACCGAAGTGAGAACGGCCCGTTTGAAGACCGCAAACAACTCAAAAAAGTAGCCAGGCTCGGGGAGAAGGCTTACCAGCAGGCGGTGGCATTTGTGCGCATACCCAATGCTAAAAATCCGCTGGATAACAGTGCGGTACACCCCGAGGCGTATAGCATTGTCGAAAAAATGGCTAAAGACCTGAAGCTGAAAACGCAGGAGCTTATCTCTAACAAAGAGGCTATTGCCAAAATAAACCCCGAAGCCTATGCCACCGAAGATGTGGGCGTGCTGGCGCTGAAAGATATTTTAAAAGAGCTTGAAAAGCCGGGGCTCGACCCGCGAAAGTCGGCAAAGGTTTTTGAATTCGACCCGAATGTGAAGACTATCTCCGATTTACATATCGGAATGGTGCTGCCGGGCATTGTAAACAATATTACGGCCTTTGGCTGTTTTGTAGATGTGGGCATTAAGGAAAGCGGGCTGGTACATATATCGCAACTTAAAGAAGGCTTTGTAAGCGATGTGAATGAAGTGGTAAAGCTGCACCAGCACGTTCAGGTAAAAGTACTTGAAGTGGATGAAGCACGCAAAAGGGTAGCGTTGAGTATGATAGTTAACAATTAAAGTATTTATAAATGAAAAACCTTTTTTTCTGTTTTTTAGTTTTTGCAGCCAGTGTTGCATCTGCACAAAATTTATTTCCGGTAAAACTGGAAAACTGTAATACTGAAAGTTTTTGCCTTGATTGCGGCGAAATTAAATCTTCTTATGATGAAGAAAAATTTGATAAGCTACTGGGAAGATTAAACAAGAAATTAAATTTAGGTAAGATTGAGGGTACTCTTAAAGTTCAGGTACTAATTGAAGCAAATGGCAGGGGTTGTGTATTAAGCCATACTGACAGGAGTAAGGCTGGTATAACTGATGAAATTGTTAAAGAGCTTAATAAATTTAAAGACTGGAAGCCTGCATATAGCGAGGGTAAGCCTGTAGATAGAAATTCTGTTAATTTAATATTTACAATTAAAAACGGAATTCTTGATGGTAAAATAGAGCGGGTGGATATGGAAGCGTTTGCGAAATCTTTTGATCATCCTAAAGACCCTGAAATTTTTAATAAAAATTACACTTACTCAAATCAAAATTTAAGCCGCTATCAATTTACAATATGGAACTCCTCTAATTCTGAATTACCCAATAACAGTGTTAACCATATTGTTGCGGATTCTAAGGGCAATATTATAGCTATTTCAGATTCTGAATTAATAGTGCTTAATAAAAATGTAATTAAATTACCTCCTCCTAACCCAACGATAGAGGAAGCCAAGAAGCGTAAATATTTCGCATTAGGTGTAGATGCTCAGGACAAGATATGGTTAGATGGCCTTTCATCAATTTTTAGTCTTGATAATAATAATTGGAAAGCTTACAGTACGGATGAATTAGGTGTTGATAACGCATATGGGTTTGAATATAATTCAGTAACAGGTGAATTATTTATATGTTCAAAAGATGGCTTAATAATTAGCAAATCAAATCATTTTGAAATGCTTGATAAATCTAAAATAAAAGAACTCCCTTCAAATCGTGTTAGTTTTGCAATGCGTGATTCACGAAACAGGCTTTGGATAGGTACGTATGATGGCTCGGTTATGATTGATAACGATGGGAAAGTAATTAGCTTTAAAGATACCAATCACATTTTAAAGGATTATTGTATAACCTCTATGGCTGAGGATGAAGAAGGCAATCTATATTTTGGACTTTATGAGTTTAATCCGGCTGACCGTAAAATTGTCAATAGGAATGAAGGTATTGCGATATGCAGTAAATCCGGATCATGGGAACATTTTACAACTGAAAATTCTGGAATGCCATTCAATCACACTACATGTGTTTTATATGACAAAAAAGAAAAAATCCTTTGGATTTCTACCGACAGGGCAGGACTGATAAGATATGATTTAAATGGTGGCTGGGAAAACTATCATAATCTTAATTCGGATATTCCTACATCATACATTGGAGATATGTGTTTCGATAGTTTCGGAAATTTATATTTGGCCACCCGCCAGGGTATTGTAAAGGTAACAAGTAAATAATTTTGATTTACACATAAAAAAGTTTTGCCCGGCATTGTAAACAATATTACGGCCTTTGGCTGCTTTGTGGATGTGGGCATAAAGGAAAGCGGGCTGGTACATATATCGCAGCTTAAAGAAGGCTTTGTGAGCGATGTGAATGAAGTGGTAAAGCTGCACCAGCACGTTCAGGTAAAGGTCCTTGAAGTGGATGAAGCCCGCAAAAGGGTAGCGTTGAGTATGGTTATTTAGGGGTGCCGCCTGTCCGAAGTTAGATGTCCGGGGTCGGATGTTAATTATTCCGTGTTTCGTGTTTCGGAGAATAAATTCTGAATTCAACTTTCTGAATTTTTATTTTACCTGTCACATTGAGCGCAGTCGAAATGGCTGAAACAAAAACCCCCGCAATATTGCGGGGGTGTATTATGATATTAGTTTTAAACTAAAGTTTATTCTCTTCCTGTGCCTGCTGCTTTTTGGCTGCTTCAGCCTTAGGCTCATCTTTAGCGGCATTTTTAAATTCCTTAATTCCGGAGCCAAGCCCCTTCATTAATTCCGGTATTTTCTTGCCCCCGAAAAGAAGCAGTATAACCACAACAATCAAAATTATTTCAAAGGCTCCGAATTTCTGAAACATGATAAATAAGAATTAAATTAATATTGAAACAACAATTTCAAACGATACAAAGTTAACCATAAATTAAAACACTACAATTATTTACGACAATTATTTGATTGTGGTTTGCGTTAAATAAAACAAAATTGCGAGTAAGGTTTATAAGGCATTAAATCTCTTTATAATGCAGTATTAGTATATTTGCGAATTAAACAGTTACTATGTCGAAGAAAAGGCTTAAAAGGCAGGTAATCAAAAAAAAGCTGTTCAACAAAATACGGCTGGTACTACTTGATGAGGAAAACTTTGAGGAGAAATTTTCGCTCAGGCTTAACCTCATGAATGTTTTTGTGGTAATTACCGTGGTAAGCATCATCATGATTGCCCTTACCACCTACATTATTGCAGGTACCCCGCTGCGCGAATACATCCCAGGATATTCTTCTACGCAGCTAAAGCGCGAGGCTACCCAGAATGCTATAAAATCAGATTCGCTATTGCGGGAGCTGGAGGCAGAGAAAGCTTATATGGCCTCGATAAAAAAAGTACTTACGGGCGACCTTGAAAGCGGTAAGCTGAGCCGTGACTCTATTTATGTGCCAGAGCAGAAAGAGCAGCCGGTTATAGACATTAAACCATCTGAAGCCGACCTTAAACTACGCGAAGAAGTGGCGCTGGAGGATAAATATAACCTGTTTGAAGAAGCCCAGCCGCGTGTTGGCCTGGTGCTTTTTGCTCCGGTTAAAGGCCACATTACAGAGCCTTACAGCAGCAAGAACAAGCATTTTGCAGTAGATATTGCACTGGCTAAAGATACCCCCATTAAATCGGTTGCGGCAGGAACGGTACTGTTTGCCGACTGGACACCTACAAACGGCCACGTAATAATTGTGCGCCATAAAGACGGTATAATATCGGTTTACAAACATTGTGCGGCATTAACCAAAGAGCAGGGCGATGTAGTGCGTTCTGGCGAAGCGATTGCGCTGGCCGGCAGCACGGGTTCGCAGTCAACCGGTGTGCACCTGCATTTCGAATTGTGGAAGGATGGCTACCCGATAAACCCGACACAGTACATAAATTTTGAATAATGGAGATTATAAACAGCCTGTTTACAATTTATTATTTCGGGGGCATAGCATTATTCCTTAGCGGGATTGTAATGTACATATTCCCTCCGAAGAGAAGAAACCTGTTATACGGATACCGCACCAGCCGCTCGGCGAAGTCGCAGTCCGCATGGGATTTTTCACAGCGTTTTTCAAGTAAGAGATTGATAGGATCGGGCCTTGCCCTGTTAGCTTTCGGCGGGCTGCTGAATTTGATAAACATACCCGAAGAGTATGCGGTAATCGTAATGCTGTCGCTGATGATAGTAGCGGCAGTTTATATATTTTATGCTACCGAGAAAGCGCTTAAAACAAAATTTCCTGATTAACTAACAACTGATTACTGCTTATGTCTTTAAAATCATTTGCTGCCAAGCTGTTTGCCTTAAAAGTATATAACGATACCCAAAAATGGGCCTCTAAACCCGTTGGGGTACAACAGCAGGTATTCAGTAAACTGATTTTAAATGCCCGCAGCACGGCATTTGGCAAAGACCATAACTTTAGCAGTATAAAAAGCTATAAAGACTTTCAGGAAAATGTACCCGTTAGGGATTATGAAGACCTGAAACCCTATGTAGAGCGGGTAGTTAAGGGCGAACCTGATATACTATGGCCCGGCAGGCCACTGTATTTTGCCAAGACATCGGGCACTACCTCCGGGGCAAAATACATTCCGCTTACGGCAGCATCAATGCCCTACCACATACAGGCAGCACGCAACGCTATACTGATGTACATCCACGAAACAGGTAATTCGGCTTTTGTAAATGGTAAGATGATATTTTTGCAGGGCAGCCCCGTACTCGAAGAAAAAAATGGGATAAAGTTTGGCCGCCTCAGCGGTATAGTAGCGCACTATGTGCCGGGCTACCTGCAACGCAACCGTATGCCGGGCTGGGAAACCAATACTATAGACGACTGGGAAACCAAGGTTGATGCCATTGTAGAGGAAACTTATAAAGAAGATATGACCGTTATTTCGGGCATACCCTCATGGGTGCAAATGTATTTTGAAAGGCTGCAGCAAAAGGGCAATAAAAAAGTAGGCGACATCTTTAAAAACTTCAGCTTGTTTATTTATGGCGGGGTTAATTATGAACCCTACCGGGCCAAATTTGAAAACCTTATCGGGCGGAGGGTTGACAGTATAGAGCTGTTTCCTGCTTCCGAAGGATTTTTTGCCTACCAGGACAGGCAGGGCGACAGGGGGATGCTTTTGTTGCTGAATTCAGGTATTTTTTACGAGTTTATAAAGTCGGATGAGTTCTTTACCGATAAACCGAAACGTTACACAATCGGCGAGGTGGAACAGGCCATAAACTATGTGCTCATCATATCCACTAACGCCGGGCTTTGGGCGTACAATACAGGCGACACGGTACAGTTTACATCCTTAAAGCCCTACAGGGTAATTGTTACCGGCAGGATAAAGCACTTTATATCTGCGTTTGGCGAGCACGTAATTGGCAAAGAGGTAGAAAGCGCCCTTAATGAAGCTATGGAAGGAACTAATGTAAGGGTTAACGAGTTTACCGTAGCCCCGCAAATTAACCCCGAAACTGGATTGCCGTACCACGAATGGTTCATCGAGTTTGAAAACGAACCGCAGAATATGGATGCTTTCGCCCTGAAGATAGACAGCGCCATGCGCAAACAGAATGTGTATTATGACGACCTGATAAAAGGTAACATACTCCGCACAGTAGTAATAACCCCTGTTGCAAAAAACGGTTTCCAGGAGTATATGAAGTCCATCGGCAAACTGGGCGGGCAAAACAAGCTGCCAAGGCTTAGTAATGACAGGAAAATTGCAGATGTATTATCAAAATTGACTAAAAAAGATTATGGCAGCAAAATATAAAATTCCTTACTTACCATTGCCAATTGACTTAGAGTCTAAGGATATTTTAAAGAAAGTAGCAGAAGCCCGCGCTGCCTTAGCAGAGCTTAAGGGTACTCATGCAACCGTTCCTAATGTTGGAATATTACTTAGTACTTTGGCTCTGCAGGAAGCTAAAGACAGTTCGGCTATAGAGAATATTATAACCACCCATGATGAACTTTTTAAGGCAGAGCTAAACTTAGGATTAATACAAAATCTTGCAGCCAAAGAAGTTCAGCGTTATTCATTTGCATTAAGAAAAGGCTTTGAGCTTATAAAAGATAACAAAATAATTACAAATACAATTATTTTAGAAATCCATAAGGAATTAGAACAAAATAATGCCGGATACAGGAAAGTTCCCGGTACAGATCTTAAGAATGAGAGAACTGGAGAAGTAATTTATACACCACCTCAGTCGTTAACGGAGATTCAGTCATATATGTCTAATCTTATAGACTATATTAATGACGACTCTATTGACGATTCAGATTATCTTATAAAGCTTGCAATTATACACCATCAGTTTGAAAGCATACACCCCTTTTATGATGGCAATGGAAGGCTGGGCAGGATAATTAACATTCTCTATCTTATTTGTAAAGGGCTTTTGGACTATCCTACGTTATATCTGAGTCGGTTTATAATTCAAAACAAAGAAGAATACTATTTATTATTACAGCAGGTTCGTGATGAAGAGAGTTGGAATCAATGGATTCATTACATCTTAGATGCAGTTATAAGTGTCAGTAAGCAAAGTACTGAACTCATAAAAGAAATTAAACAGTTAATGATGCACTACAAATCGGTAATAAGAACAAATTATAAATTTTATTCTCAGGATTTAATAAATAATATATTTAAGCATCCTTATACCAAAATAGAGTTTTTACAAGGAGATTTAAATATTTCAAGACAAACTGCAGCCAAGTATTTAGACACAATTGCTGAAGATAAAAATAACCTTTTAAGTAAAGTAAAAATAGGAAGAGATAACTTTTATGTAAACAACGGATTAATGAAATTGTTTACGCAATATAATTATAAATTGTAGCAATAACATGTTAACGAAAACATGGTTTAGCTAACACATTTTTTAAATATGTTAATCAAAGCGTGTTTTGGTTTACATGTCATAAATTATAGCTAAAAATAAAAATCCTACATTTGCTCACAAAACACAAATGAGAATGCAGAAATTAAAAAATATATCACGCAACAGGGCACAGGAATCTTCTGCTGCCATAGAGCGTTTATACATAACCATGCGCCACCTGTTTAACCGCGGCTTTTACAAGCCTATGGGTATATCGGGTGAAACACTGCGCGAGGCGCTCTTAGACCTTCGCCCGGAAATATACGGCTCTATCGCCGAAGAAAAAGCAGAGCTTAACGGGCTACTGTATGTTATAGAACGTTTACCTGTAGGCATAGAGCAGTGCCGTTTTATAAATCTGACATCAGACGAAGGATATTCCAAATCACATTTCAAGGCTATTGTACCGCCAAAAAGGAGGCGTAACTGCTACCGAATTGATGAGGAACAGATGAATGTTGAGATAACAAGGGGGAGGTCGGATATTTATGATATCCTTACCCACCTTACTTTTGTGTTTATAGAGTCGCACAAGATACGCAACAGAGTACTTATTGATGAGAATGGTGAGATGACGCGCGACTGGCAAAAGCTGGAGCAGGTTATTTTGCAGAATAAAAAACTGAACCTTGAGGAGCGCGAAACAGCAATATCGCACGTTTCAAACATACTGGGGCGCACATTTGCCGAAGTTACCGATATTTATGACGCTTTTGGCAATGCCGAAACACCTGACAGGTTCCTGCATGTAATATACTGGCTGGGAAAACTCGCTATAGACGAGGCACTTGGCGGCGCAAAACGTGCTATTACCTTCAGCCCGATATTAAGGGAAAGGCTTGGACACCACATACACGGCGAGATATGGGCTGATAACATTAAAGCGGTGCTGAAACAAAACGGGCTGCTGCAAAGGCCGATACATATCATCAGCGCCAACATGCACAGTGTAATGAACTCTATATTTGCCACCGATGTACATAAAGGTAAGTTTAAGGGTAAGCCTGATTTTTATGTTTATGAAGAACTCAGCAAATCAGGCAATGCAGAACTACGTAACAAGGTAGAGGAATTTGCCCTGCAAAACGGTATGATAGCCATGCCAGATACATCGGGCACCAATATAGATGTGCAGATATTTGATGCTGCCAAAATTGATTTTTCGCTGACGGCATTCCCTAATGCGCAGGCACAAGAAGATATGCCCGTTATTATAGTAATGGATTATGCTTTTGGCGAGCAGGCCTATGAAACCATCGATGAGCTTTTAAAACCTTATAAAGAATATGATACCAAAACATTCCTGAATGTGGTATCGGTTTCTATAATGGGTAAGGCAGGGATACTGGAAGGGAATAAGGGCGATATAATGATACCGTCGGCACACATTAACGAAGGTACGGGTGATAATTACCCATTTGAGAATGAGTTAAAGGCATATATGTTTGAAGGGCAGGGCATACCGGTTTACAGTGGCCCTATGGTAACTGTTTTGGGTACATCGTTACAAAACCGCGACCTGCTTAAGTTCTTTAACCGCTCTACCTGGGGCGTTATCGGGCTTGAAATGGAAGGCGCCTATTACCAGAAAGCCATACAGTCGGCCTCAAAAATCAGGAAAAGTATTAATCCGGATGTAAAAGTGCGCTATGCCTATTATGCATCGGATAATCCGCTGGAAACCGGCAGCACGCTGGCATCAGGTGGCCTGGGTACTACAGGAGTTAAGCCTACATACCTGATAACAATAAAAATACTGGAACAAATTTTTAACTGCAAATAACAGTAATGGAAAACTATCAGCACAACAGGGATCAGGAAATAGACATAGCTAGGGTATCAGACCGATTAAGAGGATATGCATCCCGCGCTAACGATTATTTTTTCGACGGTATATTGTTCCTTAAGCGCAATATAATTGTATTAGCAGTTTTATTTATTGCCGGTGGAGCGCTTGGCTATTATTTTGATAAGGGTAAAAAAGTCTACGAGCAGAAACTAATAGTAATACCTAATTTTAAAAGCGTAGATTACCTGTATGAAACGGCTGAGCTTTTAACGTCTAAATCTCAAACGCGGGATGAAAAGTTTTTGCAGGGCATTGGCATTAAAGATCCTGGTATATTTATAGAAATGGAAGTTGAGCCGATTGTGGAAGTTTATGATTTCATTGAATCTGAAAAAGATCATGAACGCAATTTGCAACTATTCAGGATTATGGCTGAAAATGCAAGTGTTGAGGAAACCCTGAAAGATATGGCCACTGCCCGTAACTATCCGCAGCACCTTGTCACTATTACCACTTCCGGCAAAGCTGATGCGGATGAGGTGGTTAACCCCATACTTGCCTATCTGAATGCAGATAAATATTTTGGTGAAATAAAGCAACAATGGCAAAGAAACCTTAATGCCGAGATTAAAGCTAAAGACAGTATAATTGCCCAGATAGATGCCATAATCAATACATTTAATAAAGATGCAAGAGCGGCAGGCGAAAACCTTGTGTATTACAACACCAATACGCAGTTTAACGAACTGATAAAAACCAAGGCAGAGCTGGTAGAAGAGCAGGGTAACAACATGATAAAAAAGGTTAATTATGAAAATATAATTAAGCCAAGCAGTACCATGCTTAATATTAAGAAAAAATCTTTTACATCCGGCAAGATGAAATATATAGTTCCTTTCATATTTATCATGCTGTTTGTTTTTATATCTTTATTTATGGCCTACTATAAAAAACAGATGAACAAAAGAAAAAAGATTGCCGGTAATGAATAATATATTAATAACAGGAGGAGCAGGGTTTATTGGCTCAAATTTTATAGTACATTTTTTAGCCGCTAATCAGGGCTGTAAGGTTATAAACCTTGACCTGCTAACCTATGCCGGTGATAAGGATAATCTGAAAGAAGTTGAGGGCAATGCAGATTATCTGTTTGTTCAGGGTGATATCTGCGACAGGCCGTTCCTGGAGTCGCTGTTTAAAGAGCACGATATAAGGGGGGTAATTCATTTTGCGGCAGAATCGCATGTCGATAACTCTATCTCGGGCCCTGAGGCATTTATAAAAACCAATGTGCTGGGTACATTCAACCTGCTGGAAACAGCAAGGAAGTATTGGATGGATGCTCCGCATCAATATAAAGAAGATTACAAAGGCTGCCGTTTTCATCATATCTCTACAGATGAGGTATATGGCACGCTGGGTGAAGAAGGACTCTTTACAGAAGAAACAGCCTATGCACCCAACAGCCCGTATAGCGCAAGCAAGGCAGGCAGCGACATGATAGTGCGCAGCTACTACCATACCTACGGTATGGATGTGGTTACCACCAACTGCTCCAACAATTACGGGCCAAAGCAGCACGACGAAAAGCTGATACCCACCATTATACGCAAAGCCATATCAGGACAAAATATCCCTATTTACGGAAACGGAATGAATATACGCGATTGGCTTTATGTGCTGGACCATTGCAAAGGCATAGAGCTGGTATATAAAAATGGTAACGGGGGCGAAACCTATAATATTGGCGGAAGGAACGAGCGTAACAACTTATACATCGCCAACAAGATTTGCGAACTGCTTGATAGCATGGCTCCGAAAGAAAGCGGCAGCTATAAAGAGCAGATAACTTTTGTTACCGACAGGCCGGGGCACGACCTGCGTTATGCAATAGACGCCAATAAGATAGAAAGTGAGCTTGGCTGGAAAGCTGATGAAAATTTTGAATCGGGTATTGTTAAGACCATAGAATGGTACCTTGCAAAATATAAAAAAGCATGAAAGGAATAATATTAGCCGGAGGGTCGGGCACCAGGCTGCATCCGCTTACGCTGGCAGTGAGCAAGCAACTGATGCCAATTTATGATAAACCTATGATATACTACCCGTTAAGCACGCTTATGTGGGCAGGCATAAGGGAAATACTTATCATTTCCACTCCGCACGACCTGCCGCTGTTTCGCCACCTGTTGGGCGACGGTAGCAAACTGGGCTGTAAATTTGAATATGCCGTGCAGGAACACCCCAATGGGCTTGCAGAGGCTTTTATAATAGGGAAAGAGTTTGTAGGTAATGATAAAGTAGCGCTTATACTGGGCGATAACATTTTTTACGGTACCGGGCTTGCCGGCCTCCTGCAAAGCAACAATAATCCCGAAGGGGGCATTATATATGCCTACCACGTGCACGACCCTGAGCGTTATGGCGTGGTAGATTTTGATAAAGACGGTAAAGTATTGTCTATTGAAGAAAAACCCGAAAAGCCAAAATCTAACTTTGCGGTACCGGGCATTTATTTTTATGATAACGAGGTGCTGGATATTGCAGCAAATATACAACCCAGCCACCGGGGCGAACTCGAAATTACAGATGTTAATAAAGAATACCTCAGGCGCGGCAGGCTTAAAGTAAGCATTCTCGACAGGGGGACGGCGTGGCTTGATACGGGCACGTTTAATTCGCTTATGCAGGCAGGACAATTCGTGCAGGTAATAGAAGAGCGCCAGGGGCTTAAAATAGGCGCTATAGAGGAGGCAGCCTATAAAATGGGATATATATCCGAAAAAGAATTAACGGCGCTTGCAGAGCCGCTTTTAAAGAGCGGGTATGGCAGGCACCTGATGAGTTTAATAGCATAATATGACAGTTAAAGAAACCAGCCTTAAAGGCTGCTTTATTATAGAGCCTAACGTTATACCCGATGAACGCGGGTATTTTATGGAGAGCTATAACGAAAAACGCTTTGCCGATATAACCGGGCAGCCGGTGCATTTTGTGCAGGATAACCAGTCTTATTCTGTGCGGGGGGTGCTGCGCGGGCTGCACTACCAGACAGGAGAGCATGCCCAGGCAAAACTGGTGCGGGTTATACACGGCGAGGTGCTTGATGTGGCTGTAGATGTGCGCCCCGGTTCGCCCACCTTTGGGCAGCATGTGGCAGTAAAGCTATCGGCTGAGAACCACAGGCAGCTTTTTGTGCCACGCGGATTTGCACACGGCTTTTTGGTATTCAGTGAGACAGTTGTTTTCTTTTACAAATGCGACAACTACTACAATAAAGAGTCGGAGGGTGGTATTATCTACAACGACCCATCCATAAATATCGACTGGGGGATGGATAGTGATGATTATATCATATCATCTAAAGATACTGTTTTACCAAACCTCGAAAATGCAAGGCCGGTATGGTAGTACTTGTTACAGGCGCATCAGGTCAGTTGGGTCAGGCGCTTAAAGCGCAGGCGAACCGGTATGATAATCTTACTTTTGTTTTTAAGACATCTGCGGAAGCGGATATAACCGACAGGCAGCAGCTTGAACAGGTTTTTAATGAAGTAAAGCCCGGCTTTTGTATTAATGCCGCGGCCTATACCGCAGTAGATAAGGCAGAAAGCGAGACGGAAAGAGCTTATGCCATAAATGTTACCGGGGCTAAAAACCTTGCTGAAGTTTGCCTGCAGTTTAATACAACCTTGCTGCATATTTCTACCGATTTTGTGTTTGACGGAAATAAAGACACCCCTTATACCGAGGATGATGCAACCAATCCGCAGGGTGTTTATGGTAAAACCAAAAGAGAAGGCGAGCAGGAAATAGAAAAGATATTGCCGCAGCATTATATTATACGCACATCATGGCTGTACTCTGAATACGGTAATAATTTTATGAAGACGATGCTGCGCCTTGCCGCAGAGTGCGATAAACTGGGCGTTGTTAATGACCAGACCGGCACACCTACCAATGCCAATGACCTTGCAGAAGCCCTGCTACAGATAATAACACGTGGTAAAAAGGCTTACGGCATTTATCATTACAGTAATGAGGGAGTTGCAACATGGTATGAGTTTGCCGGAGAGATATTCAGGATAAATAATGTTTTAATAGACTTACAACCGATACCTGCATCGGCTTATCCTACGCCTGCTAAAAGGCCGGTGTACAGCGTGATGGGCAAAAGCAAAATAAAAGAAGTTTTCGGGCTGAGTATAAAAGGCTGGCAGGAAAGCCTTGCTGCTGTTTTAAAATCGTATAACGAGCTTTAAAACACCTGCTCATGATTAAAAAACTGTTCCATAAACTATTCAAGTCGGCAGAAAGAAGAACCGTTGTAAAAAACATGTTTTCGCTCTCAATACTACAGGGGCTTAACCTGTTGCTGCCGCTTGTAACCTACCCTTACCTGATAAGGGTTTTAGGTAAGGACTTATATGGAACCATTTTGCATGCGGCAGCTATAACCTACTATTTTCAGATACTTACAGAATATAGCTTTCATATGACAGCTACCAAAGAGGTGTCTGTACATGCAAATGATACCAATAAGCTGCACTCTATATTCAACGAGGTGTTTACCACAAAAATGTTTTTGCTTGCAGGCAGTTCTGTTGTAATGTGTATCCTGATTTTTACTATACCCTTTTTCGAAGAACAGCGGTTGATATACCTGCTTACCTTCGGCAATGTTATAGGGCAGGCTATCTTTCCTGTATGGTTTTTTCAGGGCCTGCAAAAAATGAAATACATTACCTATTTCAACTTTATCTGCAAAGTAATTTTTACAGCTGCCATTTTTGTTTTTGTAAAAAGACCTGAGGATGCCTGGCTTGCGCCGCTTTTTACTTCGTGCGGCTATATTTCTGCGGGTATTGTTTCTTTAATTTATATTAAAAAACTGTTTAAGATTCCGTTTCAGCGAAAACCTTTCAAAAAGGTAAAAGAGCAGCTTAAAATAGGCAGGTACCTTTTTTTATCAGAACTTAAAATATCTTTGTTTACCAATACCAACACGCTTTTATTAGGATTTATAGCAGGCGAGGCGGCAGTTGCTTATTTTGCCTCTGCCGAAAAAGTTGCACGGGCGATAGGAAATATATATACACCTTTAACTTTGGCACTCTTCCCTTATATGGTTAAGAACATGAACAAGGACAAAGCAAGCACCTATAGTGATATACTTAAAATTACAAAAATGGGGTCACTGCTGTTTTTGGTAATACTGATACCGTCTTTTATATGGTCTGACCTTATCATGGAAATACTGTTTGGCAGGGGTATGGAAAATGCATCTCTGATTTTCAGGATACTATTATTTATACCTGTTGCCGCTTTTATAGATAATATGTTTGGCAAACAGGTACTGCTGACACTTGGCAAAGACAATTTGTACTTTCGTGTAATTAGTATGGCGGCAGTATTGAATTTAACTATGAATTTATACTTAACCTATCAGTACAGTTACATTGGGACAGCGATAGCATTAATTATTACCCATATTTTTATAGACATTGGTATGTATTGGTATGCAAAGCGTGAAATTAAAAAATCAGCTTTAAGTTAGAGCTTTAGCGGGACAGACGTATAGTTTTAAAAAAGCCGTTATATTTGTTCTCTTTGCTTACAGCAGTTATAAATTTATGAAAAGCAGCAGCTTTCAGGAAATATTATGCACAATTAATGGAAAGACACTATAAGCCAGGGGCAAGTAAAGCAAGAAATTTTTCTTATGTACTTTTTACATTAGGATTATTTTTCTCCCCTTTCAATGATTTTGAGGGCTTCTCCTTTTTAGGGGAGTATAGTAATGAGTTGGGGACATATTTTTTCCTGCTTGGCTTTTTGTTCTTATTTTTCGGCCGATATATTGTATTACCCTATAAAGACAGGCTGTTTTTATTGATACTGTTATTTATCTGCTGGTGCTTTATATGTACTGTATTAAATTATAATACAGTACATACCAATTATTTTAAGATGACAGGAGGCATAGAAAGGTTTATAAGGCAGTATCTATCTTTACTTATTGCTGCCTTCATTTTCCCTGTTTTATTTATAAATGCAATATGGCGCATGAGCAATAAAGATCTGCTCATTAAAATAAGGAAAATCTTTTTATATTCATTTATTTTTGTTGGAGGTTATGGGTTATTAGAAGCTGCCATATCTATATTCCATATTTCCGCCTTTAAAATTTTGTATGAAACATTTGATATATTTCCAATGTTTAATGCCCATTATCATGATAACCGTATTTCATCGGTAGCTTTCGAACCGCCTTTCTTTGCCATATACCTGATTACTATTTCAGGGTGGATGTTCAGCTATATACTTACACATAAGAGCATTTATCGGTTTGTACCTGTTGTTATGGTATTGTTGCTTGCTTTTTTTTCCGGTTCACGCACTGCGCTTATCACTATAACCATTCAGGCAGGTATATTTGTAGTAATCTTATACCAAATGCCTGGTTACAAGCGATTGATAATCAATTCTATTAGATATGGTGCTGCTTTGGTATTTATAGTATTAGTATTAAATAGTAAAACGTTAATAGAGGCATTCAAAGAACGGATAGACTCCCTTGATTTTAAAAATAACTTAACTGAAAATGTATCGAATAAATCACGTTTTGGTATGCAAGTTGCCGCATTGCGGGTTTTTGCGGAAAACCCTATAGTCGGTGTTGGTTATGGTCAGCAATCTTATCATGCCCGGCATAAATACCCGCTTTGGGCTACAAAAAATAATTATGAGTTCGAATTATATTATAAAAATCATCTGGAACCTTCATTTCCGCCGGTATTTAATCTTTATACCCGTTATCTTGCCGAAACCGGCATCATTGGTTTTATAATAGTAATATCATGGTTTATTTATGCTATAAGAAGTAGCATAAGGATTTTAAAAACCAAGCAACTATCTGCTGATACAGTTATAGCCACAATACTCCTAACGAGTTTTGTTGGCTTTATGCTTAACTGGATGCAGGTAGATAGTTTAAGGATATATGGATTTTGGCTTTCGGCAGCAATACTTATTAAAATAACTCAAAATCCGATTTACCCAAATGAACAGGATAGCAGTTCTTATACCACATTATAATAATCCTAAAGGGCTGGTTGCCTCACTTACATCGATTGACTCATCAGAGGTGGTTGATGTTGTTGTGGTAGACGACGGAAGCCGTGAAAAGCCGGATGAGGCGGCAGCAGTAACTGCTTTTACTGCAAAAGGAAAACTGGTTTTTATTTATATGGATCAAAACCGCGGTATAGAGCACGCTCTTAATCGTGGTTTGGATTATATTGAGTCAAAGTCTTATACTTATATAGCGCGTTTAGACTGCGGTGATAAGAATATCGGCAAAAGGTTTGCCATACAAGAAAAATTTTTGCAGGATAATCCTGATGTAAAACTAGTAGGCTCTTTTGCCACAATGGTCACCATCAATGGTGATATATTTTATAACCTTAAATTTCCGGTTACAACAGCGTCAATTCGAAAGCGGTTTTATCTAAACTGTATGTTTATTCATCCTGCTGTTATGTTTAGGGTGGCCATGCTGTCGGTAATAGGCAAATATCCAATAGAATATAAGTCAGCCGAAGACTATGCCTTTTTTTTTAAATTTGTTAAGGGCTATAAGGTTTACAATATCCCTGAATATCTCGTAAAAATAGAATTAAATCCTAATGGTATTTCTGCCACTCGCAGAAAGCAAC
Organism: Flavobacterium sp.; assembly: GCF_024305175.1. GTDB lineage: Bacteria > Bacteroidota > Bacteroidia > Flavobacteriales > Flavobacteriaceae > Flavobacterium. The sequence goes on from NZ_JAMWYY010000011.1 coordinate 17,986, forward strand.
AGGTAGTGAGCCGGATAAAAGTAATAAAGCATAATTTTTACTTTGGTTTTTATCCTGTCTATGGCTTATTGAGAAATATAGTATTATACTATATGCCAAATGATATAATCTTATTTATAAAAAGCAAAATTTTCAAATGAAAAAAATACTTGGCATATATGATTACATTTTTGCAATACTACTTATCGGGTTGCCATTCAGCAAGGCATTGCCTAATATATTATTGCCTCTTTTAGGTCTGCTGTTTTTGCTCAATATAAAAAATGTAAACTTTAAGCCGCTGTTAAAACCACCATTTGCACTGCTATATGTGCTGCTAGTTTACATTTTTATTAAAGGATTAGTTGTTCAGAATATTTTTATAGAATGGTCGCACTTTAAAAAATATCTAATAGTATTTATAATACCTGTATTACTACTTAACCTTAAGAATATCAATACTATAAAAGTATCGATGGTTATTTGTGTTCAGTCAGTTATATGGGTAAGTATTGCAGTTATAACAATTAATTACCTTACAACTGGCAGCCTTCCTTTTACCAATGGAGAGAAGGTAAACCAGCTTTTGGTGATGGAGCGGCCCTATGCCGGATTTTTTGCAGTGTTAGGATTCTTGTTTTCACTTAATCTTATTAACAAACATCCCCGTTACAAGACCTGCTTAATGGCAAGTGCAGTTATAACCGTACTATTTGTCCTGCTTATAGCTGCCCGTATATCATTCTTAACCCTGATTATTATGTTGGGTATATATATACTTTTCTACTCTAAACTGCCTAGTAAGCTAAGAGGATTTATAATAGCAGGTTCTGTAGCAATAGTAGCAGTATTATTTATTTTTAATGATAATATGGCGAAAAGGTTTTTTATAGAAGAAAGTTGGGAAGAATCTGTTGCAGTGGCATCAGATTATGAGCCACGACTCGTTATATGGCCCTGTGCCGCAGGCATGGCACAAAAAACCTCATATAACCTGCTGACTGGCTTTAAAACAAACAAAGAGATAGAAACTAATTATATAAATTGCTATTCAGGCATAATTAAAAATCCGTCTAAAAAAGAATATTATCTCTCAGAAAAATTTAATTCTCACAATCAATTTATAGACATTGCCCTGTCACAGGGATTACTTGGTTTATTACTCTTTTCGGGCTTTTTGATAAGCCTTTTGCTACATGTGCATAAAAACTTTTTTTATACGGCTATATTAATTGCTTTGATGCTTTTTCTGTTGGTAGAGAACGTGTTGTACCGGCAGGCAGGCTGTTACATTTTTAGTATATTTGCCACAATTATTTCAATAAATCCATACGCGTATAATGTCAAAAATGAGGGTAATACATGTTCTTAATGCGGTTGGCGGGATAGATGTTTACTTAAGGTCATTGCTTACCAATGTAAACAATAAAGAAATTGAGAATATTATCATCCATAGCACAGATGATGCAAAAACACCATTTACTGATAGGGAGGGAAATATACTGGAAGACTATAAACTCCAAATATATAGAGAAATATCACCCTTAAAAGACCTGCGGGCAATTTACAGTACCTTTAAACTTCTTAAAAAGCTTAAGCCCGATTTGGTTCATGCACATAGTGCTAAAGGCGGAGTGGTTGGTCGCGTTGCGGCAAAGCTGGCGGGCATACCCTCCCTATATACTCCTAATGCATTTTCTTATTTAAGTACTAACAATCCGTTAAAGCGAAACATATATATATATATTGAGAAACTGCTTCGGGGTGGTAACTCCGCATTGTTAGCTACATCACCTTCAGAGGCAAACCGTGGCGCTTTAGAAGTAGGTTTTACAAAAGATAGGATATTGCTTTACAACAACAGTATTGAGCCACCACAATCTGCAAAACCTTTGTCTATACCACAAACGTGGCCTGATAAGTATATTTGTACAGTAGGGAGGCCCAGTTACCAAAAAAACACCAGCCTTTTAATACGTGTTATCGCATCTGTAAAAAAAAAGCACAACATTCATTTGGTAATTATGGGTGTGGGGCACTACTGTGAAGATTTGGAAACAATAAAAACACTTATTGCAGAACTGAAGTTAGAAAGTAACATAACATTGCTGGACTGGACCTCTCGTGATGATGTTTTTTCTATCATTAAAAATTCTGCTTTATATATTTCAACCTCCAGATACGAGGGGCTCCCATATTCCGTTATAGAAAGTTTAGCATTAGGTAAACCTTGTGTAGTAAGTAATTGCGATGGTAACCGCGATTTGGTTGAAGACGGTGTTAACGGTTATGTAATTAATGATGAAGACCCGGCTCAATATGCTGAAAAGATCATTTCCCTTCTAAATGACGATACTAAAAGGGAGGCAATGGGTGCAGAGTCTTTTGCAAAATTCACAGAGAATTATAACATATTAAACACAATACAAAATTTAGAGAACCATTACAAAAATTTTGTAACGCGTTTTAAACATGGGATATAACTACTTTTCAAGGCATACACTGTTAAAAAGAGCCGGGCTTCCGCCAAGTAAAAAACTGCTCATTTTTTTTATTTCCACAGGGTTGCTTACTATACCGCTTCCGCATGTATATAACAGCATAACACTTATACTTTTTGCAGCTTATACACTTTTAGCCTATAATAAAGAAAACGTAAAGCTTAGGCCGGTATTAGTGCCCCTGCTGTTGTTCTTTGCACTAATGGCAATATCGGTTACATGGTCTCATGACGTTAAAGCCACGCTTAAAGCGCTTGGCAGGGAGTCGGCACTGTTGTTTATACCGGCTATCTTCTGCCTTAATATGCAGCTTTCAAAAAGGGGCGTGCGCAAAGTACTTAATAATTACAGCCTGATGATCTTTCTTTTTGCTGTATACTTGTTCATAAAGGCTATTATCCGGTATTCTGATGCGGGCAACAGCGAAGTGTTTTTTTATAACAATTTAGCAACAAACTACCTTAATGCAGTATATCTGTCTGTAATGGTAGCTATGGCAGCTTTTCATTTTTTGTGTAAAAAGAATAAAACATTTTGGGGATACCTTACATTACTGTTCTTAATGCTGTTCCTTTTCCTGCTGTCTTCTAAAACAATTATTATCACATCGGTAGCATTGGTAATTGTTTACTATATTTTTTATTCGGGTATGAACAGGCGGTTCAAGGTAATTGCACTGCTGGTATTTCTTGGTATGGCAGGCACACTTGGCTATTACGGGGAGATAAATGAACGCATTACAGCCGAATTCAACTACAGCAGTCCGGAGGGTGGTAATACAGAGATGCACCATGTTACTCTTAATGAAGCCTGGAGCAGGGAAACATTTACTGCTAATGATTACTTTAATGCTACGGCGCTAAGGCTGTACCAAGCACGTATATTTAGCGAGATGCTTAAGGAAGACAATATTTTCCTTACCGGTTACGGGCTTAATGCCTCTGCACCCCAAATTGAACAAAAAGGTATAGAGCATAGCCTGACCCATACCGGTAAAGAAGGTATAACCTATAATAAAATTAATTTTCATAATCAGTATATAGAAGCATTTGCCGACCTCGGCATTTTTGGCTTGTTGATTGTTATATTGTTTTTAGGGATAAACCTTAAAAATTCAATAAAAAACAAAGAATTTATTCATATTGCTTTTGCAGTTCTCATGATAAGTTTATTTTTGACAGAGTCATTTTTGTGGAGGCAAAGGGGAGTGGTTTTCTTTACCATGTTTTACTGCCTGTTTAACACAGGGCTTTTGCCGGTAACTACAGAAAAAAAAGCAGTATGAAAAGAATATTAATTACCGGAGCCTCAGGTTTCCTTGGCTCACACCTTTGTGACAGGTTTATAAAAGAAGGCTATTTTGTAATAGCGATGGATAACCTTATAACAGGTGACCTTAAGAACATAGAGCATTTGTTTAAACTCGAAAATTTTGAGTTTTATCATCACGATGTTACCAAGTTTGTAAATATCCCGGGGCATTTAGATTACATACTGCATTTTGCATCTCCGGCAAGCCCGATAGATTATTTAAAAATTCCGATACAAACCTTAAAAGTTGGCTCATTAGGCACGCATAACCTTTTGGGTGTGGCAAGGGTTAAAAATGCACGCATATTAATAGCATCAACGTCCGAAGTTTATGGAGACCCGCTGGTACACCCGCAGACAGAAGATTATTATGGCAATGTAAACACCATAGGCCCGCGTGGTGTATATGACGAGGCAAAGCGCTTCCAGGAGTCTATCACAATGGCTTATCATACCTTTCATAATGTAGATGTGCGTATTGTGCGTATATTTAATACCTACGGCCCACGCATGCGCTTAAACGACGGGCGTGTAATTCCTGCTTTTATAGGGCAGGCGCTACGCGGCGAAGACCTTACTGTTTTTGGTGATGGTAACCAAACACGCTCTTTTTGCTATGTAGATGACCAGGTAGAGGGTATATACAGGCTCCTGCATTCTGATTATGTATATCCGGTAAACATTGGTAACCCGGATGAAATAACCATAAAAGATTTTGCCGAAGAAATTATAAAGCTTACCGGCACACAGCAGAAAATTGTATACAAGCCGCTGCCCGAAAACGACCCGCTGCAACGCCAGCCGGACATAACAAAGGCAAAAGAGCTGTTAGGCTGGGAACCAAAAATAGGGCGTGCTGACGGTATGAAGCGTACTTACGATTACTTTAAATCGTTATCGAAAGAGGAGCTTTTAAAGGAAGAACATAAAGATTTTTCAGGATTTATACATTAAAATGATTTTATCCGGCAGGGGCAGGTACTCAAGGTATTTAAGGCCTATCAGTGTATTGTTTGATATACTGGTTATAAGCCTGCTGTACCGTTACTTTTTTAAAGACTTGGGTGTAAACAACCTTCACTTTACGGCCTATCAGGTAGCCTGCTGGTCTGTTATATCCTATTTCTCCGGTTTTTACGAAGTTTACCGTTACAGTACCGCAATACAGATTTTTACTAAGCTGGTGCGCCAGGGGATATTGTTCCTGCTTGTGGTAATTGCTTTTTTCCCGTTCCAGAAAACCACAATTTTCAGCGGGCAGAAAATAGCTGAATATATGATTGCCGCCTTTAGTATAATCGGGATCTTTAAATTCCTGCTTTTTTATTACCTGAAAAGATACCGTATTACTACCGGCAGTAATTACCGCAACGTTATAATTGTAGGCTTTACCCCCGAAGCCATTAACCTTAAAGAGCTTTTTGATAAGCGTGTTGATTATGGCTACCGTTTCTTCGGGTATTTTTCTGATACTAAAAAAAATGCACAGATAGTAGGCGGGCTTGATGATATAAAAGACTTTGCCACGCTTAATAATATAGACGACATTTACTGCTCTATCAATGAGCTTGACAATGCCATGCTTAAAGACCTTGTTGAGTATGCCGAGCTAAACAACAAAACCATTAAGTTTATACCCGATACCAAAGAAATCTTCTCTAAGAACCTGCGGGTAGATTATTATGAGGTTTTCCCGGTACTCTCATTACGCAAAACCCCGTTGCATGACCCGGTGGCAAGCCTCATCAAACGCATTTTTGATATTGTATTTTCGCTTTTGGTTGTAACTTTGCTGCTTTCGTGGCTGGTTCCGCTAATGGCAATCCTTATAAAACTCGAATCGAGAGGCCCGGTGTTCTTTAAGCAGAGCAGGGCGGGGGTAAATGGCGAACATTTTTCGTGCTATAAGTTCAGGTCGATGCAGGTAAATAATAATACCGAGCGCATAACCGTTAAAAACGATCCGCGCATTACCCGCATAGGCAAGTTTATCAGGAAAACAAGCATAGACGAAATGCCGCAGTTCCTTAATGTATTGCTTGGAGATATGTCGGTGGTAGGGCCAAGGCCTCACATCGGTTCCATCAATACCATGTACACAGGCAGGATAAAGAAATATTTTTTCAGGCACAGCGTTAAGCCCGGCATCACCGGCCTGGCACAGGTTAGGGGTGCAAGAGGGGAAATAAATGCAGATGAAGACATGATTAACCGTATAAAGTATGATGTGTTTTATATAGAGAACTGGTCGCTGCTGCTCGATTTAAAGATTATAATACAAACCGTATCAAACATGATTACGGGCGATGAAAAAGCATACTAATAACACACAACACAACACAAAATGAATATTTTACTTTTAGGATCGGGAGGAAGGGAACACGCACTGGCTTGGAAGATGCTGCAAAGTCCCAAATGCGATAAGCTTTTTGTTGCGCCGGGCAATGCCGGTACAGCCGCAATAGCCACAAATGTGGATATTAGCCCTGTAAATTTTGAAGCTGTTAAGCAACTGGCTCTTGATAAAGCCATAGATATGGTTGTGGTTGGACCCGAAGACCCGCTTGTAAAAGGCATATACGATTATTTTAAAAACGACAGCCGGCTTAAACATATTCCTGTTATAGGGCCTTCGCAAAATGGGGCACAACTTGAGGGCAGTAAGGAGTTTGCCAAAAAATTCCTGATTAAAAACAATATACCTACTGCTGCCTACAGCAGCTTTAGTAAAGAAACAGCAGAAGAAGGCTGCCGCTTTTTAGAAACGCTTAAAGCGCCTTACGTACTAAAGGCAGACGGGCTTGCAGCAGGAAAAGGAGTGCTTATACTGAACGACCTTGCCGAGGCACAGCAGGAACTGCGTAATATGCTTGTTGGCGCTAAATTCGGGCAGGCGAGTGCTAAAGTGGTTATAGAAGAATTTCTTAGCGGAATAGAACTAAGCTGTTTTGTACTTACTGATGGCAAAGGCTACAAGCTGCTGCCAATGGCTAAAGACTACAAACGTATTGGCGAGGGCGATACCGGGCTTAATACAGGGGGAATGGGTGCCGTTTCGCCGGTTCCGTTTGCAGATGAGGCGTTTTTACAAAAGATAGAGGAGCGTATTGTAAAACCCACCATACAAGGGCTTAAAAATGATAATATAGAGTATAAAGGCTTTGTGTTTATAGGGCTTATAAAAGTAGGTAACGATCCTTATGTTATTGAGTATAATGTGCGTATGGGCGACCCGGAAACCGAGGTAGTAATACCGAGGCTTAAAACCGACCTTGTAGCACTTTTTGAAGCTGTTGCTGAAGAAAGGCTTACTGATGCCACCCTTGAGATTGATGAGCGCAGTGCTACTACTGTAATGGTAGTATCGGGCGGCTACCCGGAAGAGTATGAAAAAGGAAAAGCGGTATCAGGGCTTGCGGATGTAGAAGGTTCGGTTGTGTTTCATGCCGGTACCAAAACTCAAAATCAAGATGTGGTTACAAGCGGCGGGCGTGTGCTTGCGGTAACATCTTACGGGGATACCTGGGCAGATGCCATAAAAAAATCTTACCAAAATATAGAAAAGCTACATTTTGATAAGATGTATTATCGTAAGGATATCGGTTTCGACCTGTAAAACTAAGACAGGAATGAGTGTGCCGTAGTATCCTGCTCGTCGTCGTTATTTTCTTTAAACAGCTGTAACTGCTTAATCCAGTACCATGTAGCTGCACAGCAGATAAGGATAAATATCCAGGTTATAATGTTGGCTATCCACCAGTTATCAAGTTCAAGCTTACGGATAAGGTCAAACGGGATAAACAATATCTCAAAAAGGTAGCCTATTCCTTCAAAAAATGCTCTCATTTTTAAACAAGTATTATATTTACATCCACAAAAGTATATAATTTTTCTACATGTTAGCAAGTGTTTTTAATAAATCGAGGCCTATAAACTATGTATTGATAGGCAGTACACTTGTTATCTTTTATCTTTTATATATTTTTAAGGACGATTACTGGACGCAATATACCTATTTGGCACTGCAAAAAGCAGGTCTGTTCCTGTTGCTGGCCTTTTCGCTTTTTTTGGTAAATTTCGTTACACATAAAAACACCCTTAGCCGTACCAACACCTATGCCATGTACCTTTTCATGGTGTTTTTAATATTGTTTCCCACCATATTGGTAAACACTAACATTATCATTTCTAACTTCTTTCTGTTACTGGCGCTGCGCAGGCTTATCTCATTACAGTCGCTCATAACGCCAAAGGAAAAGATTTTTGATGCTTCCTTCTGGATATTTGCCGCTGCCGTATTCCATTTTTGGAGTGTAATCTATATCATTCTTGTATTTATCTCGATAATATTCCACGTATCGCGTGATTACCGCAACTGGATAATACCTTTTATAGCCTTTTTTGCGGTGGGGGTGCTTTATTTCATGGCAGCGTTAATTATAGATAAAGGCTTTTTCAGCCATGTGCTGGGCGAAATAAGCGTTAGCTTCGATTTTACCTATTTTGAAAATATTTATCAGAATATCGCACTGGCTATATTTGCCTCGGTATCGGTACTGTTTCTGTTTCCGTACATCGTTTCTATAAGCAGCAAGCCGCTTAACCTGCAGTCATCGCACAAAAAAATACTGTTCTCATTTCTTATAGGTGTGGCTATATATGTACTTTCAGATGATAAGAACAACAGCTTTTTGGCGTTTACCTTTGCGCCGCTCGCCATAATGGGAGCCAACTATCTTGAAGCACAACAAAATACCTGGTTTAAAGAAACCGTTACAATTATTATTACAGCCATAGCTATTGCACTGTTCTTAATGCAGTTATAGCTTACTGCCATACGCCAGGTCGCCTGCATCGCCCAGTCCTGGTACAATATATTTCTTTTCATTAAGGCAGTCGTCAAGCGCGGCTATCCAGAGGTGGCAGCTGTCAGGCAGGTGTTCTTCCAGCCATGCAACACCCTCGGGCGCGGCAATAACAACCGCTATGTGTATTTCTTTTGGCGTTTCTTTTTCCATAAGCTGATTAAAAACAGCCACTAAAGACTGACCGGTGGCCAGCATGGGGTCTACCAGTATCAGGTTTTTATTCTCAAAAGAAGGTGCAGCCCTGTACTCTACCAGTATCTCAAAATAATCGTCATTGTTAGGGTGGTGGCGGTATGCCGAAACAAAGCCGTTTTCGGCATCGTCAAAAAAGTTCATGAACCCTGTGTGCAATGCCAAACCTGCCCGAAGTACAGAGCATAGCACGACACCATCTTTAAGCGCCGTTGTTTTTTTTGTGCCAAGCGGCGTGGTTATCTCTACATCTTTATACTCAAGTGTCTTGCTAAGCTCATAAGCCATAATTTCGCCAATGCGCTCTATGTTTTTACGGAAGCGCATGCTGTCTTTTTGCACCTGCACATCGCGCAACTGGCCTACAAAATGGTTAAGTATGCTGTTTTGCTGAGAGATGTAATGTACCTGCATTTGGGTTTTAATATTTGTTTAGCAGGATAAAAGTATTAAAACTATATTTGTAAATAAAATACATCGTATGTTTTCCAGAATAGCATTTCCTGTTTTTGAACAGAGCATTAAAGATTATCATCAGTATGATAATGTAGATCAGCCGATTAACAATCCTTTCCGTAAAGACAAAATAGAGCATCTTTTGTATGCCAAGAACTGGATAGATACAGTGCAGTGGCACCTGGAAGATATTATACGCAACCCGCAGATAAACCCTGTAGAGGCGCTTGCCCTTAAAAGGCGTATAGATGCCAGCAACCAGGAGCGTACCGATATGGTAGAATATATAGACAGCTATTTTTTACAGCAGTACAGTAATGTGCAGGTAAAGGAAACAGCTACCATAAACACCGAAAGCCCTGCATGGGCAATAGACAGGCTAAGCATACTTGCGCTTAAAATATTCCACATGAGCGAAGAGGCTAACAGGCAGGATGCATCGCCGGAGCACAGGCTGAAGTGTACCGAAAAGCTGAACGTATTGCTGGAACAGAAAAAAGACCTTTCATCAGCCATTGATGATTTACTTACCGATATAGAGAATGGCGATAAGTATATGAAGGTGTACAAGCAGATGAAGATGTATAATGATGAAGAGCTTAACCCCGTGCTTTATCAGAATAAAAAGTAATACTGCTTAATGCCGAAAAAAAAGCATATCCTGGTTATCAGGCTTTCTGCCATGGGCGATGTTGCCATTATGGTGCCTGTATTAAGGGCGCTTACAGCCCAACATAAAAAAGTAAGGGTAACTGTAGTATCCAGAAGTTTTTTTAAGCCGTTTTTTAATGGTATAAAGAACGTTAACTTTTTTGCTGCCGAGCCTAACGGAAAACACAAGGGCTTTGGTGGCCTGCTAAGGCTGTTTTCTGATTTAAAAAAGCTGCACGTAACGCACGTAGCCGATTTACATAATGTGCTTCGGAGCAAAGTTATTTCGATGTTGTTCAGGCTGCGGGGCAAGCAGGTTGCCACGCTTGATAAAGCCCGTGCACAACGTGCCGCACTGGTAAGGCCAAATAACAAAGTGTTTAAACCTCTTTTGCCGGTTGTAGGGCGCTATGCTGAAGTATTTGAGAAGCTGGGCTACCCTGTTGACCTAAGCAAAATTGAGTTTCCCGAAAAACAGCATTTTACTGCTGATGTACTGGCAATAACAGGTCCGCAAAAAGGTAACTGGATTGGCATTGCACCTTTTGCAAAGCACCGCTCTAAGATTTATCCTAAAGATTTAATGCAGCAGGTTATAGATGGCCTGGCAAAAGAACCCGGCAACAAAATATTTTTGTTTGGGGCAGGAAGCCAGGAAACAGATAAGCTGGAAAGCTTTGCACAGGATAAAGAAAATGTACTGGTAGTAGCCGGAAAGATGAGCTTTAAGCAGGAACTGCAACTGATTAGCAACCTTGATGTGATGCTTAGCATGGATAGCGGTAATGCCCACATTGCGGCCATGTATGGCGTTAATGTGGTAACGCTATGGGGAGCAACTCACCCGTTTGCAGGTTTTGCACCATTTAACCAGCCCGAAGCCAACACGCTTACTGCCGACAGGAAACAATACCCAAAACTGCCTACATCTGTTTACGGAAATAAAAAAGTACCGGGTTATGAAGATGCAATGCGCACCATAAAACCCGAAGAGGTACAAAATGTAATAAATAGTTATTTAAAATATAACAGGCTATAAAATAAAAACAGCAACTCTAAGAGTTGCTGTTTTTTTACAATGCCATGTATGGTTTCATCTATTTAAAAATATCCTCTTATTTCTTTATTAATTTTTTATGTACAGACATGGTTTCTGTTTCAATAGTAACAATGTACATTCCAGCGGTAAATCCAGACATATCAATATCGTTTACATTTGTAAATGTACCTACCAGTTCCATAGTAACAGAATAAATATTTATTTTCTCAATATTATCTTTGCAAATAATGGTTAATTTATCCGTAACAGGAATCGGGAAAAGGCTGATATAAGCCTGGTCATCAAAATCTCTGTTACGTAGCTGCTCACATTCTTCTATTGACATCGGACCGTCAACAAAAGATTGCGCAGAACGTTCCGAACATCCCCCAACTGTAGTTATTACGCTAAACTCTTCACCATAATAAACAGTATGGGATTGATTTGTAGCTCCGGGAACGGGGTTTCCAAATATGTCTAACCACTGATAACTGTCTGCTTCCTCAGTCCATACAATTCCTTCTTCGTCAGGGCAAAGAAACAAATCAGGAAAAACCTGTGGTGTATGTTCACAAAAAGTTACAGTTTTTTCATATTGTACCTGTACAGTCTCACCGAAAATACATTTAGAAGCGGTTAACTTTATGAGATAAGTACCGTTATCTGCATATTGATGTGTGGGCAGTATTGCGCCTGATTCTGCTCCGTCCCCAAAATCCCATGCAAGGGTATCATAATATTTGCTTTTATTTTGATTAACAATTATCTCGTTATTATTATCCCCTATTTTAAAAGAGAAAAAAGAAGAAGGAGTATAAAGCCCAATAAACCAGTCTTGCTGGTTATCATAAACAATGTCGTTTACGGCATCTTTAATTATTTGCGTATATTCAGTATTCAGCCCCGATGTAAAAGAAATTAATTGTGGGTCTTTCCTGAAAATAGCAGTATAAAAACAACAGGCAGCCAAGTAGGTCCCGTAGGCAGAAGGGTGGCTTCCGTCGGGCGAATACAAATCAATTTCCGGATGGTTATTTTTAATGTAGCTCCATACGGTGCCTACGGGTGCCATTTCTGCTTCAAATAATTCAGATGCTTCCTGGTATCGGCTTGTTATTAAATCCTGCATACCCTGGTAGGTGCATACCGCATTATTTTGAGGACAATTTGCAGCATCGCCGTTTTCATAACCCCAGGTGGCAAAAGAAAGTGTCTGGGCACACGGGCTGTTTAAATGTATATAGTTATTCATAAAATAAAAACCATCCATAAAAGCAGAGGGTACCGGAAAAGAAGGTAGCTGGCTTTGCTCTTGCAATACTATATAGTCCCAGTCTTGTGCAGTGATTTTTGATTGTGTTACAGCATTGTTAGCATGTTGGCTAAGTGTATAACCTCCAATAGTGTTACTGTCATGAATAAGTTGGTCGCCCGCGCTGGCCGCCATGTTCTCCACCATTAAAGGTAAATTGTTTTCATAGGTATAACTGTTCCCTACAAAAAGTACTTTTCTCGTTACCTGAGAAAATGCGGTTTCATTAACCAATAGCAATATGGTTAATGAAATTAATAATTTTGATTTCATCTTTTTCTTTTTTCACCAAATATAATTCATAAATAATTATAAAAATTTGATAAAATGCAAAAAGGCAACATTTTATGTTGCCCTTTCTGTAAGATAAATATTTCTTTCTTAAATATTATACGTCATCATAATCCACATAAATCTCCGGAGAGGTGGGGTGCGCCTGGCAGGTAAGGATGAGGCCTTCGGCTATCTCGCTGTCAGTAAGTATGGCGTTCTTTTTCATCTCGGCTGTACCGCCGGTAATGCGCGCCATACAGCTGCTGCAAATGCCTCCCTGGCACGAGTATGGGGCGTCTAACCCCTGTTTAAGGGCTGCATCCAGGATGGTCATTTTTTGCGACATAACAAAGGTTGTCTCTTCATCGTCAACCAATACCGTAATTTTAGAATGCCCTTCCAGGTTATCATCAATTTTCTTCTCGGCAATCGGTGTAGAGAACAATTCAAACTTTATATTTTTCTCCGGTACGTTAGACTCCCTCAGCACATCATTAACCGTTATTATCATTTCTTCCGGCCCGCACAGGTAAAATTTAGCGAACTCTTTTTCTTTATGCTTATTCTTAATTACAAAGTTTACCACAGAACGGTCTATCCTGCCAAAAAGTGAATCTTCGGCGCGCGCCTTGCTGTAAACAAAATGCACAAAAAAGCGGCCTACATACTGTAGCTGCAGGTCGTGAAGGAACTGGTGGAAAATAGTGTCTTCGGGCGACTTGTTACCATAAACAAGTACAAAGGTACTTTCGGGCTCACCCTCTAAAACCGATTGTATTATGGCAAGCACAGGCGTTATACCGCTGCCTGCGGCAAAGGCTGCATAGTTGCGTTGCCTTTCCGGTTTCGGCTCAAATATAAATTTACCTTCTGGTGTGCCTACCTCCATGGTGTCACCCGCTGCGAGTTTCTCATTTGCATAATCAGAGAAACCACCGTTTTGTACTGCCTTTATAGCTACGCGTAGTTCACCGCTGTTGGGCGAAGAACATATAGAGTATGCCTTACGGACCTCCTGCCCCTCAAACTGGGTTTTAAGGTTTATGTATTGTCCTGCGGTAAATTTATAATCATTGGTAAGGTGTTCAGGCACTTCAAAGGCTATGCTTACTGCCCCGGGCGTTTCCCTTCGTATATCTTTTATTTTTAAAGTATGAAAATCTGACATATTGTATAGAATTTACCTGCAAAATTAAGCATTACTTAAAGTTAAAGCATATATCTTAAAAATTATTTATACATAACTTTATTATGCATAAGAAAATTATGTATATATTTGTATTGATATATCGATAATAAAAATGAAAAACTCACCCCTGTATAAAGGAAGCCTTAACACGATAATCATGAAGCTGCTGGAAGAGAACGGCCGCATGTATGGCTATGAAATTACCCAGAAAGTAAAACTGATTACCAACGGTGAGCTTAGTATTACAGAGGGCGCACTTTACCCGGCACTGCACAAGCTGGAAGCCGAAGGGCTGCTTGATGTTGAGGTAGAGCGTGTAGATAACCGCGTGCGCAAATATTATAAGCTCACAGAGAATGGTGAGAAAGAGACCGTGAACCGTCTGGCGGAGCTTGAAGAGTTTATAAGGAACATGCAAACGCTTGTAAACACGAAACCTAATCCTGACTTACAATTTTAGCTATGAAACTTACACCCGAACAAATTACTGAAATAGACAGAGCCCTCGGCAAAATAGGTATTGCTTATTTAGACATTCGCTGCGAGCTTACCGACCACGTTGCAACACAGCTTGAAGCCGAAGGCGGCGATTTTGAAACAGAGCTTGCCCGTTACATTAAAGAAAATAAAAAGAGCCTTAGGCGCACCAACCGCAAAATGTTCTTTGCCACATCTGCCGGGGCCTATGCAGAAGTGTTTAAAACACTTGCCAGGCCGGGATTCCTTATCTTATTTATTGCTTTCTTTGGTTTAATGCAATTGCTCTTACAGTTTATGGCTGCCGAAAATGTGGGCAGGATAGGCTTTTTTATTTTTTGTATAGTATCATCTTACCTGTCGTTCAGGTTTCTAATACGCACATTTTATACCAGGCGAAGCTACTCCGGGGCAGTAGGCTTCAGTATTTTCAGCCTTGCTATTTTATATATAACCCTTTATGCAGGAGGCTGGCTTGCTGCCACGGGCGATATTGCCGTATCACTTTATTACGCACTCATTAATACTGTTACGCTTGCTATGATAGCAACATCTGAAAAGCAGTACAAACTTTATAAGTCCCGATATGTCTAAGAAATGAATCTGACTAACCAACATATAGAATTTATTGACAACTACCTCCGTAACTCGGGCGTGGTGTATGCCGACATCCGTTTTGAAATGGTTGACCATGTGGCTACCGCGCTCGAACAGCAGGAGGGAGACTTTATGGAGAACTTCCGCCTCTATATGGTGGAGAACAAAAAAAGCCTGCTTAATAATAATACTGTTTTTGCAAAGCAGGCAAGGCGGCGTGCGCTTAAAGCGCTGCTAAAAACTATGGTTAAACCCAGATTTATTGCTGTAACAGCCCTGTTAATGATTATTTTTAAGTTTGCAATTGATGTATATGAACCCGAAACCATAAAAGACGCGCTTACAGTAGTCTATTTGTTTTTGCTGTTTGTAATGGCGCTGTTGGCAAAATTTGGTTTAAAAGGAGGATATTCTAAATTCTCGGTGGTAGATAAACTGGGTTCAGCGTTAACAAGTACGGCTTATATACTTTTTGTACTCATACGCCCCGATAAGCTAATATCAGATAACAACTGGCTCATTGGCTATTATACATTGTTTACGGTTTTTATGTTGTCGGGTATCTACACTTATTATACGCTGGCATCTAAATATAAGCTTTTATATGATGGAAATCGATAACAGAAAAGTATCCGCAGAAGAGGTAGAAAGGCTGTTCCGGTTTACAAGGCAGCATTTTGTAGAGCATTATGACCTGCAGGCAGAGCTGGCAGACCATCTTGCAAATGCCATAGAAGAGCGGTGGCAGCAGCAGCCAGCACTGAGCTTTGAAGATGCTCTTGCCGCCGAATTTAAAAAGTTTGGTGTTTTCGGTTTCTCTGATATTGTGGAGAAACGCCAGAATGCCCTCACCAAGAAATACTACAAACTGCTTTGGGGTTACTTTAAAAACTTTTTCAGGCTTCCGCAGGTGCTGGGCACCCTTGCGGCAGTTGTGGCGGTATATTTACTGCTTGGGCTCTCAGCATATATTTACAGCGCACTACTTTTTATTATTATGGTTTTTAGCGTGGTACGGCTTTTTAAGATAAAGAAAATGTACCACAAGAAGACGCAGTCTACCGGAAAGCGCTGGCTTTTAGAAGATATTATCTTTAGCTGTGGCGGCATTGGCCCTATGCTGTACTTACCTATGCAAATAAACCTGCACATGGAAGGCTATTATCTTTCAGAACCGATAAAATGGGGGCTTGCTGTTTTTATAGTGGTAGTCGTGCTTCTTGAATATACAGCTTTATACATATTGCCGCGCAACGCAGCAAAACACCTTACCGAAACATACCCTGAATACAGGCTTTTACAGTTGTAGCAGAAAATTTTTGTAACTTTTGGTGCCCTTTTGCTACTAACACTATAAAACCACCAGAAAATGTTCAGAAAATTTATCGCTCTCGAGTGGAAAGCTTTTATAAGGTCGTCAGCGCTTACAGGTAATGTGGTGCTAACCGTTTTTAAAGTTCTTGGTGCACTATACTTTATAGCCATATTCCTTGCGTTTGGCTTTGGGGGGTACTACCTGCTGCTTGACATTACTTCCGACCCGCTTGCGGTAGTAAGCAAATACATGCTGTACTACCTTGTTTTCGACCTCGTGTTCAGGCTGTTCCTGCAAAAGCTGCCTGTAATTAATATCCGGCCCTTCCTGCCGCTGCCCATAAACCGAAGCACTATCGTAAACTTTGCAATAGGCAAAACCTTGCTTTCCTTTTTTAACTGGTCGCACCTGTTTTTCCTGCTGCCGTTTACAATTGTTTTGATGAAAGAGGGTTACGATCCGCTAAATGCCATGTTGTGGTTTACAGGTATACTCGCTCTTATTTACTGTAATAACTTCCTTAATATACTTTTAAACAATAAAGACAGTCTCCTGGCAGTATTTACAGTATTGTTGCTGGGCTTTGGCGCGCTGCAGTATTACAGTGTTTTTGATATTACCACCTATACCAGCGTTTTTTACCACGGGCTCTATTCTACCTACTACATGGTTGCTATACCTGTAATTGCGTTGGCTGTATTGTGGGTGCTCACATATAAATACTTTTACGGTAACCTGCACCTTGATACAGGCCTTTCTAAAAAAGAGGAAGAGGCACGCACAGAAAACTACAGCTGGCTTAACCGCTATGGCACACTGGGTACCTTCCTTAAAAACGATATAAGGCTTATAAGGCGCAACAAGCGTTCTAAAACAACGGTAATAATGAGTGTGGTATTCCTGTTTTACGGGCTGCTGTTCTTTACCGGTGCATTAGAAATGTATGACAATAGCATGATGCATATGTTTGCTGCCATATTTGTAACGGGGGGATTCCTGTTTACATTCGGGCAGTTTGTGCCAAGCTGGGACAGCGCCTACTACCCGCTGATGATGAGCCAGAACATACAATACCGCGAGTACATTTCAGCAAAATGGTGGCTGGTGGTAATAGGTACTGTTGCTTCTACGCTTGTAGCTTCTTTTTACCTGTACTTCGGTTGGGAAATTTATGTAATGATTATTGCGGGTGCAGTATTTAATATCGGGGTAAACTCGCACCTTGTACTATTGGGAGGTGCTTATATAAAAACTCCTATAGACCTTGCTTCGAGCAAGCAGGCTTTTGGCGACAAAAAAGCATTTAATATAAAAACCATGCTGATATCGCTTCCTAAAATGCTTGTACCCATGCTGCTGTATGTAATAGGTGAAAAGCTGATTGGCGAATGGTGGGGCAGCATACTGGTTATACTGGCAGGTGTTGCCGGGTTTGCCTTCCGCGACAAGGTATTTTATATGATAGAAAAAGTATATAAGGCAGAAAAATATGCCACGCTGCATTCATACAAACAAAAAAATTAAAACACGCAAATCATGATACAGGTTCATAATCTTAAAAAAGCATATAACGGCGTAACAGTTTTAAACATAGCAAGCCTTGAAATACCTAAAGGAGAAAGTTTTGGGCTTGTGGGTAATAACGGCGCAGGCAAAACAACCTTTTTCAGCCTGTTGCTCGACCTTATTCAGCCATCAGCAGGTTATATAACATCCAACAACATCAAAATAAGCGAAAGCGAAGGTTGGAAACCGTTTACATCTGCTTTTCTTGATGAAACCTTTCTTATAGGGTATCTTACACCTGAAGAGTATTTTTATTTTATAGGAGACCTTCGCGGGCTTAATAAAGCTGACGTAGATGCTTTCCTTACCCAATATGAAGACTTTTTTAATGACGAGATACTCCAGAAAAAGAAATACCTGCGCGACCTGAGCAAGGGTAACCAGAAGAAAGTGGGTATTATTGCAGCACTTATAGGCAAGCCGGAAGTAATTATACTGGATGAGCCTTTTGCCAATTTAGACCCTACCACGCAGTTCAGGCTTAAAAAAGTACTTAAGGAACTCGCAGACGACCCTGAAGTTACCATACTGGTATCGAGCCACGACCTTGCCCACACGATAGAAGTAAGCAACCGCATAGTAGCACTGCAAAAAGGCGAGGTGGTAAAAGATATAAAAACATCGGCCGAGACACTCCGTGAACTTGAAGCGTTCTTTGCCGCTTAAAATACAGTTATCCCTGCCATACGGCAGGGATTTTTTATCCTTCTGCAATTTTGGCACTCACAATTTCCCTCTTATCAAAAAGAAATGTATTTTTACCCCTCTTTATACTAAAATGCATTTTTGGCAGTTAAAAGGATAAAAATTGTATACAATTGAAAACCAGTACCTATAAATATATTCTCCTTTTTGGTGCGGCAGGAGCCTTTTTGGCATGCTCTACTAAAAAAAATGGTTTTGTTAACCGTAATTTCCATGCGGTTACTACAGAATATAATGTGTTATATAACGGCAACATAGCGCTTGATGCAGGCGTTAAAGAACTTAACGGCACCTATAACGATAATTTTTGGGAGGTGCTTCCGGTAGAGCGCATGCAGCCTACTAAGGAAGAAATGGGCCCCGACGGTAAAAAGAATGCCAATTTTGAGAGGGCCGAAACCAAGGCTACCAAAGCCATACAAAAGCACTCTATGTACATTGGCGGCAGCGAAAAAAACCCGCAAATGGACGAGGCGCACCTTTTGCTTGGGCAGTCACGCTACTACGATAACCGTTTTGTTCCTGCATTAGAGGCTTTTAACTACATTCTGTACAAATACCCCACCAGTGATAAGATAGACCTTGCCAAAGTATGGCGTGAAAAGACTAACATGCGCCTGGGCAATGATGAAATAGCCATTAAAAACCTGAGGGAGCTTTTAGCACAGGATAAAGAGTTTGACGACCAGGTATTTGCAGACGCAAATGCCATGCTTGCCGAAGGGTACCTTAAAACAGAAATGCCTGACAGCGCCATAGTAGCGCTTAAAACAGCAGTGGAATATACTACCCGGAATGAAGAAAAAGCGCGCTACCGCTTTATAATAGGCCAGTTGTATGGTAAGACTAAAAAGCCAGACAGCGCTTATGCTTACTTTCAGCAGGTGATAGACATGAAGCGCAAATCGCCGAGAAGGTATGTAATACAGGCACATGCCATGCAGGCAGGCCAGTTTGACTATAAGGCAGGCGATACCCTTGCCTTTATGGAAAAATACCGCGACCTGCTGGAAGACAGGGAGAACAGGCCGTACCTTGATATTATAAACCATCAGGTGGCTTTATTTTACGACCGGCAGGATATAGATGATAAAGCGGTTTATTACTACAACAAGTCGTTAAGGGCTACATCGCAGGACCGTTATATGAGGGCTTCCAACTACAGGAATATTGCCGAGATAAATTTTGAGAATGCCAAATATCCTGTTGCGGGCTTTTATTATGACAGTACCATGACCTACCTCGATAAAATGAGCAGGGAGTTCAGGAGCATCAAAAAGAAAAGGGATAACCTTGCCGATGTAATCAAATATGAAGGCATAGCACAACGCAATGACAGTATTTTGCATGTTGTTTCATTGTCTGAAGCAGGCAGGGTAACCTATTATGAAGAATATATAGAAAGGCTTAAAGCGAAGGAAGAAGCCGAACGCAAAAGGCTTGAAGAGGAAGCACAAAGGCAGGCGAATATAGCGCGTTCCGGCGGTATTCAGCCTATGGGCACACCGGGTGGTAACGACCCGCTGATGGGCTCTACAGTCCCTTTAAATGCAGGCAGTAGCATGAGCGGCCAGAAACAGGCAGGCAGGGAAGGGCAGCTTTCACGCAGGCAGCCCGGCAGCATTGCGCCCGGCGCAACAGGCAGCACAAGTGGCGGTGGGGGTAAATTTTACTTCTATAATACAGCAAACGTTTCATACGGTAAAATAGAATTCCAGAAGAAATGGGGTAATCGCCCGCAGGCCGATAACTGGCGCTGGGCGTCAGAGTTGCGCAATGTGTCCCGCAATAATCAGACTGATGATACAGACACGCTTACTACCGTTGCAGATAATGATGCCGCATTAGCCGAGCCAAGATTTACACCTGAATTTTACATAAGCCAATTGCCGACTTCGCAAACCGTGCTGGACAGCCTTGCAAAAGACCGTAACTTTGCATACTACCAGTTAGGGCTTATATATAAAGAGAAGTTTAAAGAATACCAGCGTGCTGCTGATAAGCTCGAAAAACTTTTGGTAAGCAACCCGGAAGAAAGGCTTGTGTTACCTTCTAAATACAACCTGTATAAAATTTATGAAATCATAAACCCTGAAAGGGCCGAGCTTTACAAAAACCAGATACTGGCGGAATATCCTGACAGCAGGTATGCTGAGATTATCAGGAACCCTGAATTAGGTGCCGGTAAAACCAAAAGCCCTGAAGCGGCTTATGCAGCCTTGTTTAAAAGATATGAGAACGGCGAGGTGCGCGAAGTGCTTCCGCTTACCGAAGAAGCTGTAGATATTTATACAGGAGAGCCTATAGTATCTAAATTTGAATTATTAAAGGCGCGTGCCGACGGTAGGCTTGCAGGTATAGAGGCTTACAAGCAGGGGCTTAATTATGTTGCGCTCACTTACCCTAACAGCGAGGAAGGCAAAGAAGCCGAGGCTACTTTAAAAACAGATATACCCGCACTCGAAAAGCTGGCCTTTGGCGCACCGGCAGGAACCTGGAAGGTAATCTTTAAATTTGATGATCCTAACGACCCGCGCATAAAGCCGCTGAAAGAAAAGATACAGAAGTATATTAAGGAAGGGCTTAATAATAAAATTACCCTTACACAGGATGTGTTTACGGCGGAATCTGACTTTTTGGTGATGCACGGTTTTAACAGCAAAGTAGCCGCAGAGGATGCCATATCAGTACTGAAAGACTATAAAGACTATAAAATTGCCGAAACCCCTTATGTAATTTCAAGTGAAGATTATAAGGTGGTACAGGTAAAGAAAAATTTTACAGAATTTACAGCCATAAAATAAAACACCACACCATGTTCGAAAAAACACCTAAAACAAGCCCCGACCTTGGCAAAACCAACAGGATAGTAGAAGGCACCGTTATAACAGGAGACATAACCTCGCAAGCTGACTTTAGGCTTGACGGAGAACTGAACGGTAATTTTACTTCGGGGGGTAAAATAGTTATTGGCCCTGCCGGTAAGGTTACAGGTGATATTATATGCAAAAATGCCGATATAGAAGGACGCTTTAAAGGCAGGATAGAAGTAGAAGAACTACTTAGCCTTAAAAGCACTGCCGTTATTATGGGAGAGGTTATAACAGGCAAACTTATGGTAGAGCCGGGTGCAGAGTTTACCGCTACCTGTTCTATGAAAAATGCGGTAAAGCAAATATCTAAAGTAAATGAGCAACAAGCGGGATAACAATAACCGCCACAAATGGATTATACTTATCAATATCCCTATACAAATGGGTATAATCATTTTCCTGTTCTCCTGGTTTGGGGGCTGGCTGGATGATGAATACCCAAACCCTAAAAACATTTACCGCATTATATTTACGCTGCTTGGGGTGTTTATAGCCCTGTATAATGTAATAAGGCAGGTAAACCAGCTCAATAAATAACTGTAATGAAAAACAGCATTAAACTTTTTACAGGCATTACCATTGCCGCCCTGATACTTGTTATAGCCAACACTTTACTATACAGGTTTCCACAACTAAGTTCCGCTACAGATAACTTTGTTTACCCGCTTTGGCTTGTGTATCTTTTCTTCTTTGGCTTTACAGTTATAATACTGGCAGTACTTCTTAAAATAAGCGTTAAAAACAAAGAGCAGGTAGGTTATGCGTTTCTTTTTTTAACAGCTTTAAAAATGGCGGCAAGTTATTTTATGGCCCGCCCCATACTTACTAAAACGATTGATGACCCAACCGAGAAGATTAACTTTTTTGCGGTATTCATTCTGTTTTTGGCAATAGAAGCTTATTATACAGCACGTTTATTAAACAATAAGTAACAAACAATTAATCTTGCTGAAATAATCCCAAAATTTTTTCTGCAATCATCTTGCAATGTCGATTAAAAATGTACCTTTGCACAAAATTTCAGGACTGTAAAATTAAGATATAGAATAAGATGGTGTTTTCCGGAAAATTTATCAAGAATACATTAACAGCCCTTATCGCTGTATTTCCTTTGCTTTCTTTCGCTAATCCTTCTGAAGAACCACAGCAGGAACACACGGCAACCGAAGCCCATGCGGCTGAAGGTGCTCACGCTGAAGCGCATGAGCCGGCAGACAAGAAAACCAAGATTAAGGCATTTATAGACCATCACCTTCAGGATTCACATTATTTTACTTTTTTCTCAGATGAAGAAACCGGCAAGCATTATGGTTTTGCCCTTCCTGTAATATTAATAGATAATGGTCTTAAAGTTTTCTCTGCTTCAGAGTTTGGTCACGGAGAAGAAATAGTTGAAAAAGACGGACAGCATTATGCAATGTATCATGACAAGATATATAAAACAGATGCAGAGGGAACACTTAACTTTGACGAGCACCACCACCCTACTAACGAAAAAGCGTTAGATTTCTCTATAACTAAAAACGTAATGACAATGCTTCTTACATCTGTTATTATGTTCCTTTTATTTGTAGGCCTTGCAAAATCATACAAAAAAGGCCCAATACCTACAGGTATGGGCAGGCTGCTTGAGCCGCTTATCGTTTTTATAAGAGATGAGGTTGCCCTGCCAAACATAGGCGAGAAAAAATACAGGAAATTTATGGGTTACCTGCTAACGGTATTCTTCTTTATACTTATCCTTAACCTTTTTGGTTTAACACCACTTGGCATAAACGTAACGGGTAATATTGCTATTACAGCATGCCTTGCATTAATAACATACTTCATCACCCAGTTTAGTGCTAACAAAGATTACTGGAAGCACATTTTCTGGATGCCTGATGTACCTGTGCTTATGAAGATAGCACTTATACCAATTGAGATACTGGGTACACTAACAAAGCCATTTGCACTAATGATACGTCTTTATGCTAACATATCGGCAGGACACATAGTGGTAATGAGCCTTATTGGCCTTATATTCGTATTCAAGAACTGGATTGCAGGCCCTTCATTTTTCGGATTAACATTGTTCATCTCTGTAATAGAAATCCTTGTTGCCTTCCTTCAGGCATTTGTGTTCACCATGCTGTCAGCGCTGTTTATCGGTATGGCGGTACAGGAACACCACCATGAAGAAGACCACGATGCCCATACAGAAGAAGAGCCTATTATAATATAAAACGTAATTTTTTATTCATTTTAAATTAAATTAAGCATGGAAATTCCAGGAATTATTGGAGCAGGTTTAGTAGTAATCGGTGCAGGTCTTGGCCTTGGTAAAATCGGTGGTTCTGCTATGGACGCTATTGCCCGTCAGCCGGAGGCTGCAGGTAAAATCCAGACTGCGATGATCATTATCGCTGCACTTCTTGAAGGTGTTGCTTTCGCAGCGCTTTTCGCAGCATAACAAGAACAAACATACCTGCAGCGGTTGGCTGCAGGTATTGTTTAAAAATCCTGAATTAATTAAAAACTCTTATAACTGAGATATAATGGAAAAGTTAGTAAATGATTTTTCATTCGGACTGTTTTTTTGGCAGGCACTTATTTTTATAGTACTTGTACTGTTGCTGGTTAAATTTGCATGGAGGCCTATTATGACTGCCATTGTTGCAAGAGAGGCCGGTATTGCCGCTGCGCTTGCAGCTGCAGAGGCTGCCCGCAAAGAAATGCAGAACCTGCAGGCTGATAACCAAAGGATACTTCAGGAAGCAAGGGCTGAAAGGGATGCCATGCTGAAAGAAGCCCGTGAGATTAAAGATAAGATAGTTTCTGATGCAAGGGCCGAAGCTCAGGCACAGGGCGAAAAGATGATAGAGCAGGCAAAAGCTACTATAGACAGCGAGAAGAAAGCTGCTATGGCAGAGCTTAAAAACCAGGTTACAACTCTTTCTGTAGAGATTGCAGAGAAGATACTTAAAACCCAGCTTTCTGATGCTGCGGCACAGGCAAGCCTGGTAGATAAAATGCTTGACGACGTAAAACTTAACTAAACCGTAAGGTAATGAAAGGTTCAAGAGCCGCTATACGCTATGCAAAGGCAATACTCGAAATGGCACACGGTGCAGGCAATGCCGCACAGGTGAACGGCGATATGGCCCTTATAGCAAAAACAATTAAGGATAATAAAGAGCTTCAGGACTTTATAGCAAGCCCTAACGTTAAGGCCGAAATGAAAGAATCGGCGCTTAAAGAAATATTTGCGGATTCGCAAAATATTACTCAGGGGCTTTTCAGGCTGCTTCAGGAAAACAAAAGGTTTGGTATACTGGGCCAGGTTGCAGAGCAGTATGCTGTACAGTTTGATGAGCTTAACGGCAGGGAAGATGCTTTTGTAACTACCGCAGTGCCGCTAAGTGCAGCGCTTGAAGCCAAAGTGCTTGCCAGGGCAAAAACACTTTCGGATAAAGAGCTTGTGCTAAAAAATATTGTAGACCCTTCTATCATTGGCGGGTTTATATTAAAAGTGGGAGACAGGCAGTATAACGCATCTGTTGCACACAGCCTTACCGCTTTAAAAAGAGAATTAAGTAATTAATATTTACCACACATAAGTGTTTAAATTATAATTTGACATGGCAGAAATTAAACCTGCTGAAATTTCAGCAATATTAAAGAAACAATTGTCCGGTTTTGAATCGGGTGCTACATTAGAAGAGGTAGGTACCGTTCTTAATGTAGGTGACGGTATTGCCCGTGTTTACGGACTTTCTAACGCACAGTATGGTGAGTTGGTAGAGTTCGATAACGGGTTGGAAGGTATTGTATTAAACCTTGAGGAAGACAATGTGGGCGTAGTATTGCTTGGCCCTTCAAAAGGTATTAAGGAAGGTTCTACCGTTAAGCGTACCCAGCGTATTGCTTCACTTAGAGTAGGTGAAGAAATGGTTGGCCGTGTGGTAGATACCCTTGGTAACCCTATTGATGGTAAAGGCCCTATTGGTGGCGATCTTTATGAGATGCCGCTGGAGCGTAAAGCGCCGGGTGTAATTTACCGCCAGCCGGTAACCGAGCCGCTACAGACAGGTATTAAGGCTATCGATGCCATGATTCCGGTAGGCCGTGGCCAGCGTGAGCTTGTAATTGGTGACCGTCAGACTGGTAAAACTACTGTTTGTATCGATACCATCCTTAACCAGAAAGAATTTTATGATGCAGGCAAGCCTGTGTTCTGTATATATGTTGCAGTAGGCCAAAAGGCATCTACTGTGGCAGGTATAGCCAAGACCCTTGAAGAAAAAGGTGCTCTTGCCTATACCATTATCGTTGCCGCTAACGCGTCTGACCCTGCACCGATGCAGGTATATGCGCCAATGGCCGGTGCCGCTATCGGAGAGTACTTCCGTGATACGGGACGTCCTGCGCTTATCATCTATGATGACCTTTCTAAGCAGGCTGTTGCTTATCGTGAGGTATCGTTACTACTTCGCCGCCCACCGGGACGTGAAGCATATCCTGGTGACGTATTCTACCTTCACTCAAGGCTGCTGGAGCGTGCTGCTAAGGTAATCGGTGACGATGATATTGCTAAGAACATGAACGACCTTCCTGAGTCGCTTAAACCAATCGTGAAAGGTGGCGGATCTTTAACTGCGCTTCCAATCATCGAAACACAGGCGGGTGACGTTTCGGCTTATATCCCAACAAACGTTATTTCGATTACTGACGGACAGATATTCCTTGAGTCAGACCTGTTCAACTCTGGTGTGCGCCCTGCAATTAACGTGGGTATCTCGGTATCGCGTGTGGGTGGTAACGCTCAGATTAAGTCGATGAAAAAAGTAGCGGGTACGCTTAAGCTAGACCAGGCCCAGTTCCGCGAGCTTGAGGCTTTCGCCAAGTTTGGTTCTGACCTTGATGCTGCTACGCTTAATGTAATTGAAAAAGGCCGCAGGAACGTAGAGATACTTAAGCAGGCTGTTAACGACCCATTTAAGGTTGAAGACCAGGTTGCTATTATATATGCCGGTACTAAAAACCTTTTAAGGAGAGTGCCTGTAAGTAAAGTAAAAGAATTTGAAAGAGATTACCTGGAGTACCTTAACGCCAAGCACAGGGATACCCTTGATGCACTTAAGGCAGGTAAATTTAGCGACGAACTTACAGATGTGCTTGAAAAAGCCGCTGCCGAAATCGCTGCAAAATACTAAGATTTTAATTTGATAATTTGAAGATTTGAAGATGTGCCAAGTGCATTTTCAAATTTTCAAATTGCCTAATTTTCAAATTATACAATGGCAAACTTAAAGGAAATACGTAACAGGATTGCTTCCGTTTCATCTACGATGCAGATTACCAGCGCCATGAAAATGGTGTCGGCAGCAAAGCTTAAAAAAGCACAGGACGCTATTACAGCCATGAGGCCGTACAGCGAAAAGCTTACCGAGCTACTGCAAAACCTTAGCGCTACGCTTGAGGGTGATAACGGTGGTGCATTTGCTGAGCAGCGCCCTGTAAACAATGTGCTTATTGTAGCCATTACCTCTAACAGGGGTTTGTGCGGTGCCTTTAACAGTAATGTTATAAAGCAGGTAAAACTGCTTCAGGCAGCTTATGCCGGCAAAAAGGTAGATGTGCTTGCCGTTGGTAAAAAGGGTAACGATGTGCTTAAAAAAACCTGCACAATTGTAGGCAACCAAAGCGCATTGTTTGATGAGCTTACATTTGAAAATGTTGCCGATGTGGCACAGGACCTTATGGACAGGTTTGCCGCCGGAAGTTATGACAGGATAGAGCTGGTATATAACCACTTTAAAAATGCAGCAACACAGGTAGTACTTACAGAGCAGTTTTTGCCGCTGGTTCCTGCCGCTACCGATGATACCGCTACGGGTGAAACAGATTATATTTTTGAACCCTCTAAAGAAGAGATTGTAGAAAGCCTTATTCCGCTGTCGCTTAAAACGCAGCTATATAAAGCCATACGCGACTCTTTTGCATCAGAGCATGGTGCCCGTATGACGGCTATGCACAAAGCAACCGACAACGCTACCGAGCTGCGCAACCAGCTTAAGCTTACCTATAACAAAGCCCGCCAGGCTGCTATTACAGGCGAGATATTAGAAATTGTGGGTGGTGCCGAGGCTTTAAATAACTAAGGTTACAAACAAACAAGCATAAAGAAGGGAAGGCTGCCGTTAGGCGGCCTTTTTTGTTTAATTTTAGCAAACATTCTGATATCATCCATGGATACAATAGAAATTCCTTTAAGTAAAAAAAAGATAATACTAGCAATATTAGGTTCTTTGCTGTTTGTATTTATTGGAATTGATTTTATTAGAAATACGGCAACTTATGCAAGCTGGCGTGCTTCTAAGGAAGCCATTATTATATCAGGTATTTCATCAGTGCTTTTTTTTGGAACTTGTGCAATAATCGCTACCAAGAAATTGCTAAGTCGACAAATCGGATTAGTTATAGATAAAAATTGCTTTATAGATAAATCCTCTGCTGCTTCTTTAGGGGAGGTCTTATGGAAAGATGTAGAAGCAATAACTTCATACTCTATCGTGAATCAACAATTTATAGGAGTAGAATTAAAGCATCCTGAAAAATATATAAATACACAAACCAGTCTATTCAAACGGAAATTAATGTTACTGAATTACAGAATGACAGGAATGCCAAGTCATATATCTGCAAATACTTTAATGATTTCTCACGCTGAATTACTGAAATTAATGAAGAAGCACTTTAATTTATACAACCAAACCTTAAAGGTAGAGGCTTAGTTATTTTGATAGCAAGACAATCACTATGAGTATATTCCATATTTTCAGTAAAAAGAAAACTTTAATTATACCTGAGCTTGGTGAATTTATAATTTCACGCAAAGAAGGAAGAAATGTGGCTTCAAGAAAGATTTCAAATGAATTGGGAGATTTTAATCTGACTTTCACCCTTTATGATTCGGCTGTAACAAAATACCAGCTTAATTTATACCATGCAATTAAAAATGACTGGCCGGATATAGCAGCCACTTTAAATACAGGGCATAATAGTAAGGAGCCTATAATATTAGAAGCAGTCGTTATAAGAGATCTTGATGATAAAAGGTCGAACATTCTTTGTGAGGTATATACTAATACAGTAGTTCTTGAATTTGAAAAAGGTAATGCTCTGTTCAGTAAAATATAAAATAAATACACTTTAAAACGCTAAAGAATATTTTCCGTTGCTGAATGGAAAATATTCCATATCTTTACATAAAATTTTGAAGATGAATGCAGCGATAGACTTAGCCACACGAAAAGGCATAGAGGGCGTACCCGAAATAACCGACCTTACCAAGCTTTTCCTGTATGTAAACAGCCATGATATAAACGCGCGCTACCTTAACTTCCTTAAGGCGCTTACCAATCTTAGCGATGATATCATTTCGGGCTGGCTGAGTATAAACGCGCGCACCTTTCGCAATTACCGAAAAGCGGGCGCTTCCCTTAAACACAACACAAAAGAGCATGTGGTGGCGCTTATTGCCCTTTACAAGCACGGTATTGATGTGTTTGAAGGGCAGGACAACTTCGACAGGTGGCTTACTACACCCAACTATACACTGGATATGAAATCTCCAACAGATTTTCTTGATACCATTTCGGGCATCAAGTTTATAGACGACAGGCTTACGGCCATAGAGCACGGGGATAACGTATAGGCGGCACATGGTTGTTTATAAAATTTGCCGCGACAAGTTTGCCCAAAGCCTAACCGCATCGGGCGTTGCCAACCGCTGGAACCGAAAAGACGAATTTGTGCTGTATGCCGGCAGCAGTATATCGCTCGCCACATTAGAGATGGTGGCCCACCGTAGCAGCATAATGGCACAGAAACCCTATAAGCTAATGGCTATTGAAGTTGCCGACGATGCCACGATACAGGAAATACCTGCTGCAAAACTACCCAAAAACTGGCGTGCGCTGGAAGCCTATTCCCACCTGCAGGATATGGGTTCTGTTTGGTACTGGGGTGTAAAAAGCCTGCTGCTTAAAGTGCCCTCGGCAATAGTGCCGCAGGAATTTAATTATGTAATTAACACCCACCACCCTGATTTTCCGGAAAAAGTAAAATTACTCCGTGCAGAAGATTTTACATGGGATATGCGTTTGTTATAGATAGAACACTATGTTGCGATTAATGTCAATTTTTAAAGCGTATCATAAATTTATGCTTTACCCGGAAAAAGAAAATGTACTTTGTCCTGATTATGCTGGATTTGATAACTTCTTCCCTTTAGTCACTCTTGACTTATCACACAAGGGTATTATGGATAAAATACATATAATTTACGTCAGCTTTAATTATAATGGACGTCCTGAAGACGAAAACTTTCCACCAGAAGAAAGCATGGGTAATTTCACATTTGATATTAACCCAGACAATTTATACAAGCCAAGTTTTTCTACTAATGCACTTGTAATTACTGAGCAATACAGAATTCACTTTGAGAGAACTGAGAAACTATATAGACAGTTAAAAGACAATAAAAAGGACATCTTAGAATTTTTAAGAACACCAAAAGAGCCGGATTGGTTACAGAATGACCTGACACCATTTAATTCTTTAGGCGATAAATATAATTTTATTTGTCAACTGGAATTGGAACTTCTTTTTGAGCATGTTGGAAACATGTATCTCTATGTGTTTTATGATGCACACGATAAAAAAGTTAAATACTTTTATCAGTGTGATTAAACCTAATCCTGAAATATATTATCCCTACCCGAAATATTCTCTACTTTTGTGCTTATAAAAAGTAACTTGTAAACCTTTGAGCCTCTACAAAAACCTTTTTAAGCAGACAGCCATATACGGCATAGCCACGGTGGTGCCGCGCATGTTCAGCTTTTTGCTCACGCCGCTGTATACTGATCTGCTCCCAAAAGATGAGTACGGAGAGGTTTCTATCATCTTTTCGTGGATGGTACTTTTTAATGTTATCCTTGCCTATGGCATGGAAACCTCTTTTTTCCGTTTTTACTCCAATGCAGAGGATAAAGACAAGGTTCAGGCTACTTCTACAGTATCACTGTTCTGGTCATCTGTATTATTTTTAGGTGGTGCACTGCTGGCACGTGATTATTTGGCTGAAGCTTCGGGTATTGATGTCAACTACATTATCTATACCATTTGGGTGCTGGTGCTCGATGCGCTGGTTATTATACCATTCTCTAAGCTGCGGGCAGAAGGCAGGCCCATGTATTATGCGGCTATCAAAATTGGTAATGTAGCAGTTAACCTGGGGCTTAACGTGTTCTTTCTGGTTTACCTGCCTAAGCTGGCACAGGCCTATCCGGGCAGTATAATAGAAACCATGTATGTGCCTGGCTTCCAGATAGGGTATATATTTATCGCAAACTTAATTGCCAGCCTGCTCACGTTTATCGTGCTGATTCCGCATTACTTTAAAATTTCCTGGCATATTGATAAAGAACTCTGGAAGCGCATGATGCGCTACAGCCTTCCGGTGCTTGTTGCCGGTATTGCCTTTGCCATAAACGAAACATTCGACAGGATAATTCTGCAAAATGTTTTAACTGCAATATCAGGAGAAAGCTATGCCGAAGCCGAAGTAGGTATATATTCAGCATGTTATAAGCTGGCCATATTTATGACGCTTTTTGCCACGGCTTTTCGCCTGGGTATAGAACCATTCTTTTTCAGCCATGCCAAAAATGAGAATGCCCCCCAAACTTATGCCATGATAACCAAATACTTTATAGTATTCGGTTCAGTTATTTTACTGGTGGTGGTTGTCTTTTCAGATTTTCTGAAAGAACTCATCATTCGCGATGAAGCCTACTGGGAGGGGATGAAGGTGGTGCCGCTTATTATTATAGCAAATTTCTTTCTCGGCATCTACCACAACCTTTCAGTTTGGTACAAACTGTCCGATAAAACCAAAATGGGGGCATATATCTCTATTGTGGGCGCTGTAATAACGCTTGCCCTTAACTATGCCTTAATACCGCAGTACAGCTATATGGGCTCGGCTATTGCCACCATAGCGGCATACGGCACCATGATGGGGCTTAGCTTTATGCTTGGCAGCAGGTATTACCCAATTCCTTATGATATTAAAATGATAAGCCTGTATCTGGGTATTTCCATATTATTTTCTTTGGTTTACTTTTACCAGTTCAGGGGTTCTTATATTGTTGGTGGTGCCATGCTGTTGTTTTTCGGGGTGTTTATTTACTTTAACGAAAAAGACAAACTGCTGCGCATTATAAGGCGCCGATAGCAAATAATCGGGCTAAAGTCTTGGTTATTACTGATAGTATTTTGATATTTGAGAGATAAAACAAACAAAATGACAATTAAGATTATCAACCGGTCTAAGCACGATTTACCAACTTATGAAACCATTGCAAGTGCCGGTATGGATTTAAGGGCTAACCTTGATGAGCCTGTAGTATTGAGTCCGCTTGGCCGTGCCATTATAAAAACCGGATTGTTTATAGAACTTCCCATAGGGTATGAAGCACAGGTGCGTCCGCGCAGCGGGCTTGCCGCCAAAAAAGGGATAACCGTATTAAACAGCCCGGGCACAGTGGATGCCGACTATAGAGGGGAGATAGGTGTTATACTGGTAAACATCAGTAATGAGGCTTACACCATAAACGACGGAGAGCGCATAGCACAACTTGTAATTGCAAAACACGAGCGTGCCGAGTGGGCAGTAGCCGAAGAACTTACCGAAACCACCCGCGGTGCTGGAGGCTTTGGCAGTACAGGGGTTAAGTAAACCAATAAACCAACCATATGAAATTTCCAGCTATTTTACGGTTAACTTTTGTTTTGATGCTAATGCCGATGTTGGTCATGGCACAGGATACAGCAGAAGCAGGTACCGAAGCCACTATAAAGAAATTAAGTGACAACGCGTGCGAGTGTACACGTGAAATAAGTACTTTTCAGGTAAAAGATTCAATAATCAGCCAAATAAATTCATGCATATCTGCTGAAATTATGAAAGACCAGATGACTAAGCTTTTAGGTAACCTTCAAAAAGCTGAAGAAGATAGTGCTGAAACTAAATCTGATACTGTAAAAGAAAGGACAATAAAGATATATGCAAAGCAAAATTTTGAGGAGATACAAGCATATATGCTTAAAAACTGCCCTTCTGTAAAGACGTTGATGTCAGCTTATGATGTAAAAGGTAAAAAATCAATGTCAACTAATAAAAAAGCTTTAGAATATTATCAGGAAGGACAGGATTACAGTGCCCGTGAGCAGTATGATCTCGCTATTGTGAGCTACAACAAAGCAGTAAAAAAAGATCCTGATTTTGCTTTTGCATGGGATAATTTAGGTATTAGTTATCGTAAAAGAGGCAATTTTAAAGAAGCTATTAAATGTTATGAAAAGTCACTTGAAATTGATCCTAACGGCGCTGTGCCTTTACAAAGCATGGCGGTTGCCTACGGACTAATGAACGATTTTAAAAAGTCAGCAGAAGTATATGATAGGTTTATTAAGCTTCACCCTGAAGATCCGGAGGGATATTTTGGCTCAGGACGCGCAAGTTATTTAGCAGGTGATTATTCAAAAGGGGTAGATAATATGTTTAAAGCATATAAAATATATTTAGAGACAGAATCACCATATGTAAATGATGCCCAACAAGTATTAGCATCATTCTATACTGATCTTAAAGAGAAAGGGAAATTTGAAATTTTTGAAGAGGCTGCAAAAAACAACGGAATCAATATACAATAAACACAAACCAAAACCGTAAAAATGAGAATTATTGTCCCCATGGCAGGCCGCGGCTCACGCCTTCGCCCGCACACGCTAACCGTACCAAAACCGTTAATACCTATTGCAGGTAAACCTATTGTACACCGCCTTGTAGAAGATATTGCAGGTGTTATCAACCAGGAAATAGAAGAAATAGCCTTTATCATACATAAAGATTTTGGAAAACAGGTAGAGACCGACCTTGTAGCCATAGCTGAAAAGCTGGGGGCAAAAGGCAGTATTTATTATCAGGAGCAGCCATTGGGTACCGCCCATGCCATAATGAGCGCGAAGGAAAGTATTCAGGGGCCGATAGTAGTGGCGTATGCCGACACACTTTTCCGTGCTGATTTTACGTTAGATACTACAGCCGACAGCGTAATATGGGTAAAGCAGGTAGATGACCCAAGCGCGTTTGGCGTGGTGCAGCTTAATGATAAAAATGAGATAGTAGATTTTGTAGAAAAACCCAAAGAGTTTGTATCAGATCTTGCCATTATAGGTATCTACTACTTTAAGAGCGGCGAAACGCTAAGGGAAGAACTGCAATATCTTTTAGATAATAATGTTATGAAAGGCGGCGAGTACCAGCTTACCGATGGCCTTGAGAACATGAAACAAAAGGGCATGAAATTTGTTCCCGGTAAGGTGGATGAATGGATGGACTGCGGTAACAAAAACGTAACGGTAGAAACCAACACCCGCATGCTGGGCTTTTTACATGCCGATGGCGAAAACATGGTACACGCTTCTGCCGTTATAGAAAACAGCGAAATTATACATCCTTGCTTTATTGGCGAGGGCGTAGTGCTTAAAAACGCAAAAGTAGGCCCGGATGTTTCGTTAGGCAAAGGCACAAGGGTAGAAGACAGTACCATAAAAAATAGCCTTGTGCAAAACAATTCGGTTATAAAAAATGCCGTGTTAGATAATGCGATGATTGGCAGCAATGCCGTGTTTAACGGTAAATTTACCAGTATAAGCATTGGCGACTACTCGGTTTTAGAATAAGATATATGAATAAAAGAACCCTTTTAGGCATTCTGGTATTATTGGGCCTTTTGCTTTGCCCCGCAGCTATGCAGGCACAGCAGGAGGAACCCGACCAGATTGCCCTTGCCAATGATGAGTTTGAAAACAGTTTTTATGAGGCACTCAAACAAAAGGGTATCGAAAACTATGATAAGGCGGTAACGGCACTTCAAAAGTGCATCAGGCTTAAGCCGGAAAGCGCTGCTGCTTATAATGAGCTTGGTAAAAACTACCTTTCACTAAAAAATTACCCGGAGGCCGAACGCGCTTTTAAAAAAGCTACAGAACTGGACCCTCAAAACCGGTGGTACTGGCAGGGATTATATGATGTTTATTATGCCATGCAGGACTGGAACCGCGCTATACCAATAGTGCAAAAGCTTACCGAATGGCGAAAAGAATACTACCAGGAAGACCTCGTTTCACTGTATATGTACACCAACCAGTTTGATAAGGCAATTGCGCTGATGAACGAGCTTGATGAAAAAGTAGGCAAATCGGATAAACGTGAAATGTACAGGCTCCAGATAATGGGTGAGGAGCAATACCGTAAGCCACGTAAAGAAGAGCTTGAAGAAGCAATCCGTAACAATCCCAAAGAAGAATCAAATTACCTTAACCTTATTTACCTGTACTCTGAAAGCAATCAGGAAGAAAAGGCTGAGGAGGTAGCGAAAAAACTGGAGAAGGCAATACCGGGTTCGGACTGGGCACAGGTAAGCCTTTTTAAATTCCATCTTAATAATAACGAGGGCGATAAAGCCGTGCAGTCATTATTCAGGGTGCTTGAAAGTAAAAAAATTGACGGGAAGATTAAGCACAGGGCTTTTAATGAGTTCCTGATTTTTGTAAACAACAACCCGAAATACAATAACGACCTCGATAAGGCTGTGACGTATCTTGAAGATGATAAAAATGTAAACGTGCCGAAAGAGGTAGGTAAATTTTTCTTCAATAAAAAAGACTACAAGAGGGCAGCCGATTACTTTACTAAATCGCTTGCCGCTAACAATGATGATATAGAGGCTGTAGAGCTTTTGCTTTATACGTATGAAAACAATGCACAAAATGAATTGCTGCTTAAAAAAGCAGCCGATTATATAGATCTTTTCCCTACACACGCGCGCTTATACTATTTTGCCGGTGTGGGTGCCAATGCAACAGGCCAGTTTAAAAAAGCAAAGGACTTTTTAGAAAGCGGGGCCGACTTTGTAGTGGAAGACCCCGAGCTGGAAGCAGGCTTTAACACGCAGCTTGCCAAAACCTATGAAGGACTTGGCGACACAAAAAAATCAAATGATTACAAAACAAGGGCAGAGAAAGTATTAAAACAGAAGAGAACCCGATGAGAAAAATCGCAGCCGTATTATTTGCTGTGGCAATGCTTGCTTCATGCAAGCCAAAACAGGCTGTGCTGAGCGAGCAGGGTGCCGAAGAAGACCGTACTGCAAAAGAAATTGTAAAGGGGCATTATGCCAACAACAAAGACTTTAAAACCCTCTACATAAAAGCCGATGCGCGTTATACGGATAAAAACCTGGCGCAGAAAGTATCGGCAGACATCCGTATAAAGAAGGACGAGAAGATACTGGTTAGTATAAAATTTTTAGGAATAACAATGGCAAAGGCGCTAATAACACCCGACAGGGTTAGTTATTATGAAAAGCTGGGCAATACTTATTTTGAGGGAGATTATGCCATGCTGAGCAGGTGGTTGGGCACTGAGCTTGATTATAAGAAAGTACAAAACCTTTTTACCGCGCAGGCGCTTTACAACCTTGAAAAAGAACAGCTAACCGCAAAAATAGAAGATGGCTTATACAGGCTTTTCTCGAAATCAGGCGGTGTTAATAAAGAGTTTTTGTTTGAGGGTGCGAATTACCTGCTTAAAAAAGAAAATATATACCAGGAAGGTAAAGAACCCCGAAGCCTCGACATACAATATCCTGCCCACAGGGAGTTTGGCAGCAGGATTATGCCTGCTTCTATAAAAATTGAGGCAGTTCAAAATGATAAAGTGAATATTAATATTGATTACAATAGCGTTACCTTTGACGAAGATTTCTCTTTCCCTTATGATGTTCCCGAAGGGTTTGAGCAGGTTTTTATCAACTAACTGAAATTTGCTGATGAAAAAGATCCTTACCATACTTCTTATAGCCTGCACCACTATGGCTTCTGCCCAGGACCAGAAAAAAATCCTGGAGCAGCGAAAAGCGCAGATAGAAAAAGAAATCAGAGAGTTTCGCAATCTGCTAAGCCAGGAGAACAAAAAGGAAAAGTCGGTACTTACCCAGATTGCCGATAACCAGGCAAAAATTCAGCTTAGTGAAAAGCTGATAAACAATACCCAAAAGCAAACCCGTATACTTACAGATGAAATATACCTTAACCAGCTAAAGATAAACAAGCTGGGGCGCGAGCTTAAAGTTCTTAAAGATGATTATTCACAAACATTGGTAAAGGCATACAAGAACCGTTCGCAGCAAAGCCGGATAATGTTTATATTGTCTTCAGATAACTTTTTGCAGGCATACAAGCGCATGCAGTACATGAAGCAATATGCCAGCTACCGCAAAATTCAGGCTGAAGAAATAAGGGCTACCAAAACCGAACTTGAAGGATTGCAGGACAAGCTGAACGTTCAGAAAAAAGAAAAAGAAAAACTGCTGGCAGAAAACCTTAAGGTTAAAAAAGAGCTTGAGGAAGAGAAAAAGGAACAGGAGAAACTGGTAAAGGCGATACAGAAAGATAAAAAGCGCTACACTGCCGATATTAAGAAAAAGCAGAGCGAAGCCAAAGATATTGAGCGTAAGATTGACAAAATTATACGCGATGCTATTGCGGCTGCAAACAAAAAAGCGGCAGCATCAGGCGCTACAACGGCAAGCAAAAGTTCTGCCGCTACGGCAGCGCCTAACAAGATTGTGCTGACCAAAGAAGGTAAAATAATAGCAGATAACTTTAAAGCTAACAAAGGTAAATTACCATGGCCTGTTGAAAAAGGTTATATGAGTATGGGTTATGGCCTGCAACGCAGTCCGTTCGCCTCTACCGTGGAGGTAGACCATAGCTGGATAGAGATAACCACCGAGAAAGGCGCTGCTGTGCGCTCTATATTCTCCGGAGAGGTTATAGACATCCAATTGATACAGGGAACAGGTACAAAAGCTGTTTTTGTGCAGCATGGTGACTATATATCCATTTACTTTAACCTTAGCAGCACCAGTGTAAATATTGGCGAAAAGGTTTCTGTAAAACAAAATCTTGGTACAGTGCACACCAATCCGGTTACCGGTAAAACTGTGGTAAAGCTGATGATAACCCACAACACCAGCAGGCTTAACCCTGAACAGTGGATTATAAAATAAAATGACTTAAAATAAAAATTCCATTTCTGCTGCAACAAGTGAAGAAATGGAATTTTTAACTATTATTGGTTCGGATTAACCCTATACAAATAATGCCTTTAGCTCTGTAGCATCATGCGGGCTCATTTTGCCGGCAAGTACAAGGCTTAGCTGTTTACGGCGCAGGGCGGCATCAAAACGCTGCTTTTCAAGTTCTGTCTGCGGTTCTATTGGCGGTACTTCAACCGGGCGTCCTGTTTCATCTACGGCAACAAAAGTATAAATAGCTTCGTTTGCTTTGGCCCTTGTCCCGCTTTCGCGGTCTTCTGTCCACACATCAATAAAAATTTCCATAGAGGTTTTAAAGGTACGTGAAACCTTAGCCTCTACCGTAACAACACTTCCCAAAGGTATAGAGCGGTTAAAAGCAACATGGTTTACAGAGGCGGTTACCACAATTCGGCGCGAATGCCTGCGTGCGGCAATGCTTGCGGCACGGTCCATACGGGCCAGTAGCTCGCCGCCAAAAAGGTTGTTAAGTGGGTTGGTTTCGCCGGGAAGCACCATATCGGTCATTATGCAAACCGAGTCTGAAGGATATTTTACCTGCATACTGATATTTTTGTGGCAAAGATACTACAGTAAATAAAAAATCCTCCGTGGCGGAGGATGCTTTTATAATTCTTTTATGAGTAACCAGGCTTCGCTGTTTTCGCCTCTCCTTATGGCATTCATGTCATTCTGCGCTTCGGCAGCATCACTGTAGCTTCCGTAAATAACCGGGTAAAGCCCGAATTTGTTTATTCCTAAAGCCCGTGCTTTTGTGTAGCCTTTATCTTTAAGCTGTGCAACTGCCGTGGCTGCATTAGCTTCGCTGCGGTAAGCGCCTGCCACTATATGGTAAGGCATAACGGTTACTTCTTCTTTTACGGTAAGTTGTACCGCAGGCAATGGGTTTTCTATAAAAAAGGTAGCCTGCTGTATGCGTTGCTGCACTTCTTCCTGTACCTGCTGCTGCACTAAAAGCGTTTCTTTAGCCACCTGCTGTTCGTACCATGTTTTGTAGACTGCGCCGCCTGCGGTTAAAGCAACGGCAAACAAGGCTGCATATTTAAGGTACGGGTAGCTGCGCCTGCGTTGCGCCGTTAGCAGTACAGGTACTTCTTCTTCGGCTTCTTCTGTATCATTTACAGCTATATATTCCTCACGTTTAACGGCAGGAGAAGTAAAAGTACTTAGCCCGAAAGCATCTGTAAGGTAATTAACAGGAGTATCAGGTGTAAACACAAGGCTACCTTCGGCATTGCGGGCTATTTGGCCCAGATTTTTAAGCAGTAGCGGCTGCCCGCTTTCCAGCATGTAAAGCCATTGTGCCGTTTGCTTTTGCACTGCCGCCACAGCCTCATCATAAGAAATATTTTCCTGTAAGGCTATGTGGTTGGCTAAAAGCCCGTCATTATTCTTTAAATTCGCATTAAAAGAAATGAGTTTTTTAGGAGGATAGAAGGTATGCGTGGTACTGTCAAGCCTTGCGGGGCTTGTTTCGGCAAGGAAAGCTCCAAAGCCGGGAACCGTAACACACTGGTAACGATACAATAGTGCCGATATGTATTTTTCTATCATCATAAACACAAAATTAACCATTCAACAGCCAAAGCAAAATTTTATTCACAAATTTTATTAACAAAGCAGCAAAACTAATTAACGGCCTGCTTATCATGTTTTTATGTCGGAAAATGAATTACTGAATACCCTCGCCCTTATGCGGGTAGAGGGCGTGGGCGATATAGTTGCCAAAAAGCTGATTAACCATTTAGGGGGTGCCGAAGCTGTTTTTAAGGCAAAGCGCCAGCAGATATTAGCCATAGAGGGAGTAGGCGATATTTTATACAACAACCTTAAAAATCCTGAAGGATTACGGCTGGCTGAAGCCGAAATGAAATTTATCTCGGGCAATAACATTTCTACATCATTTTATCTTGATAAAGACTATCCTGAAAGGTTAAAGCACTGTATAGATGGGCCGGTGCTGCTGTTCAGTTCCGGGAATATAGATGTTGAGGGCAGAAAGATGCTCAGTATAGTAGGTACAAGGCAAATGACCGCTTATGGCGCCGACTTTACCCGCAAGCTGCTGGAAGACCTGGTGCCGCTTAATCCTGTTATTGTAAGCGGTTTTGCTTATGGTATAGACATCCACGCTCACCTTGTGGCTATGGATTTAGGATTGCAAACTATTGGTGTAGTAGCACATGGATTAAACCAGGTATACCCGAAAGTGCATAAAAAGTATGTAGCGAAGATGGAACAGAACGGCGGTTTTATGACCGAGTTTTGGAGCAGCAGCAACCCTGACAAAGAAAACTTTGTAAAACGTAACCGAATTGTAGCCGGGCTAAGCGAGGCAACCATAATCGTAGAAAGCGCCGAGAAAGGCGGCTCGCTTATTACTGCAAATGTTGCAAACGACTATAACCGTGATGTGTTTGCCGTACCGGGACGTATCACCGATAAGTACAGCATGGGCTGTAATAACCTGATTAAAACGCAGCGTGCTAACCTGCTTACAGGTGCTGCCGACCTTATTTACATCATGAACTGGGAAACGGAAGAAAAGAAACAAAAGCCCGTACAAAAACAGTTGTTTATTTCGCTTGAAGATGACGAGCAAAAGGTATATGACTACCTGCTGAAAAACGGCAAAGAGCAGCTCGACCTTATTGCGCTGGCATGCGAAATGCCGGTATTTAAATTATCATCTATGCTGCTTACAATGGAGCTAAAGGGTGTGATACGCCCTTTGCCCGGTAAAATGTTTGAAGCGGTTTAATTGATAATGCTTACCGATCTTTCGCAGCTGCTGTTTTCAGTACTGCTTTCGCAAATCCAGTAGGCCTGTTCATCTTCATATACAAGTGCAGGGCTGCAGCCGTAGCCGTTACAGCTAACGAAATAACTATGTAAAAGGTAATCGTTATCAGAGGCTTCTTTATCCATAACCAGCTTGTTGTTGCGGTTATATAATGCCCTTACCAATTTAAAGCTGCTTTTTGTTGAAGACATTTCTATGTAGTAAAGCCCACCGGGTACGGCTTCGTTTTTAAGTATTTTAAACGCATCAACATGATGCTTTGGAGTAAGCGTCATTTCATCATTGGCAGCCTTTAAAAAGGCTTTTTCATTTATCAGCACTTTAACCTGCCCGTTTTTAACCTCTGCAACAGTAATTTTTTGTGACAGGTTGTAAACAGTTTCTTCAGGAGTTGTATAGCTAAATGCCATTAGTGCAACAAAACATAAAAGTATAAGGCCTTTATTTCTCATAATAACGTGATTAGTTGTTCTTAATAAACACTAAGTTACTCAAAATAAGAATATAAAGGCCTTATGTATAATTTAAATTTTTCAGTCTGAGTTACTTATACAAAGAACTAAAGGTATCCCAGCTTTTCCCTGACACGTGCCAAAACGCCGTTTGCAACGGCAGCCGCCTTTTCAGATCCTGTTTTTAGTGCGGCATCAACCTCATTTAAGTTAGCCATATAATAGCTGTATTTTTCTCGTACAGTCGCAAACCTTTCGGTTATAAGTTCAAACAGTGCCTGTTTAGCATTCCCGTAACCATAGTTGCCGCCTAAATAGTTGGCGCGCATGGCTTCTGTCTGTTCTGGTGTGGCCAGTAACCTGTACATGGCAAACACGTTACAGGTTTCCGGGTTTTTGGGTTCTTCCAACGGGGTGCTGTCGGTTTGTATAGCCATTACCTGCTTGCGCAGGGGTTTGTCTTCCATAAAGATATTTATGAAATTATTGCGCGATTTACTCATCTTTTCGCCATCGGTACCGGGAACTATTTTTGTTTCCTCACTTGTAATAGGTTCCGGCAATACAAAGGTATCACCCATCTGGTGGTTAAAGCGCGCGGCCACATCACGTGTAATTTCTATATGCTGAAGCTGGTCTTTACCCACCGGCACAAACTCGGCATCATATAAAAGTATATCGGCAGCCATCAGCATAGGATATGTAAATAATCCGGCGTTTACATCTTCCAGCCTGTCGGCTTTGTCTTTAAACGAATGGGCAAGGGTAAGCCTCTGGTAAGGGAAAAAGCAGCTAAGGTACCAGCTAAGCTCTGCAACTTGCGGTACATCGCTTTGGCGGTAAAATACTGCCCTGTTAATGTCGAGCCCACAGGCAAGCCATGTTGCGGCTACGCTGTAAGTATTAGCCCTAAGTTCTGCCCCGTTTTTAATTTGTGTTGCAGAGTGCAGGTCGGCTATAAAAAGATACGATTCATTTTCAGGTTTATTGGCCATTTCTACAGCCGGTAAAATTGCGCCCAGCAGGTTGCCCAAATGCGGTGTACCCGTACTCTGGATGCCTGTAAGTATTTTTGCCATTGCTTTGTATAAAATTTTAAGCAAAGGTAACGGATTTGATATAAAGATAGGAGGCTAATGATTACATTTGGCACTATGAAAATTATTAAGCCTGTATTGCTGACGCTTTGGCGCATATGGTTTTACCTATTGTTGGGTGTGCCTATAATTGTGCTTTCGCCGGTACTGATAATTACCATACTCTCGCCTAAAACCTATCCGCAGTTCTTTTTGCTGGCGCGGCTGTGGGCGCGCATCATCCTTTTCGGGATGGGTTTCCGTACCAAAATTACCCGCGAGCAGGAAATGGATAAAGGCAAAAGCTATATGCTGGTAGCCAACCACACCAGCATGGCAGATATTATGCTGATGCTGCTGGTAAGCAAAAACCCTTTTGTTTTTGTAGGTAAAAAAGAGCTTGCCAAAATACCCATTTTCGGTTTTTTTTATAAGCGCACCAGCATACTGGTAGACCGCAACAACAGTAAAAGCCGCTTTGAGGTTTTTCAGCGCGCGCAGAAAAGGCTTAATGAAGGCCTGAGCATTTGTATTTTTCCTGAAGGCGGTGTGCCCGATGATGAAAGTATAGTACTGGATGAGTTTAAGGACGGGGCGTTTCGCCTTGCGATAGAACACCAGATACCCATAGTGCCAATGGTTTTTCCGGACAACAAGAAACGTTTCAGTTATACATTTCTTAGCGGCAGCCCGGGGGTAATGCGTGCAAGAGTATTACCTTTTATTTCGACAGAAGGCTTAACCCTTGATGATAAAAAAGAACTGAAGGATAAAACAAGGCAGGTTATTTATGCCAATTTAGTAAAACTCCTAAAAAAATAGGATTACTGGAACTAACATTATACAAACTATTCAAATGAAACTAAAACTTCTTACCCTTGCTTTAATGACAACATTACTTTCGTGTTCAGGTGACGATGATCGAGGAAATAATAGTAACATAAACGAATGTATTCCTGCTTCAACTATGGAAGTTACAATTTCTGAAGAGTTCCAAAATTCATTTGGTTTTAAAGAAGTTTATAACACAGGTAACTATATGGTATCAGTACCTTACTTTGTAACCCCAAACGGAGATGGTGTTCGTGATAGCTTTGTGATTTATATTAAAAATACGGAAACCGGAACATCATTTATAAGTAGTTATTCTGACATCATAGAATCAGCAGATGGTGCCGTTAGCAATCCTGAAGGATTCATTACTTCTGCTAAGTTAACCGTTGGTAATAATTGTGAACAGGTATTTGAAACGGCTGATATAAACAGGCTGTGGTGGAATGTACTTCTTGAAACAAATGAAGCGAAAGGCATTTATAATTTTGACCTCCATGTAGTCATGGAAGACGGTGCTGTTATTGATGTTTCTGACACTTTTGAAGTGCTTGATACAGTTTATGAGTAAGCCGCTTATGTAAAAAAATAAAGCGCCCTAAATGTGCACGGGCGCCTTACTAATTATCCCTGTTAAGGGACTACCTAAAACTTTAGCTATATCAGAAGCTGAAACTTATACCGGAATATAATCCGATAAAATAAGGTTTAAAATTGCCTGCATCACTGCTGAAGGCATTTAACTGGTATTTAAATGTAGGCTCAAAGCTGGCCTGTAATGCTTTTGTAAAACGGTACCTGAAGCCAAGACCCACATTGGTGCTGAAATGTATGTTGTTGAGGTTTTCCGCCTGGCCGAGAGGAGAGCTATAGCCCTGGTCGGTTACTACACTTACCTGGTTATCGTTTAGGAACAGTGTGCTGAAACCACCTATAACTTCTATGCCGAATTTTTTATTAAGCAATGCATAAGACATTTCTACGGGTACTTCTATATAA
Source organism: Flavobacterium sp. (assembly GCF_024305175.1). GTDB lineage: Bacteria > Bacteroidota > Bacteroidia > Flavobacteriales > Flavobacteriaceae > Flavobacterium. The sequence continues at coordinate 61,689 of NZ_JAMWYY010000011.1, forward strand.
CCCATTTCCTGTAAAAGCGACCCGCTGAACGTTTGGCTTGAGGCAGCTTCGTTAGGAGATGCATTTTCAGCGTTTGCCGATTGCACTACCAGGTTAGCAGTTGTGCTTTCAGGCCTGTTACTGCTCACGTTGTTGGTCTGGCCCGACATGCTCGGGTAAAACTCAACGCCGCGGGTAGAATAGCTGAGGTTTACCGTGTTAACCCCTGAACGTATTGATATTTTATCATTAAGCGCATAATTAATGCCTACCCCATAGCTCAGGTTATTGTTATAGTCTTTACTGTTGCCTGCAAACTGTGCATCTATAGGCGAACCCTGAGAGAGCGAGTTATAAAAAACAGGCGCTACCTGAGGGCGAACATTCCATTTGGTGTTAACTTCTGCCTGTGCCAGTTTGTTTTTATCTTTTTCGTTTAATTTTTCCTGAAGCAGTTTTTCGAGTTCATTTTCAGGCTCTTCTGCAAAAGCTGAATCTATTTCTGTTTCGGCAACGGCTTCTTCTATAGTAATATCCTTGTTGATGACAGTATTTCCAGATACAGTTTCATTTACAATTGCATCGGTACCTTGTGTAGTAGTGCTGTTATCACTTACGGCAACAGCCTGTTCTGTAGTATCATTTATAGCCGAAGGGTTAATACCTGTTATAGCGCTATTATTCTTATTTTGGTTTGCATCGCTTTTTTCTGCTGCCCTGTTGTTTGTTCCTGATACAGCAACCGCCGATTGCGTATTAGTAGTAATGCCGGTTGCAGTATTTTTTATATTCTTGGGTTTTGCAGCATCAGCATTCGTGGCAACAGAAGTATTTTTAGTATTGTTGCTCCTGTCCTGCGAAGCCACAGCGCTTTGACTATTGCTAAAATTATTGGTTTTCGGAGTACTATTACCCTTAGAACTATTTGTGCTTGGATAACTTTCCTGCGTGCCGCTGCCCGTGTCATTGGTTCCGGTTGTGCCCTCAGTTGTTTCGCTGTTCACTAAGCCATAATTTTCATTTATTACACTACTTTCAGTAGCGTTGCTGGCAGGGTTGCCGCTATTACTATTACCAGCGCCATTATCATCGCTGCTTTTTACTACCGGGTTGTTTTCCTGCCTTAGCTGTTGCTCCTCCTTAAACGGGTTAAGCAGCAGCAGGCCTATAAGCAAAAGGGCAGCCACGCCGCTAAGCCTGAACCATATCGGTATAACGCGGCGCTTTTTCTTTTTCTGGAGTTCCGCCTCAATGTTTTCCCATACAAAGTCGGGCGGGTTAACTTCAAAATCCTTAAACTTTTCCTGGAAAAGCCTGTCTATGTGTTTTTTCTCTTTCATTTGCTGTAGGTACTTTTTAAATTCCCCTGGTGCGCTTCAATTTTTTCCTTTAGTATCATCCTTGCCCTTGCAAGGTTAGATTTAGAGGTGCCAGTTGTTATATTAAGCATCTCTGCTATTTCTTTATGCGAAAAGCCATCGGTTACATATAGGTTAAACACCATGCGGTAACGATCCGGCAGTTGCTGAATGATGCCCAGCAAAAAATCCATGCTCACATCTTCTGTTTCTATCTCTACTTCGGGTTCGTCCGGTATGTTTTCACTAACCAGCTCTACCACGCCCTGGCTGCGGTATTTTTGCAGCACATTATTCACCATAAGCCTTTTGGCCCAGCCTTCAAAAGAACCCTTAAACTGGAACTGCCCAATTTTGCGGAACAGCAGCAGGAAGCCGTCCTGCAGGTTGTCCTGCGCATCGGCATAGCTGCGCGAATACTTAAGGCATACCGAAAACAGCTTCGGGGCAAAAAGCCTGTAAAGCTGTTCCTGGGCCTTAATATTGTCCCGCTGGCATTCCTGTATAAGCTGCTCTAAACCCAAATTCGGTTATTGTTTTTAGTGTTTGGTCTTTATTCTCCCACGGGTACAGATACGGTTTCAAAAATGCGGTTGCCCTGGCTGTCGACACCCTTAAAAATCTGGAACGAATATGCGCTGTACTGGGTAATATCTAAATTGTTGGGGCAGGTAAAATCATACATGGCCCATTCTGCCTCATCAGTAGCCAGGGGTTTGCACTTAGCATCCTGAATAACAAGTGCCTGCACGGCAAGTATTTCGCTATTGTTGGTTTTCTCTGTATAAAACCCGTCAAAATAATGGCAGTCATCCGGCCTTTTGTAATAAACTTTTATGGGGTAGGTGTGCCCGGGCACCATGCTTTCGGGCAGCTCAAGGCTTTCTACGGGCAAAAATGCCACTTCAAACTGCGGCGTGTCTTCTTCTAAAGAACAGGCGCTAAGGCCCGCCACAAGCACTAATAACAATAACAGCTTTTTCATAAAATCAAACAATCAAAAAAATATACGGTTGCGTTTACATATCAGATACAAAAGTGCACAAAAGGTTGCGTACTTTAATATGTTGTATGCCAATAAAAAACCCGGAGCATGCTCCGGGTTGTTATGTTGTTTAAGCCGATTGTTCTTTAATGGCTTCTTTTATTTTAATTTCCAGCTCATCGGCCAGTTCGGGGTTGTCTTTAATAAGCCCCTTCACAGCATCGCGACCCTGTCCCAGCTTGGTTTCGCCGTAGCTGAACCACGAGCCCGATTTCCTGATGATCTCGAACTCTACCGCAAGGTCTAAGATTTCGCCTGTTTTGCTCACGCCCTCGCCATACATAATGTCGAACTCGGCGGTTTTAAACGGTGGCGCCACTTTGTTTTTAACCACTTTTACTTTGGCGCGGTTACCCAGCACGTTCTCACCGTCTTTAATTTGAGACGAACGGCGAATGTCAAGCCTTACCGATGCATAGAACTTTAGTGCGTTACCACCCGTTGTGGTTTCGGGGTTACCAAACATTACACCAATCTTTTCGCGAAGCTGGTTAATAAAGAATACCGTACAGTTGGTCTTGCTTATGGTAGCAGTTAATTTTCTTAGTGCCTGGCTCATAAGGCGTGCGTGAAGGCCCATTTTACTGTCGCCCATTTCGCCCTCAATTTCACTTTTTGGCGTTAGCGCCGCCACCGAGTCGATAACCACAATATCTATGGCACCGCTTCGGATAAGGTTCTCGGCAATCTCTAATGCCTGCTCGCCGTTGTCGGGCTGCGATATGATAAGGTTTTCAATGTCAACCCCCAGTTTTTCGGCATAACCGCGGTCAAAAGCATGCTCGGCATCAATAAAGGCAGCAATGCCGCCGCCCTTCTGCGCTTCGGCTATGGCGTGCAGCGTAAGGGTTGTTTTACCTGACGATTCAGGTCCGTATATCTCTATTATCCTGCCGCGCGGGTAGCCGTTTACGCCCAGTGCCAGGTCTAACCCCAGCGAGCCCGAAGGTATGGCCTCTACCTCCTCTACGGCCTGGTCGCCCATTTTCATTACGGTACCCTTGCCGTAAGCCTTATCCAGTTTATCCAGCGTTAGCTGTAGTGCTTTTAGTTTTGCTTCTTTATCTGCGCTCATTAGTATCGTCTTATTTTTAGTAAAAATACTGCTTTTATTTGAGAGCGCAATGTAAGAAAATAATCTTACAATAAAATAAATTTTGGTAGAATTTTTTTTGTAGG